>JBDGQC010000046.1:0-35628 GCA_042219375.1 Halolamina sp. | reverse complement strand
GAGTCAGCCTGGACCAGCGCGAACAGCGCGAGCAGGAACCCGGTGTTGATGGCGAGCAGATACGGGACGTGACGCAGCCGGTCCGCGAGGCGCCCGGAGAGCCAGAACGCGGGGACCCCGGCGGCGAACACCAGCGTCAGCAGGGAGTTGGCCGTCGAGGCGTCCAGTCCCTTCGTGGTCGTGAGATACGGCACGTAGAAGTTGAACACCCCCTGCCAGACGACTCCCGCGCCCGCGACGAACGCGGTTCCGGCGACGATGACCCGCCAATGACCCAACGCGGCGGTGAACTTCCGCTCGCCGGATGGCGGCGTCGGAACCGCCTCCGGGTGGCGCCGGACCAGATGGACGAGCGTCAGCGTGGAGACGGCGGCAGCAATCGCGAGCAGCCAGAACGTCCATCGCCAGGAGAGCGACGCGAGCACCGCGAGCACCGCTCCGGGCGCGAGCACGGCGGCGAGTTGGCTGGCGGTGCCGTGGATGCCGACCGCCCGGCCGCGTTGGCCCGGGAGGAGTTCGCCTACCAGCGGGATGGCGGCCACGAAGTAGACGCCGGAGGCAAGACCGATGACGAACGCGCCGGCACGCAGGGCCAACAGCGAATCCGCGGCCCCCGTCGCAGCGGCGGCCGCGGCCAGGAGTGCGCCCGTTGCGAGCACCACCCGTTCGCGCCGAACACGGGTGAGCAGGTAGCCCGCGGGGAGTCGCGGCGCCGCCGACCCGAGCCAGACCAACGTCGTCACGGAGCCGATGGCGGCGGGGCCGACGCCGAACGCCGCCTGGAGCGGTTCGACCAACGGCGCCCACGCCACCCGGCCGAAGTTGACGAAAAAGACCAGCCCACAGAGCGTGCCGAAGAGCCGTCGCGTCACACCGAACGCAGGTGGTCCTGGAGGGCATGCGTTTCGGTCTCCGCCCGGCTACCACGCCAACCCCCAGACCCTAAGAGTCCGGGCGACCGAGAGTCGCCCATGCTGGGTGGGAAGTTGGCCGCGACTTCGACGCTGAAGGTCGCGGCCGCGGTGCTGGGTGTACTGACGCTCTCCATCGGCGGCGCCTGGACGCTCGGCATCATCGGCGCGCCGTCGGTGGTCGCTGTGGACAACGCGTTCGGCTCGGTCAACGAGTCCACGACGGTCATCGAGAGCGACATCGTGGTCAACAACCCCAACCCGTTCGGGGTTCGGCTGGGGGATTTGGCCATCGACTACGCTGTCGAGATGAACGGCATCAGGATGGCTACCGGCGGCCGCGAGGGGGTCGAAATCGAGAAGGCGGGCAACAGCACCATCTCACTCACGACGCTGATGAACAACGAGAAACTGCCGGCGTGGTGGGCCAGCCACGTCCGCAACGGTGAGAACACCAGCCTCGTCATCGACGCCTCCATCCGTTCGGAACTTCTCGACCGGAGCTTCGAACCCCGCATCAACAAAACCATCAACACGAGTATCGTCTCGGCGTTCAATTCCGACAAGGACCGGCCCATCGAGGCGGACAAGCCCGCGGTTTCTGACCCCGTGCTCTGGCTCAACCGCACCTCCGGTTCGTGGGGGACGGTGACCAACGAGACGACGGACATCGACATGGCGTTCGACATCTACAACCCGAACGCCGCTCCCATCGCGATAAGCGAACTCGGCTACGAGATACGCATGAACGACGTCACGATGGGTGAAGGCGCCACCGAGCAGTCGGTCGCCATCCCACCCGGACAGACGAAGACGGTGTACGCGACGACGGTGCTTCGCAACACCAACCTCGACGAGTGGTGGGTGACACATCTCCGGAACAATCAGACGACTACCCTGGTCATCGAGTTCTACGTTCGCGTCGACCTGTCCTCGTTCGGCGCCGGCACGACGCGGGTCCAACTGGACACGATAGAGCACACCATCGAAACGGACATATTCGGGAACAAGGGTGAGAGCGATACCGGTGACGGAACCGAGAACACCGGCGGCGAAAGCGGAACCGACGGCGGCACAGCGACGGAAACGCCGTCGGACGCCACCGATTCGGGAACCGCGACGCCCACGGACACGCCGACACCTACGGATACTCCGACGCCCACCCCGACGGAGACTGACGACGGCATCATCTAACGGACCAGCGTTCCTACAGAACCTGTTCCGCGCTACCGAGTCACAGTCACCCGCCACGCTTTTGCTGTCTAACCGAGGAGTATGGCGTATGCGGAGTCAACACGCTCCTGATAGCGTTCTCCACGGGCGATGAGTGGTCGGTCGAACGGCGAGAGGGCGGCGTCCTGTTGGAAATCGCGGGCGAAGAGGTCCTCCTCTCCCGGGAGCGGGCGCTGTCGCTGCGGGAGGCTATCGGCGACAGCCTCGAACGCCGGGAGGCGTTCTTCCGAACCGCGGGGCAGTATCGGGCAGATGGGAGCTACGTCGTCATCCGGCGGGGCGTCGATTCAGCGGGCAACCGGCAGGTGTTCGACCGCTTCGCGGCGCTCCGGGACCTGTTCGCGGCGCTGCCCCCAGAGTTCGACGCCGAAGCCGTCGGCGAGCACGGCGGAGTTACTGGCTCGCGCCGTCATCTCGTCGTTCGGCATTTCGCCGAACATCCCGCGTTCGACTGCCGGCTCGTGAGCGACCGACCGCTGCGTGTGCGGAAACCTGTGGCTGAAAGGGGTGAACACGCAGCAGAACCCGGGAACGAGTGACCGGTCGTGGCTTGTTCCGGCCGACCCCTACAGTTCCTCGGGCGGGATGAACTCCGGGCCGTTGCCCTCGGCGTCGTCGGTCCACCAGACTTCGTCCCCCTTCTCGATGTCGTAGCGTTCGGCTATCTGCTTCGGTATCGAAACCACGTACCCCCCGTTCGATTCCTGTACGGTCCGTGAGTCCGCGAATGGACCTTCTTCCGTCGCCATAGATGTAGAAACGTAGCTGTTCGACATAAGGGTAGACATTTCACCGATTTCTGAAACGTGTCCGACGGGCGTCCAGCCCCCGGTTCGTGGGTCGGGTTCCGGCCTGGACGAACGTCGGCAGGAATATGGCTCCGCGCGCACGACCCCGACCATGACCGACCGCGGGAAAGCCGACCGCGCGTTCTTCAGCGACCACGTCGCGCCGCGACTCGGCGCCGCTCGCGACGATGTGGCGCTCGGCCCGGCCCACGGCGTCGATTTCGGCGTGCTGGAGGTCGGCGACACGGGGCTCGCACTCGCGACCGACCCGGTTTCCGTGCTGCCGGGGCTCGGCTTCGAGCGCGCGGGCCGGTTCGCGCTCCACATCGTGCTCTCGGACGTGGCCGTCAGCGGCACCCTCCCGACCCATCTCGCCGTCTCGCTCGCGCTCCCGGAGTCCACGACGAGCGAGCAGTTCGACGCGCTCTGGAGCGCCATCGACGCGGAGTGCCGGGCGCTGGGCACGAACATCGTCACGGGCCACACCGCCCAGTACCCCGGCGCCTCGTTTCCGTGGGTCGGCGCCGCGACGGCGATGGCTGTCTGTGAGCCAGGGAGCGTCGTCCGACCCGATGGGGCGCGCCCGGGCGACCGCCTGCTCGTCACGCGTGGGCCGGCCGTCGAGACGACGGGGCTGTTCGCGTCCCTGTACCCCGAAGCGCTGGGCGAACGCGGCCTCGACGCTTCCACCGTCGCCGCCGCAGCCGAGCGGTTGGAGGAGGTCCGCCTGGTTCGTGACGCCGTCGCCGCCGCGGATGCGGGCGACGTGTCAGCGATGCATGACGCGACCGAGGGCGGCCTGCTCGGCGCGTTCTGCGAAATGGCCGGCAGCGCGGGCGTCCGGTTCGAGGTGAGTACCGAGGACGTTCCGCTCCGGCCCGGCGTCGAGGCGGTCTGTGACGCGCTCGGCATCGATCCGTGGAAGGCGACCACCTCGGGCACGCTCGTCATCGCCGTCGGGCCCGAGGACACCGAGGCGGTTCGCTCGGCGCTGGAGGCCAGGGGAACGCCCGTCGGGGTCGCCGGCGAGGTGGTGCCGGGGGACGGCGTCGCCTTCCGCGGCGAGGAGTGGAGTGAGCCGCCACGGGACCCGTCGTGGGACGCGTACGCGGAGTTGGCCGGAGAGTAGCGCAGTAAGGCTTCGGAACCCACATATCGACCCGTCTCCGAGCGTGCCACGTGTCACGACTGGGGGCGGTGTTCGGCGAGGACGCGGACGTGCTGGAGAACCGGAACTTCCAGTTGCTGCTGCTCGGGAGCCTCTGCTCGCCCATCGGGGAGTCGGCCGTTTCGCCCGTGCTCGACACGCTCGCTGGCCCCTACGGCGTCGGTGTCGCCCGCGTCTCGCTGCTGATGGCGGTCTACACCGCCCCGGCTATCGTCGTTATCCCACTCGTTGGGCTGCTTTCCGACAAGTACGGGCGGCGACCCGTGCTCGCCGCGGGACTGACCCTGCTGGGTGTGGCCGGCCTCGGCCTGCCGTTCACGACGGATTTCCGCGTCGCGCTCGCGCTGCGGGCGCTCCAGGGTATCGGATACTGTGGCACCGGCCCGGTGCTCATCACCAGCGTCGGCGACATCTTCTCGGGCGACCGGGAGGCCACCGCCCAGGGGGTTCGGTTCACCGTCGTGAGTGCTGCCCTCGGCGGGTTCCCGCTGCTCGCAGGCCTGCTCGTGGGCGTTTCCTGGCGCGCACCGCTGTTCCTCTTTGCCGTCACGCTCCCCGTCGCGGGCGCCGTCCTGCTGTTCATGCAGGAGCCGACAGCCGAGGTCCGGCCGGGCGCTCGACCCGAGGAGGCCTGTACGGACGGCGGCGACGAGGGGGCGGAGGCCGCCGCGAGCACCGAGGAAATCACCCTCCGTGAAGCCCTCAAGAGTCCGGGGCTGCTCGCGCTGCTGGTGGGCCGCGGGACGCCCGGCCTGCTCTGGTTTGCCTTCCTCAGTTACGCCTCGGTCGTCGTCGTGCGCCTGCTCGGCGGGACGCCGGCGGGCGCGGGCGCGCTCGTCGCCGTGGCGAGTGCTGCTGCGGGTGTCGGGAGCACACAGGTCGGCCGGCTGAGCGCAACCAGCGACTCGCGGTTCGCGCCGATGGTGGGAACCGGTGCTGTCGCGGGCCTCGGCGTCGCCGCTGTCGCGCTCGCGCCGTCCCTGCTGGTTGCCGGCATCGGCGCTGCGGTGTTCGGCGCCGCCTTCTCCATCGTGCTCTCGCTCTACCGCAGCACCATCACCACCCGCTCGCCCGACGCGGTCCGGGGGACCGTCGTCTCGCTCGGGGAGTCCGTCGGCCGCCTGGGGAGCACGCTCGGCCCGGTGCTGACGGGCGCGATTATCGCCGGCGGAACCGTCACGTTCGGCTTCGAGGCGGCGGTGCGTCTGGCGCTGCTGGCGACGGTCGTACTGAGTGTCGGGCTCTCGGCTGGCTGTCTGGTTGTCGCGTCGCGGACCGGGCTGCTCGACTCCGGCGCCGATGGCGCGTCGGCGTGACAACGCCTTTGTCGCGCCGCGCAAACCCCAGGTCATGAGCGTCTTCTCCGTCTCCCGCGAGGCTGCCGCCGCCCGCGACGAGGAGGACCCGCTATCCGACTTCCGGGAACGGTTCGACGTACCGGGCGCGCAGTACATGGACGGCAACTCCCTCGGGCCCGTCTCGACCGATGCCGAACGCACCCTCGACAGGGTCGTCGATGAGTGGCGCGAACGTGGCATCGAGGGATGGACTGCCGGCGAACAGCCCTGGTGGGAGTACGCCGAGTATCTCGGCGACCGGCTCGCGCCCTACGTCGGGGCCGACCCCGAGGAGGTGGTCATCGCCAACTCCACTACTGTCAACATCCACACGCTTATCGGGACGTTCCTCGACCACGTCGCCGACACGCCGGGCGCCGTCGAGGACTCCCCCGTCGAGGCGTCGGGAAACGTCGTCGTCGCCAACGAACTCGACTTCCCGACGGACCACTACGCGATTCGCGCGCAGTTCGAACAGCGGGGGCTCGACCCCGACGAGCAGTTCCGCGTGGTCGAGAGCCGTGACGGCCGCACCATCGCCGCCGAGGACGTGGCGGCGGCCGTGGACGACGACGTGGGCATCCTGTTCATGCCGACGGCGCTCTACCGTTCGGGCCAACTGTTCGACGTGGAACGGCTGACCGAGCTCGCCCACGACCACGGCGCGCTGGCAGGGTTCGACGCCGCTCACACCGTCGGTGTCGTGCCCCACGCGTTCTCCGCCGCGGACGTGGACTTCGCCGTCTGGTGTTCCTACAAGTATCTCAACGCCGGTCCGGGGGCGATTGCAGGCCTCTACGTGAACGAGCGCTATCACGGGCTGACGCCGGCGCTGCCAGGCTGGTGGGGCAACGAGAAGGAGAGCCAGTTCGACCTCGAAATGGAGTACACCCCCGAACCATCCGCGGGCGCGTGGCAGGTCGGGACCGTCCCGATGCTCTCGGCCGCGCCGCTCGAAGGCTCGCTGGACCTGCTCGACGAGGCGGATATCGAGCGCGTGCGGGAGAAATCACTCGCGCTGACAGAGCTCTTGAGCACGCTCGTGGCGGACCTCGGCGATGCCGGCTACGAGTACCGGGTCGGGACGCCGCGAGCGGACGAGCGCCGCGGCGGTCACGTCGCCGTCGAACACCCGGATGCCGACCGGGTGAGCCAGGCGCTGCGGGACAGCGGGGTGGTCGTGGACTACCGGCCGCCGAACGTGGTACGTATCTGCCCGGCACCGCTGTATATCGGATTCGAGGACGTCTACGACGTGGCCGAGACGCTCAAAACGGTCATCGACGAGGGCGCCCACGAGGCGTTCACGGCGAGTGAGGGGGTTTCGTAACGGCCGGCCAGACCGTGGAGCGCCTGCTGTCGCTCTGAGACGACCCCCTCCATTTTTCTATTGAGCAACGAAGGGGTCCGGTATGAACGCGGGAGCGAGCGGTAGTGGCCGGACAGTCCGCGTTCTTCACGCGGAGGACGACGACTCGTTTCGCGACCTCGTGGACGACCTCCTGGCGGCGGAGGCGGACATCCGAGTCGTCTCTGAACCGACGCCCGCGGACGCGTTGGAACGCCTGCGAAACGAGCGGTTCGACTGCGTGATAAGTGACTACGACGGTGACGAAGCGGGAGCGTTCCTCCCCGTCATCGAGGCGACCGAGGGCGGTCCGCCGTGTATTCTGCTATCCGGCAAGGAGCGGGAGAAGGTGGACCCGGAGGCGACCGCCGGAATCGACGGGTACGTACAGAAGGGCAGCGGCAGCGGTCGGTTCGAGATGCTGGCCGAGCGGATACGGACCCACACGGAGCGGTACTGGGCCGCCGAGCGCCACCGCGCGCTGTTCGAGGAAGGAAGCGGGCCGATGGTCGTCCACGACGCCGACACCGGGGCGGTCATCGACATGAACCCGCAGGTGCTGGAACTACTCAACTACGAGCGGACGCGGGTCAGCGACATGGAGCTCGCTGACCTCCTGCCGGAGGAAGGGCCGTACGCCCCGGAAAACGCGCGTGAACTTGTCGAGCGTGCGGCCGCCGGCGAGACGATAACTCGGGAGTGGGAGTGTGTTACCGCTGCCGGCGACCGCATCCCCGTCGAGGTGACCCTGAAGCACATGAACGTGGCCGGCACGGGGCGCATCGCGGTGACGCTCCGGGACATCCGCGAACGGAAGCGGCGCGAGGCGGAACTGCAGGTCGGCCACCAGCGCATGGAGTCACTCGCGGCGGCGTTCCCGGATTACGCCTTCTTCTACGACGCCGACGGGGTGTACCAGGAGGTGTGGCTGGCGACGAACCGGAACGCCGAAATATATCTCTCGGAGGAACTGGTGGGGAACTCCGTCCACGAACTACTCGACGAGGAAGCGGCGACGGCGATTCAGGACACGATTGATAGTGTCCTCGCGACGGGCGAGGTAGAGGATGTGGAGTACGCCGTGGACGGCCCGACCAGCACCTACTGGTACGAGGGGCGGGCCGCGCCGCTCCCGGACGACGCTAAGAGCGATTCGGAGGTCGTGCTCGTCGCCCGGGACGTGACGACCCGTCACGAGTACGAACAGCGCCTGGAACGACAGAACCAGCGCCTCGACGAGTTCGCCGACGTGGTGGCCCACGACCTGCGGAACCCGCTCAACGTCGTCCAGGGGCGGCTTGACCTCATCGCGAGCGCCACGGACGACGAGAGCGTGCTCGGCCACGCTGAGGCGGCGGCGACGGCCACCGACCGCATGGGCGACCTCATCGAGGACCTGCTCACCGTCGCCAGAACCGAGGAACGGAAGCTCTCGGTTTCGGCGGTCGAGTCCCGGGAGGCCATCAGCCGCGCGTGGTCGGCGGTATCGGAGCCGCGGGCGAGTCTCGAGGTGGCGATGGATGCCACAGTCCGGGCCGACGAGGATGAACTCATCCGCCTGCTGGAGAACCTGTTCCGCAACAGCGCCGAACACGCCGGCCCGGACGTGACGATTCGCGTCGAGCGGGTCGACGGCGGGTTCGCCGTCGCCGACGACGGGCCCGGGATTCCGGATGAACACCACGACGACGTGTTCGACTCCGGCTTCTCCACGGCCAGCGACGGAACGGGCTACGGCCTCGACATCGTGGAGCGCATCGCCGACGCCCACGGCTGGGACGTGTCGCTGACCGACGGCGACTGTGGCGCTCGCTTCGAGGTGACGAACGTCGTCTTCGTCGGAGACGACGAGTCAGCGTCGGGCCAGCACGCCGCCTGACCCCGTGTCGGGGTGAACACCGTTTTGCCCTCGGCGCCCCAGGCTCGGGTATGCAGGTCTTAGTGCTCGGCGGCGGCTACGCCGGCCTTCTCGTGACCCGGAAGCTGGAGCGACAGCTCCCGGTCGAGGCGACGCTCACGCTGGTCGATGACACGGGCGACCATCTGGTGCAGCACGAACTCCACCGCGCGGTACGGAACCCGGCATACGTCGACGAGATAACGGTGCCGCTCGCGGAGGTGACTGACCGGGCCACCGTCCGAGAGGCCCAGGTGACGGGTCTCGACCGGGAGCGTCGAAGCGTCTCGCTCGCCGACGGTGACACGCTCGATTACGACTACTGCGTGGTCGCGCTGGGCGCGGAGACGGCGTTCTATGGGATTCCGGGCGTCGAGGAGTACGCGACGCCGTTGAAACGTCTCGAACACGCGGCGACGATTCGCCGCGAGTTTGAGGCGGTTATCGACCGCTACGGGCATTCCAACCCCGCGACCGCCGGGACGGACGAGCAATCTGGCACGGTGGTCGTCGGCGGCGCGGGGCTGTCCGGTATCCAGGTCGCCGGCGAGTTGGCGACGATGGCCCGGGAGCGCGACGCTGCCACGGGCATCGACATCGTGCTGCTGGAACAGGAGGGCAGCGTCGCGCCGGGGTTCCCGGCCAACTTCCGACAGGCAACTCGGGAGTCGCTGGACGAGCAGGGTGTTGATGTACGGACGCGGACGACGGTGACGGCGGCCGACACCGAACGCATCAGCGTCGAGGACGGCGATGACATCACGTACGACCAGTTCATCTGGGCCGGCGGCATCCGCGGCAGCGAGGCGATAGGTGGCGAGCGTCCCGAGGTCCGGGGTGACCTCCGCCTCGACGACCGGACGTTCGCGTTGGGCGACGCCGCTCGCATCGTCGACGCGGACGGCGACCCCGTGCCTGCGAGCGCGGCCGCGGCGGTGCGTGCCTCCGGGACGGCGGCGCACAATCTCGTTGCCGCCGTCGACGCCGGCGAGTCGGGGTTCGTCGACCTCCAACAATGGAGTTGGGAGTCGCCGGGCTGGCTCATCTCAGTAGGCGATGGCGCGGTCGCCCAGGTTGGCCCGCAGGTGTTCACCGGGCCCGTCGCCAACGCGATCAAGTCGGCCGTCGGCGTAACGTATCTCGCGGAACACGGCTCGCTCCGGCGCGCGCTGGGTGTGCTCCGTGAAGAGATGGAGGACACCGGCGAGTTCGGCGAGTTCCTGAAACAGCATCTCTGAGTCCCGAAGCAGTAGCCGGGGATACACGATGGCGCAGTCGAGCCTTCGGGGGACAGGCAGGGCTCGCGGTGGTACGGGCGATCAGTAAATGTCGGAGGGGCGCGGCGAAAACCGGGACCGTGGCCGGTGGTTACTCGTCGTCGCCGTCATCGCGCATCTGTTCGAGTTTCCCGACGAGTTCGTCGGTCGACTCCGAGGATTCGAAGGAGAGGTCGCCCTCTTCCCCGCCGTCGACATCGACCCCCTCTTTCTCCTCGTCGTCGTCGAGGTTCTGGTTCTCCTGCTCGGATTCGTCGTAGCTACCAAAGCCCATACTGAATACGACGGGGTCCAGGGCAAAAACCCTGTGGCCCGCCGGGCCGTGTGCGGGTCAGTACCGGGATGCCCGGACCGACAGGGCTTACGGCCTCCGGGTCGAGGCACGCGTATGAGCAACCGCGTCGTGCAGGGGCGGATGGTGACGCCCGAATCGCTGGCGGAGATGGTCGAGGGCGAATCGGTCCTGGAAGCCGAACCCATCGAAGATGCCGACCGGGAGTGCCCGGAGTGTGGCGGCGACGTCATCAGCGTCGGCTACATGCCCGACGTGACCTCGTTCGTGACCGCGTACAAGTGCCAGGAGTGTGACTGGTCCGAAACCGACCGCGACTGAGCGGTATCGAAATCCCTTTACCCCGAAGCGGTCTAGCCGAGAGCGCGAGGGGACGTGGCCAAGCCCGGCATGGCGACTGACTCCAGAGGCCACGCGCCCGGTGACGAACTCCAGACTGATATACCGAGCCGGCGACTGATCATCGCGCGGCGACGACGACCCTCTGGAGGACCGAGGCGTACCGGAGATATCAGTCGATCGGGGGTTCAAATCCCTCCGTCCCCACTTTCTTGCCGGCGCTCACTTGTCGAGCGCCGGCTCTAACGTGGTCGTCGGGGGGATTTGAACCAGGGAGCGGGAGGTGAGCGAGCGGAGCGAGCGAACGGGAGCGACCGTGGTTCACAACCCCCGTCCCCACTTTTGCTGTTCCGAGCAAGTTCGCGACGACCACTTCCGAGGGACCGCCAGCGTGCGAGGGTAGTTTGATGTGCTCGTACGCCCATCAACACCCATGTCGTCATCCAAACAGCGGCCAGCCGCTACCGGGGCGCAACGACTCCCTGGGGGCGTGACCGATGGTTGAGGAGCCCCCATTCGACCTGCAGGCCACAGAGGCGGCGTATCCGGGCCTCGACGGTTCTACCGTCGTCGTTACTGGAGCGAGTAACGGCATCGGCCGCGCGACATCGGCGGTCCTCGCAGCGAGTGGCGCGACGGTCTACGGGCTCGACATCGCGGCGGAGCCCGCCGATGGTGGCCCGCGGTTCGATGCAGTCGTCGACCAGGGCGAACTCGTCGTCGGTGATGTCACGGACGCGGAGGTCGTGGATAGCTTCGTCCAGGCGGCCGCAGAGGACGGGGGCCTCGACGCCGTCGTGAACAATGCGGGCATCACCACAGCCGGTTCCCTGGAGGAGGTTGCCCCCGATGATTGGCGAGAAATATTCAACGTCCACGTCGATGGCACCTACAACGTCTGTCGGAGTTCGCTCCCCGTCCTCCAGGAACGCGGTCACGGGAGCATCATCAACATCAGTTCGATAGCTGCGCTGGGGTCGTACACCGGTTCCGCGGCATACTCCTCCGCAAAGGGGGCGATCATCGGGTTGACGCGGCAACTCGCCGCGGACTATTCCCCGGAGGGAATCAGGGTGAACGCGGTCGCTCCGGGGTTCATTCGAACACGGATGAACGAGGCAATCTGGAGAGACGAACGAGGGGATGTTCGTGACGACTTCGACGACCATCCCCTGATGCAACGGACCCTGTTGTCGTACCCTGGCGACCCCGTCGATATCGGTCACATGATCGGCTATCTATGTAGCGACGCGGGGCGATTCATCACCGGTCAAGTGATTCCCGTCGATGGCGGGTGGTCGACGTGATACCTGAAACGGAGCGTTCGGCCGGGAACCTGTCGGGAATCCGATAGCTGGAGAACGCGGTCAGTCCTCGATAGCGGAAACGTCATCGAGAATACTGGGTTCCGATTCGAGAAGGGCGCGGTTCAGCAGTTCCCGAAGGATGAACTCCTCGTAGTGCTGGGTTTCACAGTACTCGCAGGGCGTCATCTCTCGCGCCACGTCCTCGATTGCGCCGCCGTGTCGCGCATAGAGCGTCTCCACGAGCGATTCCAACTCCTCAGTCGCGGTTTCTTGGGCAGGAGCGAGCGTCTCCGTACCGTCCTCGGGCAGGTCGTACGAGAACACCCGCGTGTTCGATTTGTAGTGTTTCCGCGTGCCGCCCCCGGCCTCCTCCAGCCTGGCGATTTCGACCATCCCCGCGTCCTTCAGGACGTTCACATGGTGGCGGACTGTCGTCTCGGCTTTCTCCTCGCCGCGACGCGCCAGTTCCTCGTGAATCTGCTCGATGGTCATCGCCTCCTCGGCGAGCATATCCAGAATCTTCGCCCGCACGTCGTTCTCCAGCGCTTTCGCCTTCTCGGGGTCGGTGGTGACGACCTCGCGAACCGGCACGTCTGATTCGAACAGGGCCATTTGTGTATCTCCGGTAAGTGAACGACGGCAGTAAGAGTACCGCCACGGAATGTACCCCAGTCTCACACAGCAAAAACCGCTACAATATTCGTCGTAACGGTTATGCGGGTCGAGTCACAAGGTCACCCGAGATGGGGACGACACAGCAACAGTTCAACGTCGGAGGGATGGCGTGCTCGTTCTGTGCCGAAAGTATCGAGAAAGCCTACGACAGGACCGACGGCGTCGAAGACGTGGACGTGAGTCTCGCCCACGAGGAGGTTCTCGTCCGGTACGACGACGAACGGTTACACGAGGTCGAGGTGAAGGATACGCTCCGGGACCTCGGCTACACTATCCGTGACCCCGATAAAGAGCAGCGATACGAGGAGCAACAGGCGGAACTCGCCGACGGCAAGCGACGACTGCTGCTGGCGGGTGGTGCTTCCGTTGTCACGACCGTGTTGATGCTGTGGATGGTCTTCGGCCGCGGGCGATTCGAGTCGGCGTCGCTCGGGATGGATCTCGTCACGCTCGGGCTTGCGCTCGGCACGATGTTCGGCCCCGGCCGCTACATCCTCGCGAAAGCGTACCAGAGTCTCCGCCGGGGCATCTTCAACCAGCACGTCCTCCTCGAAGCCGGGGCGTTTGCCGGCCTCCTCGGGGGAGTCCTCGGCCTGTTCGTCTTCCCCGGTTTCCCGACCGTTCACTTCTTCGCAGTCTCGGTGTTCATCACCACCTACCACGTTCTCTCGGAATACACCAGCCTCATCGTCCGGACGCGGGCTTCACAAGCCGTCCAAGACCTCCTCGACCTCCGGCCCGATACTGCACGCCGGATTACCGCGACCGGCGTCGAGGAATGCCCCGTCGACGAACTCGAAGTCGGTGACCGTGTCCGGGTCAAGCCGGGCGAGAACATCCCGGTGGACGGTGAGGTCGTCGAGGGTGACTCGACGGTCGACGAGTCGGTCGCCACCGGCGAATCCATCCCCGAAGAGAAGCGCTCCGGCGATGCCGTAATCGGGGGCAGCGTCAACGAAACCGGGACGCTTGTCGTCGAGGTGACGGCGACCGGAGAGGACGCGTTTCTGAACCAGGTCGCCCGCGAAATCGAGGAGGCACGGGCGATGACGCCCGGAATCATCCGGCTCGCCGACCGCGTTCTCAAGCAGTTCGTGCCCGCCGTGTTGGCCATCGCTGCGCTATCGTTCGGGTTCTGGCTCGTGGCGCCGCTTGCGTGGGGCGCCGCCCCGAACGTCCAGCGCGGCGCGTTCGCGGGGCTGGCGGTCCTCGTCCTCGGGTACCCCTGCGCGCTCGGAATGGCGACGCCGCTGGCGCTAATCCGGGGCGGCGGGAAGGCCGCGAACCGGGGTATCCTGCTGCGCAGCGGCGACGCGTTCCAGGTACTCCCCGATGTCGACCACGTTCTCCTGGACAAGACCGGCACCATCACTATGGGCGAACCCGCGGTCAGCGACGTGGTTGCTCTCGCAGGCGAGGAACCCGAGGTGCTGGCAACGGCGGCGAGCGCGGAGGCGTTCAGCGAACACCCGCTCGCCGACGCCGTCCTCGACTACGCCGCCGAGCACGGCGTCGACTTCCCCGACCCGGAGGAGTTCGACTCCGTAACCGGGGCGGGCGTCCGAGCGACAGTAAACGGCGATGACGTGCTGGTCGGCAAGCCCGGGTGGCTCGCTGACGAAGGCGTCGACCTGTCGGGAGCGGGCGACGACATTGAGCGACTCCAGCACGCGGGCCGTACCGTATCGGGCGTCGTCCGTGACGACGAACTCCTCGGTCTCGTCGGTATCGCTGACGAGGTGAAGCAGGATGCCGCCGAAACCGTTCAACGGCTGACGGACGAGGGTATCACGCCCGTGATGATTACCGGGGACGACGAGCGTACCGCCGTCGCAGTCGCTGCGGAGGTGGGTATCGACCGGGTGCTGGCCGACGTGCTGCCGGACGAGAAACGCGAGGAGATCGGCCGCCTGCAGAACGAGGGCCACCGCGTGGCGATGGTCGGCGACGGCATCAACGACGCCCCCGCGCTCACGCAGGCCGACATCGGCATCGCCATCGGCGCGGGCACCGATATCGCCATCGAGTCCGCTGATGTCGTCCTGATGGGCGACCGCCTGGGCGGAGTGCTGGATGCGTACGAAATCGGCACGGAGAGCTACCGCACGACCCGTCAGAACCTCGTCGCCGCGTTCTCGTTCAACGGCATCGGCGTGGCCGCCGCCACGACCGGCCTCGTCCACCCGGTGTTCGCGATGATTGCGATGGTGCTGTCTGTTTCGGCCGTCCTCGCGAACAGTTTCGCCGGGCAGCTCCTCTCCGGGGAGGGGGTCAACACCGATTTTGCCGCCGGTGCGAGCAACGAGGTTGAGGGCAGGAGTGACGGGGCCAGGGACGAAGGAGGCACGACCGGGTAGGCCGGTACGTCGCGGTTTGCTTGATGGGAGAGTAGCGGTCGGCAGAGGCGGCCTACCCCAGAAACAGCGCCGGCAGGTAGAGCAACAGACAGCCGACAGCGGCCCAGCGGCCCACTTCTTCGCGCTGGTAGAAGACGGCGACGACGGCCGCCGAGACGACGAGCATGTAGCCAACCGAGAGCAGCGTCGTCTCGGGGTTGTCGACGGCGATGGGAGCCACGGCGGCGCCGACGCCGAGCGATAACAGCGGGTCGGTGATGTTCGACCCGAATAGGGTGCCGACCGCGATGCCACCGCGTTCCCGGTGGACCGCCAGGGCGGCGACGGCGATTTCCGGTGTCGTCGTCCCCAGCCCAGTCAGCAGGCCGAGCAAGTACACCGAGGCACCGAAACCGGCGGCGACCCCCCGCGCACCCGTGACGAGCAAGTGACCGCCGACGAGCACGAACGCGAGGCCGACGACGCCCCAGAGCAGCGGATGGGTGAGCGCGTTCTCGTCGGTCAGTCGCGAGCCGACCGCGTCGTCGTAATCGGTGTACTCGTAGCGCAGGGCGACGAACGCGAGATACGCGAGCGCCATCACAACCCCTTCGAGTCGGCTCACCACACCGGAGGAAATCGCCACGAGCATCGCCAGCATGGCGAGGACCATGCCGACGCCGTAGGTGGTGACTTTTCCCGAATCCGCCGAGAGCGGTGCCAACAACGCGACGACGCCCACCCCGAGCGTAATCTGAGAGGTTGCGGAGCCGACGACGTGGCCGACGACCAGCGACCCCTGCCCGTAGGCGGCGCCGTACACCGCCGTCGCGATTTCGGGGAGGGAACTCCCGACGGCGACGAGAGTGACCCCGACGAAGAACGTGGAAACCCCACGGTCACGAGCAACCGTCGCTGCCGCCTGCACGGTCCGGTCGCTCCCGACGACCAGTATTATCACTCCAGCTACCAGCGTGAGCGTGTCGAGGACCATCCGGCGTTCACCTACATCGCCACGGCCCGGTCGGAAAGGCGTTTAGGAAGCCCCGTCAGGTGGTGAGAATCAGGAAGCCGTGTCGGCGGTGCGAAGCTTTACCACATTCCGGGCCGAGGTTCTGCCCATGTCCGATGTGTTAGTGGTCGGCGGTGGGCCGGCCGGACTGAGCGCTGCGCTGTTCACCGAGAAGAACGGTCTCGACACCGCCGTCTTCGACGCTGACGAAACGTGGATGCACAAAGCACACCTGTTCAACTACCCCGGAATCGGCTCACAGGACGGCTCCGCGTACATGGAGACGCTCCGCACGCAGGTGGACGGCTTCGGCGTCGACCGCCACGAGACGGAAGTCACCGCAGTCGCCGAGACGGATGGCGGCTTCAGGGTCACGACGGCGGACGGCGAGCACGAGGCGCCCTATCTCGTGCTGGCGACGGGTGCGGACCGCGACCTGGCGGAGGAACTGGGCTGCGCGTTCGACGGCGATGTCGTCGATGTGAACGTCTCGATGGAAACGAGCATCGACGACGCCTACGCCACGGGCGGCATGGTGCGCGCCCAGGAGTGGCAGGCGGTCATCTCCGCAGGCGACGGCGCCGCCGCCGCGCTCAACATCCTCTCGAAGGAGGAAGGCGAGCACTTCCACGACTTCGACACCCCCGGCACCGCCGCGGAGATGTTCGGCGGCGCCGAGGACGAGTAGTCCTGGGAGCCATCTACACCGTTTCTCAACCGTAGCGCAGGCCGAACTTCTCGACCAGCAGGTCGTGCCACTCGGCCGGTTCGACGGCCCGCTCGCGTTCCTCGCCCTCCCAGGTCACCAGCGAGTCGCGCCGGAGTTTCCGGTAGCCGTCCGCGGTTCCGATGCTCACCACGGGGCCGCCGGTGAACGGTGATTCCGGCGCGCTCGCCAGATAGTCACAGGTCGCCTGAAAGTACGACAGCTCCCGCGGCACGTCGCTGAACAGGTAGCGGTCCTGCCAGTCGTCGCCCGGCAGCCGATACTGCGTGAGGTACTGCTCGTCCGGGCGCTCGCTCTCCACGACGCGCCAGGACACGCCCGTTCGGTCGGTCAACACCTCGCCGTCAATCGGGAGCGGCCGCCGCATCGGCGGCGTCCCCATCCCCACGTCGAGCAGGTAGCGCCGGTCGAAATCGACGGCGACGGTGTGGTGGTTCGCCGGCGGTCGCCCCGTCCCGTCGTCGCCCACCATCCGTGCCGCCAATCGCTCGGCGTCGAACCCCAGTTCCCGAAGCAGCCACGTGAACAGGCCGTTGAGTTCGAAACAGAACCCGCCGCGTTCTCGCCGGACGACTTTCTCGAACAGCGCCGATAGCTGGAGATCGATACCCGTCGCTTCCCAGGCGCTGTCGAACGGGTCGCCGACGATGGCGAGGTTCTCAAAGGGCACCGCGGTGACGTGGGCCTGTTGCAGGCGCCGGGCACCCTCGTATGTCGGCGCTACTGAGCCATCGATACCGAGTCGGTCGAGATACGCCGCGGCGTCCATCAGTCGGGACTCACTCGCAGTCGGTCTGTCGGAACTGCGAGAGGCAGTCGAAGGAGGCGTCGCAGTCGGTGCACTCCCATTGGTCGGTGATGGTGTGCTCGCCGATATCCTTGGGCCAGTCGCTCATATCCGGGTGGAGGACCGCTCGGCTGTTGAACGTTCCGCCGCGAGGGGATGTCGACAGTTCGCGTTTCGTTCTAAAACGGCGTTGAGCGGTTACCGCTCGTGGTCGATTTCTCGGAACACGCCGCGTTCCGGCGTGAGCGTCCAGTTCTTGTCGAAGAAGCCGGCCGCGACGGAAGCGTTCCACTTCTGGTAGCGCACGCTGTCGTCGAAGACGTGGTAGTCCGCGGTGGCCGTCTGGGTGGGTATCCAGTTGCGCGCTCGGGTGAGGCGTGCCCCCCGAAGCGTGCTCCCGGTCGAAACCTGGACCAGGCGGTCGCTGCGCGGGTTGGGGTAGACGAACTCGACGCCGAGGTCACCGACGTAGGTTTCGCCGCCGAGGCGGACCTCGCCGTCGCCCACGTCGATGGGGAAGGCGCCGCGCAGGCTGTCGTACACCGCGTTCGAACTCGGCCGGCCGAATAGCACGAGGTTGTACTCTTCGTGGTCGGTACGGCTCACGGCGGTGTCGGGGACGACCGGCGCCGGTGCCCGGGCGCGACTGACGAGGCGCTGGGAGCGCACGTTCGCCAGGTTCCGGTTGGCCGCCGTTTCCTCGGCGTCGCCCTGCGTGCCGTAGACCAGCAGGTACGGGCTGTGATGAACCTCGGTGAGTGGCCCGTACTGGTCGGGGCCTTTGGTTCCTGCCTCGGTGCCCGAGGACCGGCCGGTCTGGATTCCATCACGCACGTCGACGACCGCCCGCTCAGCGCTCGGCAGGGAGGCAGCCTCGCCGTCAACGGTGACGCGGCGCGAACTCCGGCCGTCGGTTTCCGTCAGCACCCGCGTGTCGAGTTCGAGTTTCGCGACGTTCTCCGTCGTCATCTCGATGCCGTCCGCGGTCACGCGGGCGTCGACCCGGGTTGGCGCATGGACCGTCTCCTGCTCGAGAACCCGGACCCACTGTTTCTCGTGTTCCACGCGGAGGTTCGTCGTGAAGAAGGTGAGCCGTTCCGGGTACGGGTCGTTCCGGTTGGCCCGGAGGTACGACCACATGTCGGGGTGATTGACGCCGTCGTTGCCGGGGCCGATACCCTTGTCCCACCAGTGACCGGCACCGGGGACTTCGAGATAGGCGGCATCCACCTCGTCGGGATTCGGATTGGAGTGACGGGTGTCGACCTGCCCATCGACGGTCAGTCCCTCGTTGGCCAGCGCCCGGATGTAGCTCCGGGGCATCATCGGCGGCACGGCCTGGTCGTCGGCGCCGTTGAGCGTGAACACCGGCGTGTTGCCGTCGGCGGCGTTGGCGGCCTTCGGCATCGCGAGGTTCTTCTGGAGCGAGGTCTCTTTCACCGCCTTCAGCCGCGGGTCGGTGTGGATTTTGTCCCGGCCCCAGGTGGTGGTGATATACGTCTCGTGGTCGGTCCAGGCTGCGGAGGGGCCGAGCGACGCGAACGTGCCGGAATGGGTAAGCCCCACGTGCCACGTGCCGTGCCCACCCATCGAGTGGCCGCTGAGATAGACCGCAGCGTCGTCGATGTCGTAACGCTCCGTCATCACGTCCATCGCCTCCAGGTCGTCGAGGCGGCCGAGGTCCTCGTGGTCGTAGTTCACGGGACCGCGGGCCGCGGGCGCGACGACGAACGCGTCCTCCCGGGAGTTGTTCGCCCCCGCCTGGTTGATGGCGGGCACGTTCGCGCCGTGGAGCGAGACGATTAGCTCCCAGGGGCCGGACCCGGTGTCGTAGTTGCTCGGCTTCCGGAACGCGAACGTCTGGACGCTGTCGTCGTGCCGGGAGGTGAACGTCGACTGCCGGCGGGGTTCGTCGGCTCCACGTACCCGAATCGGCACGTCGCGGGCGTGGGTCGCACCGCTGGCCGTCACACGCGCGGTGACGGTGATGGTGGTGTCGTAGAGGTTCAGCGTGACCGTCTCGGCGCTGGTGGAGTTGGCGTACTCCTCCTCGCTTCCCGACCGGTTCATCGCCTCGGCGGATTTCGTGTTGGCCAGCGCCTGTGCGGGGAGCGTCTCGCTGTCGGTGTTCTCCGTCGCTTGCTCGGCGGCCCGCTCCGAGGGCGGCACCGACTGTGACCCCCCAGAGCCACCGGCGTCGCCTGTTGCACCGGGTAACTGTACCCGCGTGTTCACCCGCCGCGTCTCGAACGGTGCGAGCGGCGGGTCGATGGCTACCTCCTGTTCGTTCACCACGTCGCTCTCGGGGGCGAACGTGAGCGTCGCGGCGTCGATGGTCTCGCTCGTGGTGTTCGTAACCCGCACGGAGGCCGGCAGGTCGGTGTCGTCCTCGCCGACTCGGAGGTCCGGGACGATGGCGTTCTGTGGCGTCCCGCGGAACGCTGCGAGTTCGTCCACCTCGACCGGCGCCTCAGGCGGGCGGAACTCCAGGTCGATGGTACCGAACTGACCGAGGATGAGGTACTGCTTGGCCAGCAGGTAGTTCGTCCCCTCCTGTAACACGACGCCCGTCGGCGCCTCCTCGTACTTCCGCCCGTTGAGCCAGACGGTCGAATCGGTCTCCAGCATCGCCCGCCGCGGTGCGTCCATCTCGAAGGTGGTGAACCCGTAGCCGATGCCGTAGAGCACGCCGCCCAGGCCGTACCAGTCCTGGAAATCATCGAGCAGTCCCGGTTCGGCGAACAGCCCCATCACGTCGCCGCCAGTTGGGTCGATCTCCGCGGCGGCCTGGGGGAACGGAACGGTCGTGCCCAAGGCCGATTGCCGGCGCCACTCGACGGAGCTACCGGCAGCGAACGCTGAAGGGAGTTCGTCGCCGGCGGCTGGCGTCGACGCGCCCGACCCGACGGCGTCGGCGCCGCCCTCGGGGAACAGCCACCCCACCTCAGTATCCCGGCGCTGGTACTGGAACGGCCCCACGGTGAGCCAGTCACCCGGTGTGAACGATTCGGGAATCGTCCGCTCGCCCGTCGCGGCCATCTCGCTTACGCGCTCGCTCCCGCGCAGGTCGTCGGCGACGGCGGGTTCCGCGGCGGCGGCGAACAGCGTCGTCCCGGCGGCGGCCTTGCCGAACGCGCGTCGCGTGACTGTGCTCTCTGCGTCGAGGTTTTTCTCATTTGGGTCGGTCATTAGTAAATCGGCGAACAGGCTTCCGTTGAGAAGCTATCGGATAAAAATCTTCCGCAGAAATAGGTGTATAAAGAGCGCCGTTCACGCCATCACGCTTTCCTCTCCAGCGGCCGCCATTTCGCCCATGCTCGAACGTGAGAAAGTTACCGAGCGGCTACGGGCGGCGAAGGCCGACGCCGGTTGTTCGTTCGCGGAACTGGCAGACGCGGTGAACCGGGACGAGGTATGGACCGCGTCACTCCTACTGGGTGACGTGAGCGGCACCGAGGCGGAGGCGCGGGCGCTCTGTGACGCCCTCGATGTCGAGGACGAGGAAGTGGTCCGAGCGCTCCAGCGCCCGCCTTACAAGGGCGAGGCCGACCCGACAATCCCCTCGGACCCGATGCTCTATCGCCTCTACGAGATTCCGCAGGTGTACGGCGACGCCATCAAAGCCTGCCTCCACGAGGAGTTCGGCGATGGCATCATGTCAGCCATCGACTTCGAGTGCCACGTGGATAGGGTCGAACACGAGGACGGTGACCGGGTGCGGATTACCTACGAGGGGAAGTTCCTGCCGTACAAGAAGTGGTGAGCGGGCCAGGGGGACTTAGAACAGGACGCTCACCACGCCGAGCACCGCGGTGCTGAAGGTCACGAGACTGACCGCGAGCACAGCCAGCGGCCCGAGGCCGGCGGCCCGGAGCGTCTTCAGCCGGAGCGCCAGCCCCAGCCCTGCGAACGCCAGCAGGAACAGGCCGTCCGAGAGCGTCGTGAGTGCCGACACGGTCGCCCCGGAGAGCACCGTGTTCCCCAGCACCGCGAGCAGGAGGAAGCCGACGAGGAACCGCGGCGCCTTCGCGACGACGGCGCCGAGTCCCGGACGCTCAGCAGCGTCCCCGGCGTCGCTGCCGGCTTCTCGACGGGAGTAGTAAAGCGCGTACCCGACGGTGACGACGCCGATGAGGGTGTTGCGCGCGAGTTTCACCAGGACCGCCCAGCGGCCAGCGGTCTCGGAGTACGCAAACCCCGCGGCAGTCACGGGACCGGTCGAGAACATCGTCGTTCCCGCCCAGACGCCGTAGGCGATATCCGGCAGGGATAGCGCGGCGCCTACGGCCGGGTAGACGACGAGCGTGACCGCGTCGAACGCGAGCACGGCCGCGGAGGCGTAGGCGACGTGGGAGTCCTCGGCCTCGATGCTGCCGGCGACCGACACCACCGCGGAGACGCCACAGATGCTCGCCCCGGCGGCCAGGAGCGAGGCGAGCTTTTCGGGGACCGAGAGCACACGCCGGGCCGTCAGTTCGACGAACAGCAGCGTCCCGGTCACGACGGCGAGGACGAGTCCCAGCACGGTCGGCCCGGCATCGAGCACGGCGTCGATGGTGATGCCGGCACCCATGAGGACGATGCCGGTCTCCAACCAGAGCTTGTAGGTTCCGACACCCGGTGTGAACCGGGCGCTGTAGCCCCGCGTGTTCCCCAAGAACGCCCCGACGACCACGGCGGCGACGAGCCCCGGGATGGGGGTGACGGTGCCGAGGCCCCAGCCGATGGCGCCGATGAGCGCCAGCAGGGCGAGGCCGGGGAGGAGGTCAGCGGCGCGCATTCAGAGCAGGCCGACCCGGACCGCGAGTTCGGTTCCGACGGCGAGCGCGAGCCCCAGAGCCGTGGCTTTCCAGCCGCGGTCGAGCGCCACCCACCGGTCACGCACGGATGTCTCCGACACGCGTTGGGTGAGTAGAGCCGCGGTGTTGAACGCTCGGGTTCCGGTCGGTGACGAACCGACCTGCCATCCTCAAAACAGCTTCCGCAGCTGTTCAATAACCGGTGGATAGCTCTCACGCCGGGAGCGATGGTAGTTGAGCCCACCAACCCCGACGAGCAGTACGACGAGCAGGACCGGGACCAGGAGGGGTATGCCGGACCCGAGCGTCCACTTCGACGCCTGGTTGTCCATCGAATCTGCCACGGTCGGAGTCGCCGTTTCTTCGACCTGAAGCATCCCCGCGTTGAGGCCCGCGACGCGGACGACGAACTCGCCGGTCCGCACCGGTTCGTACGCGAACGTGACTGTGCGACGCTCACCCGGGGGAACGGTGACGTTCTTCGTGGCCGCCGTTTGGTCGCCGAACCGAAGTGTGAGTTCACGGGTCACGGTCGTGCTTCCCGTGTTCTCGACTGTTGCCGTCACCGTCGCTGTCTCGCCCCGCTGCACCTCCCCGTCGTGGAGTGTGGCGTCCAGGACCGTGAACTCTGTCTGCTTCACGCCGACCGCGAACGTGGAGACGGCGGGGCTCCACACCCGGAACTGGTAGCTTCCGTTGGTCTTCCCCACCAGTTGGGTATCGGCAGCGCTCCATTCGCCATCGTGGTAGCGATAGAGCGTGACCGCGTCCGGCGACGCGTCGTCGAGTCGGTCGGCGTCGACGCCGAACACGAACGTCATACCCGTGGGGCGGTTGGCGTCGACAGCGTGGTCGAGTTGCCAGTAGGCGAGCGGCTCTACGGCACGGCTGCGGTTGACCGGCGGCACTCCCTCGGGGGCGGTAGTGCCCCCGGCGAGACTGATTTCGAACACGCCGCCCCGGCTCGACAGCAGGGAAATTTGATGGAGTTCGATAGCTGACCGGTTCATTGCGGCGGTTTCTGGCACGTCCAGCCCGATGGCGTTTCCACCGTCGGCACCGGAAACGTTGATTCGGATAACGCCGTTCTCGTCGACCGTCGTTTCGACGCTCGGGTCGTCGACGGATACGGCCGTTTGGTTTGTGCGGTTCGGGTCGGTCACGTTGTCCGTGTCGTCATTCGAATCGGCTGACGAGGAGTCCGTGGCGGAGGACCCCGTCTCCGTTGTCGAACCGTTCGGGGCGTTATCCGTCGTCGAACCGTTCACCGTCGCGTTGCCAGCTCCTTCCTCGACAGTCACCGTGAGGGTGTCTGTCGCGGTATTGCCGGCTTCGTCCGTGACCGTCAGCGTCACGATGTAGGTTCCCGTCTCCCCGTAGCGATAGGTCGCGGTGTTCCCCCGTTTCCAGGAGCCGTCCCCGAACTCCCAATGGTAGCTGACGATATCCGTCCGGTCGGTGGTCCCGTCGCCGTCGAACGTCACTCTGGTGTCGGCGTCGATGGTCACGTCCGGTCCGGCGTCCGCATTCGGCGGGGTCGTATCGACGACGAGGGTGCCCGTTGTGTTCGTCGCGTTGTTCCCGTACTGATTCGTGGCCGTTACTGCGAGCGACTGTTCGCCGTCCGCGGGCACGGCGTCGCCGTCCACGGTGAACTGCGCGGTCCATGTGGCGTTGGTCGCGTGGCTGAGTTCGATCACACCCGCAGCGAAGGCGGTTGCGTTGGCCTCGACAGTCACGTTCTCCGGGGCGATACCGGGCACCTCCACGGAGACGAAGACGGTGTGACCTCCGCCGACGATGCCGTCGCTGTCCTGGGCATCACGGATAGTCGCGTTCTGAACTATCGGGTCCGATGTTTCGACCGTTACTGTCGCGTTCTGCCCGTCTGCGCCGTCGTTGCCGTCCGGGCCGACGGCGGTCGTGAGCGTCGCGTTGTACTCGCCGTCCGCTGTCGCGCTGTACGTGGCCGTGTACGTGTATGGACCGTCACCGGTGACCGAGAAATCGGCCGTTCCGAGCGTTCCGGCGTCCGGGCCGTCGACGGACACCTCTATGGTTTCGAGGCGCTTGTCCGAACTGAGGGACACACGGATGTTCCGGTCCGTTGGGTTCGTGGCGGTGAAATTCCCGATATCGGGGCCCGCTGGTCCGAGCCTGGCCGCGACGCCGACGCCGGGTTTCGCGTTGATGTTGTTGCCGTCGGCGTCACGGATGCGTTTGTGGTCGCCCCCGAGGGTGGTGTAGGCGAGTTTGCCGTCCGTGTCACGATAGAGGATCTCCAGGGACCCGTCGCCGGTCCAGTCAGCGGAGCTAATCGGCGACTTCGCGGCACTAACGTTGGGGACAGTTTCCGTCGTCCCCTCGGCACCGACCAGTACGATGTTGTTCGAGCCGTCGACGAGCGTCACTCGTGCGACGCCGTCGCCGTCAACGTCAGCGACGCCGCCCATCCCGTAGCCGTTGTTCGACCCGATACTGGAGTAGCCCGTACTGTTGACCGTCCCGTTGTCGAGGTATTTGATGGTGCTCGAACTGCCGGCGAACGCGAGTTCGGGGTCGTCGTCGCCGTCGAGGTCACCGACGCCAGCGATGCCGTTTGACGCTGTCGCGGTCACTCGTACGGGCTCGTTTGGCGACTCCCCCACCTCGACCTTGTAGATGTAGTTGGAATCGCTGACGTTGGGGTAGAACACCGCTTTCGTCCCGTCACCGTCGAAGTCACCGACCGCGATGGCGGATTTCGAACTCGCGGCGCCCGTGGCGAGTTCGGTGGTGGTTCCGTCGGGCTCGGCCAGTCGGAGCGTCGCGTTCCCATCCACGAACGGCGTTTCCGGCGTTCCGTCGCTGTCGAGGTCGGCCATTCGGCCGGCCAGTTCAGCCTGAACCCCGATGTTGTGAATCGTGCCGTCGGGGGCGACCGTCCGCAGTTGCCCGTCGCCTCCGGCGTACACGGCGCGTACGCCATCGCTTCCCGAACTACTCCCGGCGAGTACGAGCGGGGCTGTAACTGTCGATACCAGTATACCGACCGTAAGCAGCATCGCTGTCGCTGTCTGTGCCCGGCGACCCATTGAGACACGTAGCACGTCGAAGGGTAATCAGATAAGAATGGGGAGGGGTATCACGCAACAGACCGCCTCACGCTACCCCCACGTCCAGCGCGCGTCCAGGACGAACCGGTAGACGCCGCTGACGACGATGCCGACGGCGTTGGCAGCCAGATACGGGACCGTCAGCCACTCCACCAGCGCGAAGAGGACGCCGAGTTGGATGGGTATCGCGGTCCCGCGGACCACGTTGGTTTTACCGAGGCCGAAGAGATACGCGACGATGCCGGTGTGGCGGTTGGCTCTGAACGTCCACGCGTTGTTGAGCACGTAGGTGAGAACGATGGTGAGTTCGATGGAGACGGTCGCACCGAGCAGGTAGGTCAGTCCGACCGTGTCCACGAACAGCCAGAGCAGCAGCATCTGCGCCCCGGCGGCGACGATACCGACGATGACGAACCGCCTGAGTTGCGCGGCGACCGGCCCGCTCCGGAGGCTGCGGAGAAAGGTCCGGAGCATCTACCGGTAGCCCAGCGCTTCCAGTCGGTGCTGGAGGTCGGCATCCGTGTCGAGGGCTGCCTCGTCGCCCTCCCCGGCTCGGAGCGTGCTGGCGTGTTCGGTTGCCAGCGAGCCGAACTCCTCCAGTATCTGCTCGGTCGCCCTGTCGGAGTCGGCCGATAGATCCGTCTGTTGTGTCGGGTCCGTCGGCCGGTGATAGAGTTCGGTCGTTCCCGCATCGACGTTCTCGATGTACGTCCAGTCCCGGTCGCGGACGCTTACGAGCAGGTCGCCGTCGTCGAGCGAGCGGGGAATGGGCTGGGTCGTCACTTCTTCGCCCCGCACCGTGACCGAGACGACCGGTTCGTCGCGCGGTTGCTCGCCATCAAACACCGTCGGGGCGAGCGAGCGGCCTTGCCACTCTGGGGGGGATTCGGCGTCCAGCAGGTCGGCGACCGTCGGCGGTATCGCGTCGAGGCTGACTTGCTGCTCGACGCGGTGGGCGGGAGCGTCCGGCGCGTCGACGATGAGGGGCACGCGAATCAGTTCGTCGTACAGTTTCGGATAATGCGAGAGGTGACCGTGTTCCTGGAACTCCTCGCCGTGGTCGCCCGCGACGACAACGGCCGTTTCGTCCCGGGCGCCCGTGGCCGAGAGCGTGTCAAGTAACCGCCCGACGCTGGCGTCCACCTGGCGCGCGGCGGCCTGGTACAGCATCCGTAGGTCAGCGAGCGTGCGCTCGCCGACCCCCCAGCCCAGCCCGGTTCGCGTGTGCGCGAGGAGCATTCGATGAGTGCCGACGACGTCGGATGAGATGTCCCGGATGTATCGCGGCGCGGGGACGTAGGGGGTGTGGGTGTCCATGTAGTGAACCCACAGGAAGAACGGCTCCTCGGTCTCCTCGATGAACGAGGCGGCGGCGTGTTCCACGTCGAACATCCGGGAGGTGTCCAGGAACGGACGGTCGTCGGACTCCCCGCGGAGCCACGACCCGATACGCCGGACGGGGGAGGTGGCCAACTGGAGCCACGCCTCCACAGTCGGGTGGGTCGCGAGATACCGGCTGTAGATGCTTGAACCGACCGACGTGACGAACGGTTCGAACTCGTCGAAGCCGTCGTCGTAGCCCCAATGCGAGGTGAGAAAGCCGTTCGCGGCGTTGAAGCCGGCCGTCGCGACACCTGCATCCGACAGCGTCTCCGCGAGCGTCCTCATCCCGTCGACGCCGATGCGGCCGGTTTCGTCGAACACCGGCCGCGACGCCAGTATCGAGGGGAACGAAAACGGCGTCCAGTTCCCGGTCGCGAACGCCCGCTCGAAAACGGTTCCGTGCTCGGCCAAGGAGTCGAGAACGGGGGTGTGACGCGCCTCGTCGTAACTACCGAGTGCGTCCACCCGGAGCGAATCCACCGTGATGAGTACGACGTTCGACATGGCGTTGGGGTAGCCGTTGGTGACTCCTCGGGAGCAGGCCAACGCTCCGCAATTGGGGGGGCCACCTATAACGGTCTGACGGACTCGGTCGACCGACAGCACGCCGACACCGCGGCGACCGTCACAGCGCGATACCCTTAGAGGTTGCTCGCGCCCGCGCCGCCTTCGATGGGGATGGCCACGCCGTTGATGTAGGAGGACTTCGGCGAGGAGAGGAAGGCGACCGTATCGCCGAGTTCCATCGGGTCGCCGATGCGGCCCAGCGGGACGCCGCCGCCCCAGTCGGCCAGCCCTTCCTCGTAGTCCTCGTACTCGCCACGTTCGACCGCCTGCTCGACAAGGTCCTCGATGCGGGACGTCTCGTGGGGGCCTGGCAGCACCGAGTTCGAGCGTACCTCGGGGCCGAGTTCTTTCGAGAGCGTCTTCTCCAGACCGATGACGGCCATCCGAACGGAGTTCGAGAGCACCAGCGAATCGATGGCCTCCTTCACCGAGCGGGAGGTGATGAACGTCATCGTCCCGTGGTCGGACTCCTTGAGATGCGGGGCGGCTTCACGGACGGTGCGGACCGCGCTCATCACCAACAGGTCGAACGCCTCGTACCAGTCCTCGTCGGTGGTATCCATGAACGCCCCGCTCGGGGGGCCACCCGCGCTCGTGACCAGCGTGTCGAGGCCACCGAACTCCTCGACGGTCCGCTCGACCAGGTGCTCGATGTCCTCCTTCTCGGTCAGGTCGCCCTGCACGCCGACGACACGGCCGTCGCCGACCGTTTCCAGTTCGTCTACCGTTTCGGCGAGCGCTTCCTCGTCGCGCCCGTTGACGACGACGTTCGCGCCCTCGCGGGCGAGCGCCTTCGCGGAGGCCTTGCCGAGACCGCTGCTTGATGCCGTGACGAGCGCACTCGTGTCTTCGAGTTCTAACTCCATACACCGAGCTATCGGTCGTGAGTATATAAACCTGGGACGCTCCGGTAACGTCCGTGGGGTACCTGCGTCGCGGGAACGTGTCGCAGTTCGGCCCCGGCCACCGGAACCATCGCGCGCCGACGACTCCTGTCCGCCCGTGACGACAGGTTTTCGGCAAGCCTAAAAACTCGCGGCGTCGACTGTCGGGCGATGAGTGAGTACGGGCTGTCGGACGTGAGCGTCGTGATGGGGAGCTACAACGAGGCCGAGGCCATCGGACCGGTGCTCGACGACATCGCGGCCGCCACCGACGGCGCGGCCGAGGTCGTCGTCGTGGATAGCTCGACGGACGGAACCGCGGAAATCGCCCGCGAGCACGACGCGACCGTCATCGAGCAAGAGCCACAGGGCTACGGCGTCGCCGTCCGCGAGGCGCTGCTCTCGGCGACCAACCCCGTTCGGATTACGACGGACTGCGACGGCACCTACCCGATGGAGCGCATTCCCGACTTCCTCGACCTCGTGAACGAGGGCTACGACGTGGTCAGCGGCGACCGCCTCTACCACGGCGCCGAGACGATGCCGACGATGAACCGGTACGGCAACCACGCGTTCGCCGCGCTCGCAAGCGCGCTGATGGGCGAGCGCGTCCACGACGTGACGACGGGGATGCGGGCCTACCACGAGGACCTCATCGAAGCCGTGACCTGGACCGAGAACACCGGGCTCTCCGCGGAACTCCTGTTGCGTCCGGTGATGCGGGACTACGACGTCCGCGAGGAGCCCATCGAATACGACGAACGACTGGGCGAGACGAAACTCGACCCGTTTACTGGCGGCGCGGAGATCGCGAAATCCATCGTCACGGTCTGTCTGGAGGAGCGAAAGCGGTAGTCCGAACGGTCTTACGCTGACGCGTTGGATAACCATGTCTCGGCCAGCGCCCAGTCGGGCCTCTCACCCAGTCCCGCCGGCACGCAACGGTCCGGGACCGTGCAGCGCTCTTTGGTCGGGGAGAGCGCGCGCACGCGGCCGTCCTCATCGGCGACCGGGAACACGAACTGATAGCTGAACCCGGACCCGGCGCCTGGACCGGTAGAAACGAACACCTCGATGACGAGTTCGTCCTGCTCGGCGACGGCGAAACTGCCCCCGTCCTCGCCGCTGACTGTGAGGTTCGGCCCGCTCACGCGAGCCTCGCCGTCCGCGACGGTCACATTCAGGCGCAAGCGCTCGGGCGTGGCGGTGGCGACGTAGTACGCCGTCCCTGCGTCGCCGCCGGCACGGACCGTGATGCTCTCGGCTTCCGCGGGGATACCGAGCGTCGCAGTCAGACGGATCCGTTTCCCGGAAACACGTTCGACCGGCCGGATCTCCCCGGTCACGTACTCTCCGTCAGTCGGGTCCCACCCGCCCCGGAGAACGTATCGGTAGAGCGACCGCTCGGGGAACGCCTTGGCGACCGCGAGTTCGCGGGTATCCGCCAGCGCGTAGATGGTTCCCTCCTCGTAGCCAGCAGCGTTGCGCAGTAGTTGGAACGGATGGTTGAGCCACGGACCGTACGGCGTCGGTAAGAAGACAAGCGTGGTTTCGGGAGTCCCGTCCACCGATTCGCTCGTCCCCGCCTCCGCGGCCCATTTTTCCACCGGGGCATAGCCCGCTGCCAGTTCGTCACTCACGCCTGCGTTGCGTGACACCGGCCCCTCCGCCGTCGTCACCGCGACGCCGCCGATGACGCTCGCACTCAGTACCAGCATCGCGAGCGAGACGTGGCGGGCGGTGACCGTGTCGAACCAGGGGACCAGGCGTGTTCCGGCCCATCGTGTCCCGGCGACGACGGCGACGGCGGCGAACAGCGCCGTCGGGACGATGAGGTCGTAGTGGTAGTACGGTCCGAGATACTGAATCAACCCGTCGTCGGGCGCCGCAAGCCGGCCGAGAATGTTGCGATTTCCCCAGAAGGCGATGTTCCCCGCCGGAACCGTGAGAAAGAGCGCCGCGAGCAGGGCCGGACGGGCGTCGACGGCGCTCTCCCGGAACCGCCGGAGTGTGACCAGTAGCCCGACAGCCGCAAGCGCGGTCCCGAGCACCCCGGCGACGACCCATTCGGTGAACAGCCGCGTCAGCACCCGCGCGTTGGCTTCCAGCGCCAAGGAAACGGTGTAGTTCTCCTCGTGACTCAGAATCTGCCGGTGGCCGAACCCGATACCGTCCTCCGGGGCGAACGCCTGATACGGGAACACGAGCGGGTCGCCCGTGACGAGCGCGTTGTAGCCCAGCGCGATTGCGACGCCGACCATCCCGAGGCCGGCGGTCAGTAGCCGGCGCGTGAACAGTCCTCGCCGGGCGTCGGTGACACCGTCCCCCCAAACCCGTTCAAACGGCGTCCGCCATGCTCCGGACCGCACCAGCGTGATACAGGCGTGGACGACGAACGGCAGGCCGAACAGGACGGCGGTGTACGGTCTGGCGAAGGCGGCGACGCCGATTGCGGCGCCGGCGGCCGCCGCGGCCCGCCGACTGCCGGTTCGCTCGCCCCGCAGATACGCCAGCGCGAACGCGAGTTCGAACGCCGCCGTCACCGCGTACGGGAGATAGACCCCTGCGTGAACCAGGAACAGCGGCGAAGCGAGGACGAACAGGCCGGTAAGGAGCCCCGTCCGGGCGTCGAACAGTTCCCGGCCGACCCCGGCAGTTAGGGCGACGATGGCCGCCGATATGCCGGCGAGTGCGAGCGGAAAGCCGCCGAGCAGGCGCCCGAGCGCGAACACCGCTGCCGGGACGGGCGCGTACTTGGGGTAGAGCCCTCGCTCGCTCTCGACGAAGAACCACGGACTGAACGCCTCCGAAACCGGCGGTCGAAGGTAGAGCCGCCCGGAGAGCAGCATCTCGGCCTGCTGGAGGTAGACACTCTCGTCGTGGTTGAGCGAGCGATAGGGGAACAGTTCCGTCGTCGCGAGGAGCGAGATTACCGCCGCCGCGAGTGCGAGCAGCAGGGTCGCCACACGCGTGCGGTCGAACCATTCGGAACGTTCGAACGACGGAAAACGGTTGCGCGGCCCCATCTACGGTGCGGGGTACCAGGCCAACGTGTGGTCGGCGACCAGTCGCACCCGAACCGGCTCACCCGTCTCGAACACCTCGGCGTGGTTGTGGAGACAGCGGACGACGGTGCCGTCGTTCAACTCGACGTGGTAGACGAACGAGGGGCCTGTGTACTGCCGGCGGATAACGGTCCCGTCGGCCTCCCGTTCCTCGACGGGCGTCAGCCGGAGGTCGTCGGGCCTGACCAGTACGTCCACCATCGCACCCACGTACTCGTCGGAGATACCTTCCAGCAGTTCGCGGCTGTAGGAGCCGATGTGGGTTTCGACCGTGGTTTCGCCCACCTGCCCGGGGAGGAAGCTGGCCTGGCCGAGGAAGGAGGCGACGAAGCGGGACTTCGGATGCTCGAACAGGTCGGCGGGCGTGCCCACCTGCTCGACGCGGCCGTCGTGCATCACCGCGACGCGGTCGGAGATGGAGAGCGCTTCCTCCTGGTCGTGGGTGACCGAGACGGCGGTGACGCCCGCCTCGTCGAGGATGCGGGCCACCTCCTCGCGCATCTTCACGCGCAGGCGTACGTCGAGGTTGGAGAACGGTTCGTCGAGCAGCAGCACGTCGGGTTCGGGGGCGAGCGAGCGCGCGAGCGCGACCCGCTGGCGCTGGCCCCCCGAGAGATCGCCCGGCGAGCGGTCGCCGTACTCCGCCATCCCGACCAGGTTGAGCAGCTCCGCCACCCGCTCGTCGGCGGCCGCGCTGTCGGGGTCGTCGAGGCCGAACGCGATGTTCTCCGCGACGGTGAGATGCGGGAACAGCGCGAACTCCTGGAACACCATCCCCACGTCGCGCTGTTCCGGCGGGACCGTCACGCCGTCGCCCGCAACAGTCTCGCCGGCGACGGAGACCGTTCCCTCCGTCGGCTCTTCGAGACCGGCGATAGTGCGGAGCGTGGTCGTCTTTCCACAGCCCGACGGGCCGAGGAGCGTGAGAAGTTCCCCCTCGCGCACGTCGAGGTCCACGCCAGCGACGGCGGTTTCCTCGCCGAAGCGCTTGACCACGCCGTCGAGCGAGAGCACCGTCTCCTCGGCGGGTTCCTCCGACTGGACGCTGGCGGCCGTCGAGGCGGCGTCGCCGAAGGCGGCCGGCGTCTCACCGTCGGACCGGGGTTGCACCTCCTCGGCGGCGTCCAGGGGAGAACCCGTCTCCCCGTCTTCCTGTGGCCGTGACTCGGCGTCGGCGGAGCCGTGCTCGCTGTCGGTCGCGGATTCAGCGTCGGTCATCTGTTGGCCTGTCTGAGCAGCGGGACCATCGAGAGGCCCGACAACACCACCAGCACCAGCGCCGGCAGCGCCGCCCGGCCGTAGTAGCCCGCCTCCTGAACTCGCCAGATGTAGGTCACCAGCGTTGTAAACCCTGTCGGGTGCAGGATGAGCGTCGTGTCCAGTTCCTTCATCGTCGTCAGGAACACGAGCGCGGCACCCGCAAGCAGTCCCGGTGCGATGAGCGGGAGGGTCACCCGTTGGAACGCCTGCCGCGGTGGCTCACCCAGCACGCGGGCGGCGCCGATGAGTGTCTTGTCCACCCCGAGCACCGAGGACCGGGTCGAACCAATCGCCTGGGGGAGGAACCGGACGACGTACGCGAACACCAGCAGCGGGAGCGACTGGTAGACCGCCTGTGCGGCCTCGACACTTACGTTCTGCTGGAGCCAGTTGCTGCTGAAAAACACGAGCGAGAGCCCCAGCACGACGCCGGGCATCGCGTAGCCGAGGTACGTCGCCCGTTCGGTCACCCACGCGAACGGAGTGGCCGACCGACCGGCGTAGTAGGCCACGGGGAGCGCGAACAGCAGGGTGACGAACGCGGCCAGCGCGGCGACGTAAACGGAGTTCATCGCGAACTCCGGGCGAAACGCCAGTCCGCCCCCCGAGTAGCCCGGCCCTGAACGCACCAGCCACATCGTCAGAATCCCGACCGGGAGCGCGAGCGTGAACACCGAAACCAGCGCCGGCAACAGCGTCGCAACCCAGCGCAGGCGCCCGAGCGACACCATCGGCGTTGAGGACGCGGGCGCGCCGTACCCCGAAGCGTCCTCGCCGCCGACGCGGGACTCCAGCGCGAGAATCACCGCCGTCACCGTCAGCAACTGCAGCGAGAGCAGCGTCGCGTTCGCCCGGCCCACCCCGAAGCTGTTGAGTTCGACGTAGATGACGCGGGTGAACACGTCGTACCGCATGATGGCGGGCGTCCCGAAATCCGAGAGCGTGTAGAGTGCGACGAGTAGCGCGCCCGCCGTTACTGCGGGCGCCACCTGCGGGAGAATCACCCGGCGGAACGCGGCCGGATAGCCGTGGTTCAGCGTGCGTGCGGCCTCCAACTGCGTCTCGTCGAACGAGAGCAGCGAGGCGCGCGTGGTGAGAAAGACGTACGGGTAGACAAACAGCGTCAGCACCAGCGCCGTGCCGGGGAGGCCGTACACCGTCGGAACGGCGCTGCCCAGCGGCCCGAGTGCGTCGGCGAGCGCGCCGCTGGGACCGAACGCCGAGACGTAGGCGAACGCGCCGATGTAGCTGGGGACAACCAGCGGCAGCGCGATGACGACGGTCCAGAACCGCCGGAACGGGAGGTCAGTCTGGACGGTCAGCACGGCCAGCGGAACCCCGAGGACGACTGACGCGGCGGTGACGACAGCGACGAGGGCGAGGCTGTTGAGGAGCACGCCCGTCGCCGTCTCGGAGGTCAGCAGCGCGACGGCGTCGGCGACGGGGACCCGTGTCGCCCGGGTGACGAGCCAGAGCAGCGGCGAGAGGACGGCGGCCGCGACGGCACCCGAGAGCAGGACGAGCGAGAGCGAGACACCCTCCTCGTCGAGCCCTACGAGCCCGCGCAGCCGTGTCCGGAGCGTCGCGGTAGCGCCTCCGGTGTCCTCCCGTGTGGCCATTAGAGCACGCCGACTTCACGCATGAGTTCGACGGTCGGTCCGATGTTCGAGAGCTTCGAGAGGTCGATATCCGGGGGGTTGAGTTCGTCGATGGTGGGGAGGCCACCGACCGGCGGCACGCCCGGAATCATCGGGTAGGCGTAGGTCCGGGTCGCGAAGAACTCCTGGGCCTCCGCCGAAAGCAGGTGGCGGATGAACTTGTTCGCCAGGTCCTGTTGCTCGCTGGCCGAGAGCACCGCGGCGCCTGCCGCATTGATGAGCGCGCCGGCGTCGCCGCTGGTGAAAGCGAGTTCGATTGGCGCGTCGGGGCGGGCCGCCTGCACCCGGAGCGCGTAGTAGTGGTTGGCGAAGCCGGCCTGGAGTTCGCCGTCCGCGGTGGCGTTGGAGACGAGGAACTCGTTGTTGTACTCCGAGACGCCGGCGTCGAGCATGTTCTGGAGCCACGTCTTCGTGCGCTCCCGGCCCTCCTGCAGCCGCATCGCGGTGACGAACGCCTGGAACGCGCCGTAGGTGGGGGCCCAGCCAATCTGCCCGGCGAAGTCCTGCTGGGGGAACTCCATCACCGTGTCCGGGATGTCGTCCTCCGAGAGTGCGTTGCTGTTGTACGGCACCGCGCGGGCGCGGCCGGCAGTCCCCACCCACGCACTATCGGGGTGGAACTCGTCGGGAACGGGTTCGGTGACTTCTTCGGGGAGTGAGGCGGTCAGTCCTTCGTTCGCGACGGCCGCGAGCGAGCCAGCGTCGACCGACCAAAACACGTCCGCGGGCGTCGCCGACCCCTCGCTGATGATGGTGTTCGCGGCCTCCGAGGTTCCCGACTCGCGCGGCGTCGCGGTGAAGTCGGGGTAGATGTTCTCGAACTTGGCGATGAGGTCGCGGTAGAGGCCGCCCTCGCCGCCGCCGAGGTAGACGGTGAGTTCGCCCGAGAGTTCGGGAAGGTCGGCAACCCGGGTACCGCCGATTTCCTCGCGGCCCTCCGCGAGCGCGCCGGAGCCACGGAACTCCGAGAACTCCGCGGAGCCGCGGGTGCTGGTGCCGGTCTCGGCCTCGGTACCGGTCTCCGTCGGGGTCCCGTCCTGACCGCCACAGCCGGCGACACCGACGAGGCCGGCGCCAGCCAGCGCGCCGAGGAACCGTCGGCGGTCGGTCTGTGCGTCGCGGTCAGTCATCGGCGGCCACCTCCTGTGGCTCGGCGGCGGGCGCATCCAGCGCCGACAGGCAGTCGAGCCAGTCGTTCATGTACTCGCCGCAGTAGTTGAGGAAGGCGCCGTTGTTCCACTCGGTGAAATCGCCGGTCGCGAGCGCGTCGGCCATCGCCTCGAACGCCTCTCGGAACGAGGTCGCGCCTGCCCCGGCGTCGTCCTCAGACGGCTCCGCCGTCTGAGCGGCCCGTGGAGCCTTCGGGTCCACGTTGTCGATCACTTTCCAGACGTGTTCGTTGAGTTCCAACCCCGCCACCTCGTTCTGGAGGTCGTCGAACGTCGAGCGCGGCGCCTTGTTGTGCTCACAGAGCGGCCCGCCG
>JBDGQC010000164.1:0-38593 GCA_042219375.1 Halolamina sp. | reverse complement strand
AAGAGCAGGAGCCGACGTCGATTCCCGACCCCTGGCGCGACGCCATCGTCGAATTCCACGACCTCTGAGCAGACATGGCTGCCCGTCGAGGCCGCGTTCCGAGCATCGCCGACCGTTTATCACCTCCCGGCCCGTTAGCGGAGACGTGTACAGCGCACGGGACCGGGTCGAACAGGACGAGTGGCTCGCCAGAATCCAGGAGGCGGCCGACACGCTGGAGCTCGGGAGCGAGTCACGCTCGACAGCCGAGGACCTGTTTCTGAGCAACGTCCCCGAATCCGACCGTTCGAAGCCCGCGGTGGCCGCCGCGTCGCTCTACGCGGCCGCACTCGTCGCCGGCGAGGAGCGCTCGCAGACGACTGTCGCGGAGGCGATGGGTGTGACACGGCTCTCCGTGCAGTCGAAGTGGAAAGAGATTCTGGCGGAGGCCGGGTTCCGAACCCCCTCCTGGTGAGCGGGTGCCGGTTCGCTATTCGACCGCCTCGTCCGCGGCGGCGCAGTCGTCGGCCTCGTTTTTCTCGTCCCCGGGCGGGAACTTCCCGCGTCCCTCGCGTTCGGGCGTGAGGTTGCCGTGCCGGTCGATCTCCCCTGAGACGATGCGTGTCGAGGAGATGCGGTCGCCGTCCTCGGCGGGGACGTGGTCGACGACCTCGATTTGAAGTGGTTCGTACCCGCGGTCCTCCCGTATTTCGTTGATGCGCTCGCCGCCTTCACGGGTTTCGGGGGAGACGATGAGCGCGTCGAACTGCGGTTCGGTGGCGATGCCGGTGGGTTCGTCGAGTTCGCGGATTTCGAACTCCCGGTCGTACTCGTCGGCGAGGGGCGCCAGTTCCGCCTCCAGTTCGGCCTCCCGCTCGTTGTAAGGGCGGACGTATCGCTCGATATGTCGGGTTTCGGGCGCGAGGTCGTCGGACGTGAGGCCGACGGTGACATCGCCCAGCTCGAACGCGCGGCGGAAAAGCGCGTGGTGGCCGTCGTGAACGGGGTCGAACGTGCCCCCCAGCGCGACCTGCATACCTGCGGGTGTGCCCGCCGGGGTTAAAAGAGCGTCACTCCGTGTCGGCCTCGGCGTCGCCGCTCGGCGTGTCGGCCTCTACATCGTCGCTCGGCGCCTCGCCGCCCTCCGCGTCGCTGACCGAGATGGTGACCGGTCCGCCGTCGTCGCCCTCGTCGCCGCGGCTCAGGCGGTCGTCGAGGTTGAACACGGCGTTGAGCTGGTTCTGGACCTGTCCGACCGCTTCCGAGACGAGTTCGCTCGGGGAGATGGCCTCGTACTCGTAGGGGTTGTTGCCCGCGCCCTCGCTCTCGCGCTTCCCGCGGGTGACGGTCGCCTCCTCGTGGAGTTCCGCGAGCGCCTCGCGGACGGTGCTTGGGTAGAGACCGGTTCCCTCGGCGACCTCCTCGCTGGTGCTGCCGGGGTGCTGTCGGAGGTAGACGTAGATGCGCGCGCGCGTCTCCGTATCGAGCAGCCACGCGAGCAGGTCGACGACCCCCTGGTCGAACTCGTCGATGGCCTTGTCGGCTCCCTCTTCCAGGCGCTCCCGTGCCGACTGGATTTCGCTTTCCGACCGCTCCCCCGTCTCGTCAGTCTCCGGGTCCTCGTTAGCCATGTGTTCTCAGTCAGAGGTCAGAACTCCGCGGTGATAAACGTTTGGCGAATCTTCCGACGCCGGGGATGGCTGTGAAGTCCGCTCCGTCCCCCGCCAAATCCATACGCCCGCCACGAGTAGCCCGCTCCATGGCGAACAGGTCTGCCACGTACGACCCCTCCCGTATCGGTCGGACGCCGCTTGTCGAACTCGATGCCGGCGTCGAGGCGACGGTGTACGCCAAAGTGGAATGGTTCAATCTCCCTGGGGCGGGGCACGGTGGCGGTTCGATAAAGACCCGCATCGCCCGCGAGATGCTGGACGGGGCCGAGGCGCGTGGGGAACTTACCAGCGACACAACCATCGTTGAGGCCAGCAGCGGCAACACGGGTACCGGCCTCGCCCGACTCGCCTGCCAGCGTGGGTACGACGTGACCGTCGTCATGCCCGAGGACGCAGCGGCGGGAAAGATAGCCGCCATCCGGGAGGCTGGCGGCGATGTCGAGTTCGTTGCCCCCGATAAGGAGTACGACGCGATGCTCCGCCGGAGCGACAGCATCGTCGCCGACGACGCCGAGACGTGGCAGGCGAACCAGTACGGGAACCCGGACAACCCCGGTGCCCACGAGCGGACGACCGGCCCGGAAATCTGGACGCAGACGGACGGCGAGGTGACTACGTTCGTCGCCGGCGTCGGCACCGGCGGCACGGTCTCCGGGGCCGGCCGCGAACTTCACACGCGCGGGGACGTCACCGTCGTCGGGTTCGAGCCGGTTAGCGCGGTCCATGCCATCGGCGGCCTGAAATATCTCAGGTCCGACGATAGCTACCACCCGGACACGTACGACGAGTCGGTCCTGGACGGGAAACTCTACGTCGAAACCGCAGCCGCCGACGACCGGGCCAGGGAGCTTCGGGAGCGCTACCAATCCAGGCAAGTGCCGCTGGTCGACACCGGGCAGTACGACGAGGCGACCGTCCGGGAGCATCTCCGGGTCGAGGGCCAGTTCCTCGTCGGTCCCTCAAGCGGCGCGGGCGTCCAGGCGGTCAACCAACTCGCCGCCGCCGGTGAGCTCGACGCCGACGAGACAGCCGTGATTATGCTCTGTGACCGCGGGGACCGGTACACCGAGGGCCTCTGGGACGGGTATCTCGACGGGTGAGCGGTTCCGGTTCGGGGAGTCCTCGGCGACGATGCGCAGTCATACGGGCGTGTTCTTTCAGCGCCCCCGGCGCGTCCTCACAGACAGCATTTATCCGTCGGCTTCGTGAACGGAGAGCATGGTTCAGGCGAGAACGCGGGCGTGGCTCTCGACGGTGACGCTGGTGGTTGGGGCGCTGCTCATCGGGGATGCCATCCACGGCGTGGTGACCGTCGGCGCGTACGGGTTCACCTCGCCCGCCGCCGTGGTTCGGGTGGTGGCGGGCATCGCTCTCGTCGCCGTCGGAGCGCGCCTCCGCACACCGGCCGATCAGTACGTTTCGAGCGTCTCGGAGGAACCGGAGGAAGGGGGACCGCCCGAGAGCGAGTTTGAGCCGTCGCTCTCGCCGGTTGGGGAATCGATGGAGGGCGCTGAGCGCGAGGACAGCACGCGCGAGGAACCGGAGGAAACTTCGGAGGACTGAGCGGTTTCGGGGGGTTTCGAGCGCCCGGCCGACCGCTTCCCCTCCGGTGGTTCGGCGCCGCCGAGGGAGAAGACAAAGCTTTAACCTTGGATGCGAGTACCAAGCGTGTATGTCTCTCCGCGAGCAGGTACCAAAACCGCTCCGAGGGCCGGTCGGGTTCGGCTCTCTCGCCGTCATGATCGTATTCATCGCTGTCGGCTACGTGCTTACGACGCTCGGAATCACCATGGCTGCGGGCCTGAGCGCCCCCCAAGGTCTCTCCTTCATGGAATCCGTGACCGTCATGGTCATCGGGATGGTCTGTCTCATCATCAGCTATCTCGGCTGGAAAGGCTTCAACTACTTCGCATACTGAAATGCACGATATTCGGGAACACCCCGACGCCCCCGACCTCGACCGGATAACGGAGTTCACGGTCGAACCCGTTCCTCTCGAACGTGTCCGTGAGCGCCGCGAGAACGGCGAGGTCCTCGTCCGTGACAACCTCCTCGACAGGGACGACCTGGACGTTCGCATTCCACTAAGCGACGAACCCGCCGAAGACGAAACCGAGAACGTCGGTGTCGCGCTCTACCGCCTGGTCCAACTGTTCGGCACGCCCAACCTCCCGGAGTATCTCGCCGGCAGCGACATCAGTTGGCGGGAGGACGACACCTTCGGCTACCTGTTCCGGGCCGTCACCGACCAGGACGAGGGGAGCGAGGAACTGCCGGACAGTTGGCTGTTCACGGTCCACGACTACCACGTCCGTCTCGGCGCCAGCGTCGTGGAGTGGCGCGACGAGGCGGGCGACCTGACGGCCGACACCGAAACCGCGCTCACGTCGCTGCATCTGGCGCATAACCTTGCGAACGAACCGGTCCAATGCGAGTTCAAGGACCTCTGGTTCTGAGCCGGTGAGTCGACGCCCCGACGACCCCGAGCGCTCGCGGGTCGAATCGGTGCTCTACCCGCTGTTTTTCGACGACGCCTGGAACGCCGTGTTGCTCTACCTGTCGGCGGTGGTCCTCGGGGCTGGGAGCATCGTCTGGTTCAGCCTCACCACGGGCGAGGTGACCCGGGTGCAGCTTTCGATGCTGTTGCTCTCCGGGGCGATACTGTTCTACCTCTCGCTGACCCACGGGGCCTCGCGGGCTAGCGACCGGAGCTGAACACGTGCATCAGGGCGAACGCCGCCGTAATCGAGGCGACGAGCAGCCCCGCGAACGCCGGCAGAACGCCGCTGTAGGGGTATAGCCCCAGCCAGAAGCCGCCGTAGGCAAACACGATAAACGCCGGCACCGAGAGCAGGAGGAACGCCGAGGAGAGATAGCTCGCGAGCGTGGGGTCCTCGCTGTGGCCCGCGAAGGTCCCCCGCTCTTTCACGTCCTTGTTCGGATTGGGCGTATCCTGCGGCATACGCGAACGTTGGCGTAGCGCAGACAAAAGTCCCGTGGTCAGTCGTACACCGTCCCGTAGAGCGACACCACGATTAGCCAGCCACAGAGAAACGCCAGCAGATAGGTAAACAGCGCCGTCGTCATCGCCCGCCCGGCCAGCTTTATGAGGAGCGCGTCCCCGATACCGGGTTCGTACCAGAGGAACTCCGCGCCAGTCGGCGGGTCCGCGAGCACGAACAGCGGCGAGACGTAGGCGCCGACGTGGACTGCGACGCCCCCGAGCAGCCCGTATGCGGCCGCAGCGACGCTCTCAGCGAGGTCGCGAGTGAACACGTGGACGAACCCGCCCGCGACCGCCACCGCCAGCAGCGCCCACCACGGCTCGATGAAGCCGGGAGCGAGCCCGTCCCGCACGTAGACGAACTCCGCCATCCCGGAGACGAGGCCGACGAAGAGGCCTGTCGCCAGCACCCGCGGTAGAAGCGGGGCCGGCAGCCGGTCCGTCCCGAACCGTTCACCCATCGCCCACCCCATCGAGTCGAACGTCCCTGCTCACCCGGTAGTCGCCGATGTCGACGTTCAGAACGCCGTTTACCGATAGTTCACCCGCGGCCAGCGCGTCCCGGGTCCGGTCGGCGTAGCCATCGAGCAGGTTGACCCGTACCTCGATGGACGCGGTTGCTCCGGGCTCGATGGTTAGTTCCTCCGCCTCCGTCCCGGTCACTTCGCTGTACTGTTCCCCACCGGCGGACGCGATGAGGAACGCGCCGACCACCTCGACGGGCCTGGTCGCCGGGTTCTCCATCCGCAGGCTGAAGCTGAGGGTGCCGTTCTGGACGCTGACATCGGTCGCTGCCACGTCGCTCCCGATGATGGCGAACTCCGTGAGGTGGCCACCGTAGGTCGTCGCGAACGGCACCGCGACGGCGATAGCCAGCAGCAGGAAGCCGGCGACGGCCAGTAGCCGGCGGCGTTCGGGCGACATGCTCAGGGACGGAAGTACCCCGTGACCAGCACGTAGGTCATGTAGCCAAACAGCACCGCCAGCGGGAAGACGAATATCCACGCCACGACCGCGTCGCCGAGGCGGCGGGTGATGGCGATATGCAGCAGGATGTACGCCGGCGCGTCGAAGTAGACCACGGGCGAGAGCCACGCCACCGCGTGAACGCCGAGGCCGACGACGTGGGCCAGCAGCAGCGACAGCGCCGACTGCCCGAGATGGCCCACCAGCGGTGAGACGAACGCGCCGACGAGCGTGAGCAGGCCGAGGATGTACCACGACTCGACGCCCGAGGGGAGCAGGCTCGCCTGGTGGTAGACGAACGAGAGTAACCCTCCGGCGACGCCCGCGACGAGGCCGGTGGAAACCGCGCGCCGACGGCGCTGACCGCCTGCGGTTCTACTCACCGCCACTCACCTCGATACCGCTGACCTCTAACTGTGTTTTGGCGTCTACCACAGCCGCGTCCAGCCGGCCGATGAGAATGACCTCGCCCGCGTCGAGCGCCGACCGAATCTCGTCGCGACGCTCTTCCTTGATTACGAACGTCAGCGTGAGTTGCTCGGTTTCGCCGCTCTCGAGGGTTCCCCCCTCGACGTCGGCCCCGTTCAGCGTGCTGTAGCGTTCCTCACCCACGGCGACACCGACCTCCCAGGTCCCGCTCTGTGACTCGATAGCGATGTCGTCCGGGAGCGGGTTCGTCAGTTCGAGCGTCACGGTCAGCTCGCTTCCGTCGTCGCTCAACGCGTAGCCGGTGGTCGACATCTCGACCTGGTGGGTCGCGTTCAGCGTGAGGTACGCGGGGAACACGCTCGCGAACAGGACCCCCGTGAGCACGAGGACGACGAGGAAAGAGCCGGAAAGCGCCGGGCGATCGGCCCAGAACGAGAGGGCTTCGTTCCGTGTTGCCATACTGCTTTCTGGGGTCTTGGCGTGGTAAGGATTGTGACTCTCCGGTCGGGAAACGTGAGAAAACGGTGGGAGAGTTTCGGCCCGAACCCGGCTGTGTGGGCGGGTCAGTCCGCAGCTGTCAGTCGTCCGAGGCCGCAGCGGGCGGGTCCGCGGCGGTTTCGGGCGGCTTCTCCTCGTCGTAGAGGTGACAGGCCGCGGACTGTCCCCCGACGTCGATGAGTTCGGTCGGTTCCCGCTCACAGAGCGAGACGAACTCGCCTTCGACGATGTCCCGTGCCTCCTCCTCGTTGCCGGCGGCGATGGCCTCGCAGGCCTCTCGAATCATCCGCCGAACGTCCACCGGCAGGTCGATTGCCCCTGGGTCGATACCGGTGATGGTCTCGCCCTCGGCGCGGTGCTGTTCGGGCACTTCGAGCCGAAGCCCGCTGGACATTAGTTCGTCCGTGAGCGTGGTTTCGTCCGTGTTCTCACGTTCGAGGCCGATGCTTTCGGGTGTGATATCCCCTGCGGTCACCCGCCGCCGGAACTGGAACGCCCGGCGGAACGCGTCCTGACTGCCGGTCCAGTCGTCCGGCGGGATGATGTAGGAACACCGCGGGTGGAACCGACAGCCGGAGGGTGGATCCCGTGGGCTCGGCACCTCGCCGGAGACGTTCGCCCGCCGGCGCTCCTCGCCGATTTCGATGTCCGGGACGGCGTCGAACAGCGCCTCGGTGTAGGGGTGCTGGGAGTTCTCGATGACCTCCTCGGTCGGCCCCGCCTCGATGACGTTGCCCAGATACATGATTGCGGTCCGGTCGCACATATACCGGATGAGCGAGAGGTCGTGGCTGATGAAGACGTAGGTGAGCCCGTACTCGTCCTGGAGGTCCTTCATCAGGTTCAGCACCCCAGCCCGGATGGAGACGTCGAGCATCGATACCGGTTCGTCGCAGACGACGAACTCGGGGTCCACCACGAGCGCGCGGGCGATGGCCACCCGCTGGAGCTCCCCGCCGGAGAGTTCCTTGGGGAACTTATCGAGGTAGGCTTCCGCCGGCGCGAGGCCGACATCGTTGAGCACCTCGATGACCCGTTCGCGGCGCTGGCTGTAGGTGTCGAGCATCTCGTTGATACCCAGCGGCTCGATGACCGACTGTAGCACGGTCATCCGCGGGTTGAGCGACTCGAAGGGGTCCTGGAAAATCATCTGGACCCGCTTGCGGAACTCGCGTTCCTCGGCCTCCGAGAGCTCCGAGATGTCGTTGCCGTCGAAGCGGATGGCACCGGAGGTCGGCTCGTGGAGCTTCACGAGGAGTTTGCCGAGCGTGGTCTTCCCACAGCCGGACTCCCCCGCGATGCCCATCACGTCGCCCTCCATGATGTCGAGGTCGATACCGTCCACCGCCCGGACCGGCGTCGGGTCCCGTCCCAGAATCCGGTCGGTGATGCCGATTGAGGTGTCGAACCACTTGTTCAGGCCGTCGAGTTCGACGAGCGGTTCCTCGCCACCGTCGGCGCTCATTGGGTCACCTTCTCGTTCCATGTCTCTCGTTGGGTCGCGTTCTCGCGCATCGTTTCGACCTCGTCGACGCGGTAGCAGGCCGAGCGATGGCCACCGGGGTCGGCCTCCCGGCGGTTCCCCTCGGCCTCGGCCACGTCGACGTCGAAGCTGGGGGGATGAGCGGTGCGACACTCGTTGACCGCAAACGGACAACGGTCGACGAACCGGCAGCCCTCGCTCGGGTTGATTAGCGTCGGCGGCGAGCCGGGGATGGAGACGAGGTCCTGGTCGCTCTGAATCGTCGGGAAGGAGTTTTTCAGGCCCAACGTGTAGGGGTTGGCGCTCGATTCGAGCACCTCGTCTTTCGGCCCGTCCTCCATCAGTTTCCCGCCGTACATCACGCCGAGGCGGTCACAGATTTCGGCCATCACCGAGATGTCGTGGCTGATGACGATGATGGAGACGTCGAACTCGTCCTGGAGGTCTTCCAGTTCTTCGAGAATGCGGTCCTGGATGATGACGTCGAGCGCCGTCGTCGGCTCGTCGGCGATGAGCAGGTCCGGACTGCACGCCATCGCCATCGCGATGACGGCGCGCTGTTTCATCCCACCGGAGAACTCGTGGGCGTAGTCGTCGGCCCGCGGCGGGTCGATACCCACGCGCTCGATGAGGTCACGGGCCCGCTCGTCGGCCTCCTCCTTGCTGGTGTCGGGTTCGTGCCGGAGGATGGCCTCGGCGATCTGGTCGCCGACCTTGTAGACGGGGTTGAGTGCGTTCATCGCGCTCTGCGGAATGAGCGCGATGTTCCGCCAGCGGATGTCCCGCATGTCGTCCTCGTCGAGCGCCGCAAGGTTGGTGTAGCCGTCCTGGCGCACCGGGTAGGCGTCGTCGTCGCGGATTTCCTGTCTGGCGTCGCCGTTTTCGTCCTCCCAGCGCGGGAGGGTGCCGTCGAACCAGATCTCGCCGCTCTCGACGTACCCGTTGCTGTCCAGCAGGGCCATCAGCGACTTGCCGAGCGTGGTCTTGCCACAGCCGGATTCGCCGACGAATCCGAACGTTTCGCCCGGTTCGACCGTGAAGTCCACGCCGTCGACGGCGTGGACCTTCCGGTCCCCCTCGGCGTCGTACCGTACGTTTAGGTCTTCTACTTCGAGTACAGACATATCAGTCGTTCTGTGGGTTCGTGACGTCCTCCATCGAGAAGCCGATGTAGTAGAACGCCGCCGCGATAGCGGTAATGCAGAGCCCCGGCGGGATGAGCCACCACCACGCTTGGAACACGTAGCCGGTGGACTGGATGTTCTGAAGCATCAGCCCCCAGGAGGCCGTGGTGAAGTCCGCGAGTCCCAGGTACGCGAGCGACGCCTGTGCGATGATGGCGCCTGCGGCGTCCTGTGCCAGGAAGACGAACGCGATGGGGAGCACGTTAGGCATGATGTGCCGGAACACGATGCGCGTGTCGCTCGCGCCCGACACCTTCGCCGACTCGACGTACGCGCGCTCCTTCAGCGAGAGCGTCTCCCCGCGGATGACGATACAGTTGTTCAGCCACGACGTGACCGCGATGCCGAGGATGATGTTGGTCGTGGTGATGCCCCGGATGGCCACCAGCACGATGAGGAACGGCAGGAACGGCAGGCCGTACATCACGTCGACGACGCGCTGGATGGCCTCGTCGATCCACGTGTCGCCGTAGTAGCCCGAGATAAGCCCGAGCGGTACGCCGACCAGACTCGACAGGATACCGGCCGCGAAGCCGATGTAGAGCGCGTCACCCGCCGACCGAACGATGAGCGAGTAGATGCCCTGGCCCAGGTCGTTTGTCCCCAGCGGCGCGAAGAACGGGTCGCCGAAGGCGGGTGGATGCGGGAGCGTGTCGATCTGGTCCCGAGTCAACCGCCCTTCGTGGGGCGGCTCCCCGAGGTAGCCGACCCAATCGAGCGAGTGCGGGGCGAACACGTCCGGGAACAGCGCCCAGAGGGTGAACACGAGCAGGATGATGAGGCCGATGATGCCCATGTTGTGCTCGCTGTAGCGCTTCCAACCGCGTTTGATTCGTTCGTAGCGCGGTTCCCAGCGCTCGCGGAACGTCTCGGTGCTCGTTGCGTTTTCAGTAGTTCCGGACATTATTGGCCCTCACCGAACTTGATGCGCGGGTCGAGGAACGTGTAGGCGATGTCTGTCACCAGCCGCATCACGACAATCAACAGCGCGAGCATGAAGAACGCGGCCTGCGTGATGGGGTAGTCGTTGGCCAGCACGGCGCCGACGATGATCTGCCCCAGCCCCGGCCACGAGAAGACGTTCTCGATGATGACCGACCCGTCCAGCAGGAACGCGAGGCCGATGATGGCCTGCGTGGCGACGGGAATCAGGGCGTTGCGGGCGGCGTGTTTCATCATCACCGTGCGCTCCGAGAGGCCTTTCGCACGCGCGAGGAACACGTAGTCCTCCCCGGTGACGTTGTTCATCGACGGCCGCATCACCAGCATCGGGCCGACCCAGCCGATGAACGACATGCTCATCAGGGGGAGCGCGATGTGGTACAGCACGTCCTTTATCAGGTTTATCGCCGTCCACTCGAACTCGGGGAACTGCGTGAGCATGTACGTGCTCGGCAGCCATCCCAGTTCGTAGTTGAACACCCAGATGAACAGCCACGCTATCCAGAACGCCGGCATGGAGTAGGTGAGCAGGCTGGCCGTGAAGATGCTCTTGTCCTTGCTGGTGCCTCGCCACCAGCCCAGGTACATGCCGACGATGGGGCCGACGATGTAGCCGACGAGGAAGAGCCCCCCGAACAGGATGAGCGTCCGGGGCAGCCGACGGATGATGAGGTCCCAGACGGGGACCCGTTTCGTCGGCGACCGGCCGAAGTTGCCGGTCTGGTAGTTAATCATGAAGTCGACGTACTGCCCCCAGATTGGTTCGTTCAACCCCCATGCCTCCCGTAACGCCTCTACCTCTTCCGGCGTCATATCCGGGGTGATCATGCTCATGATGAACGACCCCGGCATGCTCCGGATGAGCACGAACAGGAGCGTCATGATGACCAGCAGCGTCAGATAGGATATCACCAGACGCTTACCCAGGTATCTTGCGCTAATGCGTGTCATTGTGCCTCTTTCATTGTGTACGTGTATGGAAACCCTTCGGTGTGTCGGAACTCGACTCGCGTTTTCCGCCGTTTGACCCGTCGGCAGTCGGCTTCTTCGAAAGAAATGCCGCGGGTGGAGGGTCGGTCGCTTACTCTGCCGTATGCAGGTTGTAAGCTTCGAAGCTCCAGGACGCGAACGCGGGGTCGACCACGTTCCCGACGTAGCCAGCGAAGTCGGCGGAGTTGATCGGCCAGTTGACCTCGGAGTAGCCCCTGGTCATGTAGGGCTGGTCGAGGTAGATGCGCTCGTTGGCCTTCGCGAACTTCTCGCCCATCTTCTCGAGGTCGGTGGTCTGGTAGGCGTCGAGCAGTTCCTCGTCGTAGCCCGCTTCTCCCATCCCGTAGCCGGTGGAGTTGTAGACGAACGAGTCTTTGTCTCCCGTCGTGTCGGCGTTGTCGGTGTGGAAGAAGAAGTACAGCGAGTCCCCGTAGGGGTCGGTGCCGCCCCACCCCATGGTGTAGATGTCGTACTCTTCGGTGCTGTACACCTTCGAGACCATCGTGTTGAAGCTGAGCACGGTGGTCTTCACCGGGATACCGAGCTTCTTCATGTGGCCGACCCAGTTCTCGATGGCCTTGGCCTCACGCGGCGCCTGCTGTGGCGGGTCGATGAGGAACTCGAGGGGCTTGCCGTTGCTCCGCATCTCGGGGATGGTTTTCCCGTTGACCCGGATCTCCTGGTCGACACCCTTCGTGTTCTTGAGGACCTCGCTCTCGACGGAGCCCCAACTGTAGTCGTGTTGGGCCTCGGAGTAGCTGGCGCCGACGCCCGACAGCGTGCCGGGGTAGTCCTTGCCGACGAAGGTCCCCTCGCCGGTGAGCACCTTCCCGTCCTTGAGGAACTGCTTGATTCCCTCGTAGTCCGGGACTGCCGCCGCCGAGCCGCTACGGAACGTGAACGCTTCCGAGGCGGGGTCGGTTAGCAGTTCGCCGTCGAAGTTGGTCTCCGGGCGTGCTGCACGGTAGCCCGGTGAGTGGGGGTAGTCCCCCTTGATGGAGTTACCGCCCTGGAGGCGTTCCACCCAGTAGAACTCGTCCCACATGAACGCAAGCGCCTGGCGGAACGCAACGTCGCCGAGGGGCTTGCGCCGGACGTTGTAACCGTAGTAGCTGAACCCGGAGTCGAACCCGTTAACCAGCGACTGACCCTCGTTCTCCTCGACGGTTTCGATCTCGGAGTTCTTGATGGAGCCGTAGTGGGTGTCGATTTCACCCTGCAGGAACGCCTGGGTCATCGCGGACTCCGAGCCGAACACCTTGAAGTTGACCTTGTCCAGGAACGGCCCACCGGCGATGATCTGTTTGTGGTCCTCTCGCCACTTGAGGTTCGAGAGCTTCTCGTGGAAGCTCGGGTTGACGGGTTCGCCGTCCTCGCGGAAGACGACCTGCATCGCGGTGTCGGGGCTGAACCGGGTCAGCTTCCCCGGTCCGAGCGAGAACGCCTCGCCGTCGCTTCCTTCGACCGGCTCGAACTTCTTCAGGTCCTTGCCCTCCCACTGCTGGGGCGGCAGGAACGGGCAGCCACCGACGACGGTGCCCTCCCACTGGCCGATCTTCTTCGCCATCTTCACGTGGAAGTCCCAGTCGCCGTCGGCCTTCTCGATGCTCTCGACGGCGTCCACGAAGCCGGCCAGTTCGGCTGGCTCGTTCTCGATGACGTATCTGTACGAGAAGATCACGTCGTCCGCGGTGAACTCCTCGCCGTCGGCCCACGTCAGGCCGTCGCGCATGTTCATGTACACGTCGGGCTTCGCGTCGGAGCCCTCGGTGTTCTCGATCTTCCAGTCGGTGAACACCCACGGTTTGGGGTCGTAGGTTATCGGGTCGCTTCGGAGACCGTACTCGTACACGGTTGCGAGTGCGACCGCGGAGTACACCGAACCGGAGCGGAGGATGTTCGAGGTGTCGGGGTTCGCCGACATCCCGTAGGTGAGCGTCCCGCCGGTGGCCACCTCCTGTTCAGGCGTGGCCGTCGGGGTGCTCTGTTCCGTCGGGGTCGACTCTTCCGTCGGCGACGGGGTCGGTGTTTCCGTCGCGTCACCGCCGGAACAGCCGGCGACGCCCAGCGAAACCGCCGCGGCCCCGCCCGCTTTTAGGAACTTTCGTCGTCCGTCATCTGTATCGTTGCCTTGCCTATCAGGCATGCCTCGAATCTTGTGAACCGGACACTTGAATCTTTGGCATTGGTACGTGCTGGCAAGACTTCCGCAAAACCATCTCTGTAGGGGGATTACGGGATGATTTTGACTCAAATTTTCGCTTCGGCCGACCGGTAGCACGTCGAGTAATTTATTATATCGAGACGGTTCGGCATCGAAAGAAGCACGGGCCGGCGTCGGGGCTCAGATGGAGTCAGTAAGCGGAACGCCGTTCGCACCCTTGTAGCCGTAGTATATCGCCGCGACGGCTGCCATCGACCCGAGTGCGATGTAGTTGGTGGTGCCGAGCGCGGTTTGGTGGTCCGCGGACCAGAAGAACCCGAGCGTCGCCCACACCGTCGCTATCGCGAACCCAACAGCCAGCAGTTTCGAGCCGAGAACCCCCCGGTCGGTGAGCGAGGCGAGGACGCCGAGGGCCATCACAACCCCTGCGAGTAGCGCAAAGACGGACCGCGTGTCGTGGACCATGCCGGAGGGACGGCTCGATGGCCGTTAAACCCTCGGACAGAGCCCGATTCGTCCTACCGAGGTTCCCGGCCGTCGACGCCTTCTTTCGAACCGATCCCTCGGTACTGAATAAACGTTGCCCCCCACTCGCGCGGGATTCGACGGGTTCTTCCGGCACCGACGGGTTTCGATTCGTAATGAGTGCGGAGGAGGGAAGCGCCTTCGACGTCTACCGCCAGCGCGTCGAGCGGCCGCTCTATCGACTGTTCACGAAATACGGGCCGGGGCGGCTGAAATGGATGACGGTCGGGATGGTCGCCAACGTCCTCGCTCGCGGCGCGAGCTTGCTGCCGCCGCTGGTGCTGGGGGTCGCTATTGACAGCGTACTGACCGGTGACGCGCCGTACGCGCTTCCGCTGGTGCCGGCCGGATGGCTGCCGACGACCGATACCGCCCAGTTCTGGTTCTCCGTGCAACTCATCGTCGCCTCCTTCCTCGTTACGGGAGTGTTCACCTGGGTCTACGGCGTCGCCGCGAACAACTTCGCCCATCGGGTGATGCACGCGGTCAGGACGGACAGCTTCGAGACGATGCAGCGTCTCGACATGACCTTCTTCGACGACAAGCAGACCGGCGAGGTGCTGTCGGTGCTGAACAACGACGCAAACAACCTGGAGAACTTCCTGGACAACGCGCTCCAGAACTCGGTTCGGCTGGGCGTGATGATTCTGGGCATCGCCTTCATCCTGTTCTCGCTGAACTGGCAACTGGCGCTCGTCACCCTCGTCGCCGTCCCGGCGCTCATCGGCCTGACGCTGTGGTTCATGCGCGTGGTCGAACCGCGGTACGTCGACAGGCGGGCCAGCGTCGGCAACCTCAACACCCGCCTGGAGAACGCCCTCTCCGGGGTGGAACTGGTCAAGACCAGCGGCACCGAATCCTACGAAACCGAGCGCGTCGAGAGCGCCTCCTGGCGCTACTTTCGGGACACGATGGCGGTGCTCCGCCTGAACTACGTCTACCGGCCCGGGATGGAGATGCTGGCGGGGCTCTCCTTCGCGGTAACGTTCATCGTCGGCGGCCTGTGGGTGTTCCAGGGAGACGGACCGTGGTTTCTCACCGGCACGCTCCGCCCGGGCGAGTTTGTCACCTTCCTGTTCATGACTCAGCGGTTCGTTACACCGCTCTCGCAGGTGTCGAACATCGTCGACCAGTACGAGAACGCCAAGGCCTCCAGCGAGCGTATTTTCGGGCTGATGGATATCCCTTCCCAGATAACCGAGGCCCAGGACCCCATCGACCTCGACGACCCGGAGGGCCGTGTGGAGTACGACAGCGTGACCTTCGGCTACGCCGGGGTCGAGGAAGGAGAACCGAACGAACTGGTGCTTGAGGACGTGAGTTTCGAGGCCGAACCCGGCGAGACGGTTGCGTTCGTCGGCCCGACCGGCGCCGGCAAATCGACGCTGTTGAAGCTACTGATGCGGCTCTACGACACCGTGGAAGGGGAGGTCCGTATCGACGGCCACGACGTGCGCGACCTCTCGCTTGAGAGCCTGCGGAGCCACATCGGTTACGTCTCACAGACCACGTTCCTCTTCGATGGCACCGTCGCGGAGAACATCCGCTACGGCCGCTTCGACGCCGACCGCGCGGCGGTCGTCGAGGCCGCGAAAGCCGCCGAGGCCCACGAGTTCATCACGTCGCTGCCGGAGGGGTACGACACCCGTATCGGCGAGCGCGGGGTGAAGCTCTCCGGCGGGCAGCAGCAGCGCCTCTCCATCGCCCGGACGATGCTGCAGGACCCCGAGATTCTCGTGCTGGACGAGGCGACGAGCGCCGTCGACACCGAAACGGAGATGCTGATTCAGCGCTCGCTGGACACCCTGAGCGAGGACCGCACCACGTTCGTCATCGCCCACCGACTCTCCACGGTGCGGGACGCCGACACGATTCTGGTGCTGGAGGACGGCGAAATCGTCGAACGCGGCGACCACGGGATGCTGCTCGCGATGGACGGCCTCTACGCCAAACTCTGGGGCGTGCAGGCCGGCGAAATCGACGACCTGCCCGAGGAGTTCGTCCAGCGTGCACGGGAACGTGCCGCCGAACGTACTGAGAGGCTCAACGCGGAGGGCAACGCGCCGGATCTCTCGGACGGCGATTGAGGTCGGCTCTCTACTCCGCACCACCCCGTACGTTCAAGTACGAAAGCGCGACCAGCGTCGCCGTGGTCTGAGAGCCGCCCGGAGCGGGGAGCGGGAGTGCGGCGCATCGCTTCGGGACCCGCGTGGGCGCCGCCTGTTCGCCAACAATCCGAGCGACTGCTCTATCGCGAGCGATAGCCGACGAGCGAGTAACTGCCACACGCCGACCACAAGAGTGGTCCGATGGGAGGAGCGGCGCCGACAGCGTCGATGCGGACCGCTTTTGCGACGCCGCCGAGAAACGTCGAACAATGCTCGACGGTGTCAATGTGGCTCTCGGCGTCACCGGCAGCATCGCCGCGGTCAAGACGGTCGAACTCGCCCACGAACTCCGCCGGGCGGGCGCCGACGTCCGGGCGGTGATGAGCGCTGCCGCAACCGATATCGTCGGCCCATGGTCGGTTGAGTTCGCGACCGATAGCGACGTCGTCACCGAAATCACGGGTAGCGTCGAGCACGTGGAACTCTGTGGCCGGGACGGTTGGGCCGATGTGTTGTTGGTCGCGCCAGCGACGGCCAACACCGTCGGAAAAATCGCCGCAGGAATCGACGACACACCGGTTACGACCTGCGCGACCACGGCACTCGGCGCGGGGATGCCAGTCGTCATCGCGCCAGCGATGCACGAACCGATGTACGACCACCCTGCGGTACTGGAGAACCTCGCCACGCTGGAGGAGTGGGGCGTCGAGATAATCGACCCGCGTATCGAGGAGGGGAAGGCCAAAATCGCCGCGGAGGCCGCCATTGTCACCGGTGTCGCCCGCGCCGCTGGCGAGCAGCCACTCGCCGGCCGGCGGGTCGTGGTCACCGCCGGTGGCACCACCGAGAACGTGGACCCCGTTCGGGCGCTAACGAACCGCGCTTCGGGAAAAACCGGACGCGCTGTCGCCCGCGCGTGTCACGTCCGCGGCGCGGAGGTTAGCCTGATTCACGGTGACGTGCTCGGTGACCGGCCGGACACCCACTACGCCAAGACGAGGTGGATAGAGTCGGTCGCTGACCTCCAGAAGGAGACGTTCGACGCCGTCGCGGGGGCTGACGCACTCATCTCGGCGGCGGCCATCTCGGATTACACCGTCGAAGCGTCATCCGAGAAAATCCGTTCCGGGGAGGAAGAACTCACCCTGACGCTGACGCCGACGCCGAAACTCGTGGACGCGGTGCGCGAGCGCTACCCCGACCTGCCGCTCGTCGGGTTCAAAGCAGAGACCGGGGGCGACGATGCTGCGCTGGTCGAGCGGGCACGCTCGCTTCGTGACCGTATCGACGCTGCGTTCGTCGTCGCTAACGACGCGAGCGTGATGGGAGCGGATTCGACCCGCGCACTCCTGGTGACCGAGGACGATTACTCGACCCACGAGGGGGAGAAACGCGGACTCGGGCTCGCTGTCGCCGACGCACTCGCGCGCGCACTCGACAACTAACTCACTCGCCGGGCTCTTCCGGTCGCTGATCGGTTCGGCCGGGCCAGCTAACCCCTTCGAGGAACTCTACGCCCATCCGTTCGGCCGACCGGCTGATGAGATGAGCGCCGGTCGGCGCCGTCACGAAGAGGAAGACGATTGTGACAAGCGCCGGTAGCCCCTCGCCCGCGGGCGCGTAGTACACCCATGTCGCGAGCGCGATGGAGGAACTCCCCATCGTGGTCGCCTTGGTCGTCGCGTGCATCCGGTTGTAGACGTTCGGGAGCCGCAGGATTCCAACCGTCCCAACGGTGAGGAAGAACACGCCGACGGCGGTCAGTAGCGACACGACTGCGGTTCGCAGCAGCCCGAGGCTGCTGCCGGATTCGGCCCCCTCGGCCAACAGCGGGAGCAGCGTCGGGTCCGTCATCGGATGATGTCCCCCTCCGTGACGAACCGCGCTACGGCGATAGTGCTGATGAAGCCGATTATCGCGAGGACGACGGCCACATCGACGTAGAACCCCGACCCGGTGAGCATGGAGTAGAGCAGGGCGATAGCGACGACGTTGGTAGCGATGACGTCGAGCGCGACCACCCTGTCGGGAACGGTCGGTCCACGAATCACCCGATAACCGGTTGCGAGTGTCACCAGCGCGGCGGCGACGAGTCCTCCCTGGAACACGAGCGCCAACAGACCGGTCGGCTCACTCATGGTTCTCACCACCTCGTTCGATGGTGCTGGGGCCGGGTACGGGGTCTCCCGGTTTGAGTTCCTCGTCGAAGATGACGAGGGCATAATCCTCCCAGACACGGATGGGGGAGACCACCGCCTCGCGGTCCGTGGCGTCGATGCTGTGCACGTAGAGGCTGTTTCGGTCTGCGTCGTAATCCATTGTGAGTGTTCCCGGCGTGAGCGTGATGCTGTTGGCGATTGTCGTGATAGCGGCGTCGCTACGCACCCGAAGCGGGACCTCGACGACGGCGGGCTTGATCGGAAGGCCGGGGGACAGCACCATTCGCGCCACGGCGAAGTTCGCGACGACGAGGTCCTTCAGGAAGATAACCACGTAGAGTGCCGCATACGGGGCGACTCGGATGTTTCGGCTCAGCGGCAGCGACTGGGGGTAGAACCGTCGGAGGCCGTACGCCAGCGGCATGCCCACAAGCAGGCCGATGAGGAACTCCTCGGCCACGCGCGTCGGGGTGAGCTCCGTCCCCCGGACGAACAGCCAGAGCACCGCGAGCAGCAGCCCGTTGGCCGGCCAGCGTCGGCTCATCGCTCCCACCTCCGGCCCTCGGCGGTTTGTAGCCACCGACGTAGCCGCGAGAGCGCGGGGCCGGCGGCCACGAGCAGGAGGCTGTGGCTCTCACCCGACTCGCCGGCGCTCGTTTCGGGGGAGACGGCCTCCACGTAGCCGGCGGTATCGAGCGCCGTCTCGGCGGCCATCCGAGCCGCGGCGTACACGACCTCGAACCCGACGCCGGTGACGACCAGCGCAAGCGCCAGCGAAACGAGTACGCCCACCTGAATAGGCGAAGGCCCCTCGCTCTCGACAGGGGGGATGTCCTCGGCGGTTTCGCCGCCGTCAGTCTGCAGCAGTCCGCTGCCGAAGCCCGCAACCACCGCTGGCGGCGCCTCGCCCCAGAACACCTCGTTCCAGACCCGCGAGAAGTACGCAATGGTGAGAACCGCCCCGGCGAGCGCAACGGCGACGGCGACGCCGGCACCGGATGCGTCGAGCGCCCACGCCTCCGCGGCCGTGCTGAAGACGAAGAACTTCCCGAAGAACCCCGGCAGCGGCGGGATACCGATCAGCGCGAGCATGCCGACGAAGAACGCGCCGCCGACCAGCGGTGCCTGCCCAGCGACGCCGCCCAGCGCGCCGAAGCGACTGGCGCCGACGGCGTCTCTCACGGTTCCGGAGACGAGAAACAGGAGCGCCTTCGCCAGCCCGTGATTGAACGAGTAAACCAGCGCCGCGACGACGCCGAGGACACGCAGCGAGGGAACGGTCGCGGCCACTCCGAGCGGCAGGAGGATGAACCCGACCTGCCCGATGGAGGAGAACGCGAAGGTCCCGTCCATGTCCTCACGGCCGACGGCACCGACGCCGCCGAGCAGGATGCTCGCCGCACCCATGAGGAAGAAAACCGGCCCGAAGAAGCCGAGGAAGGCGCCGTCCCCCGCGGGAACCAGCCCGGGGACGCCGAAGCCGCCGACCTCGGCGGCCGCGAAGACGGTGAAGTAGAGGCGGATGATTGCGTAGACGCCCACTTTCTTCACCACCCCCGCGAGCACCGCCGTCACCGGTGCGGGGGCCGCACGGTAGGCCGCGGGAACCCAGAAGTGGAACGGGACCACGCCGGCCTTCAGCGCGAACACTGAGAACAGCAGCGCGCCGAGGCCGAGGGTCGGGACGACGGCGACGCCGGATGCGGGGTCCGAGAGCAACCGTGCGATATCCGCCATGTTGAGCGTCCCAGTAGTCGCGTAGATACCGCCGATGGCCAGCAGCATCACCGCCGAACCGAGCAGGTTCAGGACGACGTAGGAAAGCGCTGCCCGGGTGTGCTGGGCACCGGAGTAGAACAGCACCAGCACGTACGAGGACATCAGCATCACCTCGAACCAGACGAACAGGTTGAAGATATCGCCCGTGAGGAACGCGCCGGACACGCCGGCGAGCATGAAGTGATAGAGCGAGTGATACGAGAGGGACTGGCTGAACGCGTCCATGTAGTCCAGCGAGTAGACCAGCGCGGGCAGCGAAACCACACCCGCGAGCACCAGCATGAACACCGAGAGCGGGTCCGCGACGGCGACGATGCCGAACGGCGGCTGCCAGTTCGACACCTGGTAGACCAGCGTCTCGCCGCCGAACACCCGGCGGGCTAACAGCAGGACTGCGCCGAGATAGCTGACGCTCCCGAGCACGCTCAGCCCGCGCTGCAGGCGGGGAACCGGCCGTGCGAGTAGGGTAACGACGGCCGAGAGCAGCGCAACGAGCAGCGGTGCGACGGCAAGGTGGGGGGCGGTCATTCGTCCTCACCCCCGTTCTCTGCCGTATCGTTCCCGCCGTCGGCTACCGCCTCGAAGCCCGGTGCCGTACCCCGCTCGGCGACCGTGTGGAGGTCGATGGTCCCGTGTTCCTCGTACACCCGATAGGTGAGCACGAGCGCCAACGCCGTCGTGCCGAAGCCGATGACGATAGCCGTCAGTACGAGCGCCTGTACGAGCGGGTCCGTCACCGTCGCGGGGTCGGGCGCGTATCCGTTCCCGAGCAGGGGGGCAGCGCCGCCGAGGCCGCCCATCGTGACGAGATAGACGTTCGCCGTCTGGCTCACGATAGTGACGCCCCAGACCACCCGGACGATATCCCGCCGGAGCATCAGGAACGTCCCGATGGCAAACAGCGTGCCGAGCACCAGCGCGAGGACGACCTGGGTCATTCCGAGGCCACCTCCGCGATGACGGTGAGCAGGCCCCCAACCACCACGAAGTAGACGCCGAGGTCGAACACCAGCGCCGACGCCACTTCCAGTTCGTGATAGAGCGGGATTCCCTTGACGAACGCCACACCCTGGGTCAGGAACGGGAGGCCGAGCAGTATCGGCGCCATCCCGCCGAGGAGCGCGATGGCGAGGCCGGCCGAGAACAGCCAGCGGTAGGTGCCGACCATGTCGAAACTCGGCCGGTGGAGCAGTTCCTCCCGGATGTAATCCAGCCCGAAGATGATGTAGATGAGCACGAACGCCGTCGTGGTGAGGACGCCGCCGATGAACCCGCCGCCGGGCAGGTTGTGGCCCTGCAGGAACAGGGCGATAGCCACGACGACGATAACGGGGACGACGGTTCGCACGACCGTTCTGGCGATGACCGTCGTGTCGCGCCCGTACTCGCGGGACGAACGCTCGGCCGGGCCGCCGCCGCTAAACTCCTCGGAATCGCTCACGGGCTCTCACCCCTGTCGCGCATCCGAACCAGCGTAAGCACCGCCAGCGCCGCCATCGCCACGACGGATATCTCCCCGAGCGTGTCGAACGCCCGGAAGTCAACCAGAATCACGTTGACGATGTTGCTGCCGCCGCCGTAGTCGGTGAAGACGGCACCGTGTTCGGCCGGGACGCCTGCCCGCGCGACGAAGAACTCCTTCATCGTCGCCGGCGGGTCGGCAGCCGTCGTGACCAGCACCGTCACCGTTACCGTCACCCCCGCGAGCGCCGAGACGGCGCCGTCGCGGACGGCGACTGCGCGGGTGGACTCCCCGTAGTAGGCGGGGAGTTGGTCGAGGACGAGCAGGAACAGCGCCAGTACGAGCGTCTCGACGACCAACTGCGTTAGTGCGAGGTCCGGTGCATCGGCCAGGATGTAGAAGATGGCGACCATGAATCCGAGGATGGAGAGCGTCAGCACGCCCGCGATATGGGATGGCGCCTCCGCGACGGCGAAGGCGCCGACAACGGCGACCAACAGAACCAGCGCTACTCGAATCGCCATCCCGGGACCGAGCCCTTCGATGGTCGGGAGCGCGACGTTCGCCGCCAGGTACCCTCCGAGCGTGAGCGAAACCACGGCCATCACCGACCAGACGAGGTACGTCCGTAGCAGCGTCGGCTGGAGGTACGGCGTCCCGCGCGTGCTGGCGGCCGTGAGTCCGGTTACGCCGTTGTCGTACCACCAGTTCGCGCGTGCGGGTCCGGTGGTGATGGCGTTCACCAGGTCGTGTAGCTGTCCGTACCGCGGGTAGAGCACGGTGCCGACGAGGATGGTGACGCCGCTCATCACCACCGGTGGCGAGAGGTTGGTCGGCAGTTCCGCGTGGACTTCCGGGTGGCCCGGCTCACCCGGGAGCACGCTCGCGAACGCGTCGTTGGCGATGAACTCCGTCGTGATGTGGGTGCCGGCGGCCACGTCCAGCGAGATGAACGCGACGGCAGCGCCGAGGACTGCCGTCGGGAGGAGCATCGCGAGCGGTGGCATATGGACGTGTTCGTCAGCGACCCACCCGGTTTCGTCTCCCCAGAACAGCATGAGGAACCGAATCGAGTAGAGGAACGTGAACACGGAGCCAAACACCGCGAGCACCGGGACGAGCCAGCTCAGACCGCCGTGGGCGGCGCCGAACTTCCAGGCCGCCTTGAACAGCAGTTCCTTGGAGTAGAAACCGTTGAACGGCGGGACGCCGGCCATCGAGAGTGAGGCGACTGTGGCGATGGCGGCGGTGACGGGCAGCTTCCGGCGGAGCCCGCCGAGTTTCGAAATCTCTCGCGTGCCCGCCTCGTGGGCGACGATGCCGGCGACGAGAAACAGCGCGGCTTTGAACGATGCGTGGTTCAGGATGTGGAACGAGCCGGCTTCGCCGCCGACGGCCTTCGCGAAGCCGAAGCCGGCGATGATGAGGCCGAGGTGGGAGGCCGTCGAGTAGGCCAGTAGCTCCTTGATGTCGGTCGCGCCGACGGCCAGAATCGCGGTTACGGTCATCGTCGCCAGGCCGAGCACGACGAAGACGGCGGTCCACGGCACGATACCGTGGGGCTCGCCCGCGAGGAAGAACGGCCGGAACCGGCCGACGAGGTAGACCCCCGCTTTCACCATCGTCGCGGAGTGGAGGAACGCCGAGACGGGGGTGGGCGCCTCCATCGCGTTGGGGAGCCAGACGTGAAACGGCACCTGCGCGGACTTCGTGGCCGCGCCGACGCCAAGCAGGAGTAGCGTCGGGACGAACAGGCCGGCGTCCCGGAGGCGTTCGCTCACGGCGACCGGGTCCGACAGCAGTTCCTGGATAGCGAACGTCTCGCCCGCCCACGCGAACAGCGCGAACCCGACCAGCATGAACAGGCCGCCGGCGACGGTGATGAGCATCGATTTGCGGGCCGCATAGAGGGAATCGTCGTCACCGGTGTAGTGGCCGATGAGCAGGAACGAGGAGACGGAGGTGAGTTCCCAGAACGTGAACAGGGCGAGCAGGTCCGACGCCAGCGCGACGCCGAGCATCGAGCCCATGAACGCAAGCAGCGTGGCGTAGTACTTCGCCTGCCCCGGCTCGTCGTGCATATACCCGCCCGAGTAGGTGAGGATGAGCGTCCCCACGCCGGTCGCGAGGTAGGCGATGAGCAGCGAAAGGCCATCGACGTAGAACGACAGCGAGACGCCGAGGCTCGGAACCCAGTCCACCGAGACCACCCCTTGGAAGCCGGCGAGATGGAGCCGAGCGACGATGGCCAGACAGGCCGCCGCGACGGCGGCCGCGGCGTAGGCGGTGCGCTCCCCCAGGACGCGGTAGAGCGCAGGGATGACCGCCGCCGCGGCGAACGGGAGCCCGACCAACGCCAGGACGAGCAGTAGTGGATTCACGCGGGAGTATCGCGCCAGAGCGAACTTAGGTGTTCGGAACTTCGGCAGATTCGACGGTCGGCAGTCCAGAGCCGAACGGTGGCGGCTGTCGCCCGCCGTCGGCCAACGGCAGGTATGGGTCGGTCGCCTGAGACCGCCATCCTTTACACACCACACACGGAACGAGCGACATGGATAAACTCCGCCGCTCCCTGCTTGAGGCGCCCATCATCGAGAAGGGTGAGTATCAGTACTTCGTCCATCCCGTCAGCGACGGGGTTCCCATGCTCGACCCCGGCCTGCTCCGGGAGATCGTCATCCGCATCTGCCGGAAGGTGGAGCTGGACGACGTGGACAAGATCGTCACGCCCGCCGCGATGGGGATTCACATCTCCACGTCCGTCTCCCTGATGACCGATATCCCGATGGTCGTCATCCGCAAGCGCGAGTACGGGCTGGACGGCGAGGTGTCGCTCTCCCAGCAGACCGGCTACTCCGAGTCCGAGATGTACATCAACGACGTCGAGGCCGGCGACACCGTGCTGGTCATCGACGACGTGCTCTCGACGGGCGGGACGCTCTCGGCCATCTGTGAGGCGCTCGACAACGTCGGCGCCGAACTCGCTGACGTGATGGCGGTCATCAAGAAAGCCGGCGAGAACGAACTCGACAAGACCGAGTACGCGTACAAATCCCTCATCAACGTCCGCGTCGAGGACGGCGAGGTCGTCATCGTCGACGAGCACGGCGACGGTTGACTACGGAAATTTCCCGTCGAAAATACACGAATCCAAGAGCTACGTTTTAGTTCGTCCTCTCCAATAACTATCGACGTGAGCGCCTCCCGGACGCTTCTCGAACGGCTCGACCAATGGCTCACCATCGAGCGACCGGTGACCTACTGGTCGTTCTGGGCGGCGCTGCTGCGACTCGTCCCCATCCTGCTTGTGCTGCTCGGCCTGGTGGCCGTCGTCGCGGGAAGACGGTTCACGCTCATCTCGTTCGCGCCGGTTCCCTTCGTCTTCATCGCGGCCACAGTCGGCTACACGGTCCGGGAGTTCGACGCGAAAGGTGCCCTCATGTCGGTGGTGATCGCGCTGATTTACAGTTTCCTGCTCTGGCTCACCGGGACCGGCTGGCTGATACTGCGCCGGCCGACGCCGATGCTCTCGGCCGTCGCGGTGCTCACGTTCGTGGCGCTGCTGGCGGGGTTCGGCTCGCCGACGCTTCACGGCCAGGGGGACGGCCGGGATTTCGAGCAGGCACGGCGACAGTACCGACAGGAACGGGACCGCTGAGCCGGGGGCTTGAACGCCCCCTCACCGGGTCGTCGCTACGCTTCGTCGCCGTCCTCGCGGTCGTGTGGGTCGTCGGCGTCCGCGGCGTCGACCGCGGGGTCGTGCCGACGGTACCACGCCGTCACCTCTTCCAGCCGGTGGATGGCCCGGTCCGGGTCGCCGATATTGTGGTGCTCGTCCTCGTAGATGACCAGCCGGCACTCCGCACCGGCGCGCTGGGCGGCGACGTAGAGCTGTTCGGACTGGGACGGCGGGCAGCGCCAGTCCTGGCCGCCGGCGGTCACGAGCAGCGGCGTCTCGATGTTGCCGGCGTCGGTGATGGCCGACGAGGCGTCGATGGCGTCCTGATTCTCCCACGGGAAGCCGTACTCGTTTTCCATCCAGACGTGGGAGTCGTCGGTGCCGTAGGCCGAGCGCAGGTCGTAGATGCCGTGTTCCGGCGCGGCGGCGGTGAGCAGGTCGGGGTACTGCGTGACGAGGAACCCCTGGGCGATACCGCCGTAGGAGAACCCGTAGCCGAAGGTGCGGTCGCCGTCGGCCCAGCCCCGGTCGACCAGCTCCTGGACGCCCGCCGCGATGTCGCTGGCCTCGACGGTCCCCCACTGGCCGTGGAGCGTCTCGCAGAACTTCCGGCCGAAGGAGGAGCCGCCGCGGTAGTTCGGACGGAAGACGGCGTAGCCCCGGGAGGTGAGCGCCGCGTGGTTGAAGCTGAACACCGGCTCGTCGTAGGAGACGGGACCACCGTGGATCGCACAGACCAGCGGCGCCGGCTCGGACTCGCCGGGTTCGTACTCTGGTGGATGGTAGAGCACGCCGGAGATGTCCCAGCCGTCGTTCTCGTATTCCACGCGCCGGGCTTCGGGCATCTCGTACTCGTCGACCAGGTCGGCATTGACCGCCGAGAGTCGTGTGAGGGAGTCGGGCTCCTCGTCGGCACTCAGGTCATCGGCGGGAAGCGCGTAGGCGTCGTGGCCGTCGCTCGGGTGCGAGAGGCCGAGCCCGGCGGTACCGCCGCCGATGGAGAGCCCCGTGACCGCGCGGTCATCACCCTGCGCCTCGAAGGTTCGTTCCCAGTCCGCTTCCCCGGCATCGCACCGCAGCACCCGCGTCCGGGCTTCGTCGCCGACGAGCGTGTAGAACGTCTCGTCGTCGACCCACTCGAAGGAGGAGCCGCGCGCCAGCGTGCGGTCGAGGTCACCCGTGACCGAGACGTGCTTGTCGCCGTCCCAGACTCGGGCCTCGGTCGGGATGCACCAGTTGGTGTCGTCGCCGGCCGCGAACGCCAGCCGGTCGCCGGAGGGCGACCACGTCGGACTGTTACAACTCAGCCCCCCGTCGGTGACGAACGTTGCGTCGCCGCCCTCTGGCGAGACGGTCAACACGTCGGTCACGAGCGTGCTATCCGGCTCCGGCTCCCGGCAGGAGATGAACGCGATGTCGCCGCTCTCCCCCCAGTCGGGCTGGAGGCCGCTCAGCCCCTCGAAAGCGCCCTGACCGTACGCGTCCTCCAGTTTCCGCGCGGAGTCGGTGTCGGCCGCGGCGTCGCCACGGACCGCGTCCTCGCCGACGACGAAGAGGTAGCTGGTGACCGTGTCGGTCCAGCCGACGCCGTCGAGTTTGTGCTGGGTCCGTTCGGTTTCGACGGGGCCGCCATCGCGGCGCTCGTCGAGGTACTCCTCCTCGGGGTCGGTCGGGTCACGTGCGGTGACGACCAGCCGGTTTCCGTCCGGCGACCAGTCGAACTCCCGGACGCCCTCGTCGAAGTCGGTCACCTGCTGGGCGTCGCCGCCCAGCGAGAGGTCGAACAGCCAGACCTGTGATTTCGGCTCCTCGTCGCCGCCGTTGCCACCGGCCGCCTCCTCCTCCGCTTCGGTTTCATCCTCGTCAGCTTCCTCCTCACGGCCGGTCCGGAGGTCGCTGTCCTCGTCGCGGCTGGCCATGAACGCGAGCCGGTCCCCGGAGGGCGACCACGTCGGCGAACTCGCGCCGGAGACGCGGGTGAGGCGGTGCGGGTCGCGGCTGCCGTCGGTCGGGACGACGAACAACGAGGCGACGGGTTCGTCTTTATCGGGGTCGTACTCGGTGGTGGTGAACGCCGCGCGGTCGCCGTCCGGGCTGACGGCGACGGCGCCGACCTGCGTGAGGTCGTAGTAGGCGTCGAGTGGTAACTCACTCATCGTTCGGAACTGTTTGGGGCCCGGCAAATACGTTCTGCAAGAGGCAGGGAAGGGCCCGGCTACTCCTCGCCGCCTACGTCGTCCGCTTCGTCGCCCGTGTCGCCGACGAACGGGAGGGTGGCTCCGCCCTGAAGCCGCCGGACCAGCGCCACAACGCCGTAGGCCGGAATACCGAACACGAGAAGGTAGGGGAGCACGTACGCGAGGCCGACCACGAGCGCGCGCATCGTCACCAGCACGCCGCTGACGGAATCGAGGAACGCGGTGATGACACCGGTGTCGTACCAGTGCTCTTCCTCGTACTCCCGGTCGGGACGCTCTTCGTGCAGGCTGACCGTGACCGTGGAGTAGGCTACCTTGTTCTCCAGCGTGCGGAGTTTCGCCTCCGTGGTCTCTATCTCCCGTTGCACGTCCGCGAGTTCCCGCTGCACCCGCAGCACGTCCTCGGTGTCGTTTGCCTGCTCGTAGAGTTCGCGCAGGCGGTCACGCTCGGCCCGCAGGCTCTCCAGGCGGGCCTCCAGGTCGGCGTGGCGCCGGGTCACGTCGTTCACGTCCTCCTCCTCGTTGACTACCGTTCCCTGGGCCCGCACGGTTTCGAGGAACGCGGAGTAGTTCTCCGCGGGCACCCGGAAGACGATGGTGCCGTCGGAGTAAGTCTCGTTGTCCCGCTCCTCGGTGCGAATCCGGGAACTGGCGACGTAGCCGCCGTAGCCCCGCGCAGCCGTCGTGAGGTTCGTCCGACTCGACTCGAACGCCGAAACCCGCACCCGGAACTCGGCCGTCTTGATGCGCATCCGGTTGCTCGCCTGTACGTCCGCGGAGCCGCCGGACTCCTCCACGGGGGTACCGGTCGCCTCGGCCTCGCGGTCCGCGGCATCGCCGCCGCTCTCTACCGCCGCCTCCGTGGCCGCCATCTCGGCGCCGCCGCCCCCGCTACAGCCAGCGAGCAGGAGTAGGCAGGCCAGCGCCACCGCCGACAACGTTCGCTTGGCTCGCATACCGTTCTGTGGCCTCGGCGACGGCAAAAAGGTACGTTAGCCACAAAGAACGGTTTTAGTTACCCGGCCGACACCGGCAAGGCCACGCCGGTCGAAGAACGAGTATGCAGCGCCACTATCTCTCGATGGACTGGCGGGACGCGCTGTTCGTCCACTGGCCCGTCCCGGCTGACACCGTCGGAGCGCGGCTCCCCTCGGGTATCGAGCCACGGACCCACGACGGGTCGGCGTGGCTGGGTATCGTCGCGTTCGTGATGGAGGACATCCGGCCGCGAGGGGTGCCGCGCGCGCTGGGGCTGACCTTCGGCGAAGTGAACCTCCGTACCTACGTCCGCGGGCCCGACGGCGGCCAGGGTATCTACTTCTACAATCTCGACGCCGCCGACCCGCTGGGTGTTCCGGTCGCGCGGCAGTTCTACCAGCTCCCCTACTACAGGGCCGAGATGGACATCCAGCGCGACGGCCCGGCGCTGCCGATGGCCGACGCCGTCACCCAGCCGAACCGGACCGTTCGCTTCGTCAGCCACCGGACCCACCGTGGCGTCCCGCCGGCCCACATCGACGCCACCTACGGCCCGGTGGGGGAGCCGTTCCGCCCCGAGGACGGGACGCTGACGAACTTCCTCGTGGAGAACTACCGGTTCTATCTCGCCGCCGACGACGTTGACGGCGACGGTTCGGGGGGCGACGCCAGCCTCTACTACGGTGACGTGGCTCACCCGCCGTGGGACGTATACGAGGCTGACCTGGACCTCCGTTCGACCAACCTCCTCGACGTGAATGGCTTCGCGCGCCCCGCCGACGAACCGTTAGCCCACTATTCCCCCGGTGTGCCCGTCGACGCCGACCGGGTACGGCGACTCGATTGATGATGCCCATAGATTCACGTATCTCGGGCCGAGAGCGCCACCGTGACCCCAGAGGACCTGCGAGCCGACATCCCCGTCTGTGAGACCGGCGTCTACCTCAACACCGGGGCGTCAGGCCCCGCCCCGCAGCGCGTCGTTGACGCGGCGTCCGAGTTCATGGATTACCACGAAACCGAGGCACCGGTTGGGGAGGGCGCCTACCCTGCCGCGTTCGGCGCCCTCGACGGCGCCCGCGAGACGGTCGCCGAGTTCCTGAACGCGGAACCCGAAGAAATCGCCCTCACCGAGAGTACTGCCGACGGCATCGCCCGTGTCGCCGCCGCCATCGACTGGGAGGAAGGCGACACCGTGGCGCGGACGGACCTGGAACACAGCGCGGGCGTGCTTCCGTGGTGGAACCTCCAGCAGCGCGGGGTTGGTGTCCGCGTCATCCCGACCGAACACGGTCGCCTTGATATGGCCGCCGTCGAGGAGGCCGTCGCGCACTCGCGGCTGCTCTGTCTCAGCTCGATCACCTGGAACTACGGAACCCAACTCCCCGTCGCCGACGTGGTCGACCTTGCCCACGAACACGACTGTCTCGTACTCGTGGACGCCGTCCAGACGTTCGGCCAGCAACCGCTCGACGTGGACCAGTGGGGCGCGGACTTCGTCGTCGGCGCCGGCCACAAATGGCTGCTCGGCCCGTGGGGCGCCGGCATGCTCTACATCGACAGCGGCGTGGCAACCGAACTTCGCCCGGCCCAGGTCGGCTACCGCTCCGTGGAGTCACCGGGCGCCGCCGAACCGCGGTTCAACCCCGGCGCCACGCGGTTCGAGGTCGGGACGACGACGCCAGCACCCTACGTCGGCGTCGAGACGGCTATCGAGAACATCGAGAGTATCGGCTTCGACACGGTCCAGACGCGAATCGAGCGCCTGACCGACCGGCTGAAGGCGGGGCTCGACGACCGGCTGCTCTCGCCGGAGGGGTACGAGTCGGGGCTGGTCGCATTTGAGGCCGCGGACCCCGAGGCCACCGTCGAGCGCCTCGCGAACGAAGGGATTCACGTCCGCACGCTCCCCCACCCTGACGCGGTCCGGGCCTCGGTTCACGTGTTCAACACCGAGGCGGACGTGGACGCGCTGCTCTCGGCACTCTGAGGGGGAACGCCCGCTACCAGAAGGTCTGGAACTCCGCCGTCCGGCCGTCCGGGTCCGTGGCGAAGAACTGGTAGATTTCGTAGGTGTCGTTGCCGTGGGGCTCCTCGTCGGCGGCGTCGCCGACACGCTCGTGCATCGCGTCGACGGCCGCCTCGTCGTCGTAGACGAAGGTGAGAACCCCGGCGTCTTCGGTCTCCTCGCCGTCGCAGAAGCCGAAACGGAACCCCTGGAACTCGAGGATGGTACAGCCGGGCTGTTCCAGCCACAGTTTCGCGCCGACGGTGTCGGTGTACCACTCCACCACCCGCTCGCGCTGCTCGGTTCGGAGGAAGACGATGCCGCCGGTGCCGTCGGGTCGCTCGGCCATACCCCGGCTCAGGGGGCCCGACACATAAACGTCAAGGCTTCGACGGGTTCAGCAGCGGCGTGGCTGTACCTCGGCGGTCGTCGATTTGCGCTTGGTCACCGGGTGGATCGGTGCTCAGTCGCTCGTCGGGACCGCGTACGCACCCGCCAGGAAGAACGCGGCGGCGAGCACCGCAAGCACCGCGAGGTCGTAGAGCGCAAGCGTCGTCGGGTCGGGCGCGCCGACCCGGGCGACCGACACCCGGTTGTAGGTGAGATAGCGCACGCCGCGGGCGAAGTACGTCAGCGGGGAGAACGCCGTCACGGGTCGGAACCATGCCGGCAGGAGCGCCGGCGTGACGAACGTCTCCGAGAGAAACAGCAGCGGGAGCGCGACGGAGTTGCTGGCCGCAATGACGCCGTCCCGTGAATCCGCGAGGCGGCCCAGAACCGCGCCCAGTCCACAGAACACCGTCACGCCGAAGGCGACGAACGGAATCAGCAACAGCAGGTGCGGGCCCACGACGACAGTCGCGCCCGTGAGCGCGACGACGAGCGCGAAGATGAGTAACGAGGCGGCGCCGATGACGAGCACGTTCACCAGCGTGTGCGCGAGCAGCCACTCCCGCCGGGTCAGCGGCGTCGTCGCCAGCTTCTCGAACCGGCTCCCCTCGCGGTGGCGGGCGAACTCGCTTCCGACCCGGGAGAGGGGGGTGAACAGCACGACGACGGCGAGATAGCCCGGCAGGTAGTAGCCGGGCGGCTCCGCGAACAGGCCGCCACCGGTCGGCTGACTCTGAACCAGCACGCCGAAGATGAGCACGATGATGACCGGGAAAAAGAACGTGAAAAACACCGCCGTCCGGCGACGGAGGAACGCCCGAGCACCGGCACGGAACTCGCTGCCGACACGGCCAAGGCGGCTCATTCGGTCCCCCCGCCGGCCGCGTCGGTTGCCATCGACCGGCCTCCGTCCTCGGCGACGGTACGGCGCCGCGAGGCTTCGCCGCCGAACCGCCTGCCGGTGAGTTCGAGATACACCTCTTCGAGGGTCGGCTCGGTCCAGGTGAACGACTCGTATTCGACGCCGGCGGCCGAAAGCGCCTCGACGGCGGCGTCGATGTCGGTCGCGCTGATGCCGTGGAGCGTCACCTCGCCTTCGCCCGCCTCGACCTGATAGCCCAGCCCCTCCAGGGCTTCCGCCCCGGCGTCCGTCCGCACAACCAGCCGTGGCTCCCCGCCGTGTTGCTCGACGAGTGCGGTCGGCGACCCGGTGGCAACGACGTCCCCGTCGGCCAGGAGCGCCACCCGGTCCGAGAGCCGCTCGACTTCGTCCATCGAGTGGCTGGTCAGGAGGACCGTCGTGCCGCTCGCGGCCAGGTCCTCGATAACCCGCCAGAGCCCGCGTCGCCCCGTCGGGTCGATACCGGTTGTCGGCTCGTCCAGAAAGAGGATGTCCGGGTCGTTGACCAGCGTGATGCCGACGCAGGCCCGCCGCTGCTGGCCGCCCGAGAGGTTCTCGTACCAGGTGTCGGCGTCGTCATCCAGGCCGACGTCGCGCAGAACCGCTTCCGGGTCGCGGGACTCGTCGTACAGCCTCGCGTAGTACACAAGTAGCTCCCGTGCCGTGAGCCGCTCCGGTGGCGAGAACGACTGCGGGAGCAGGCCGATGCGTGAGCGCTCCACCTCCTGAGGGTCGGCGCCGAACACCGACGCCTCCCCCTCGTACTCGGTTGTTCCGGTCAGACACCGGACCAGCGTTGTCTTCCCCGCGCCGTTCGGGCCGATGAGGCCGAACACCTCGCCCTCGTCGACGGTCAGCGAGACGCCATCCACGGCGACGGTTTCGCCGTAGCGCTTGCGAAGTCCCTCGGCGGCGACTGCCGCGTTCATACCCAGAATCGATGCCCGGTTCGGGTAAAGCGTTCGGAACTGACGGCCGGAGAACTGTGAGGACTCAGGCGACGTGGGGCGTGCTGGAGAGCGTGAACTGGTTGACGGCCGGGGTCGGGTACGCTCTCGTGAACGGGCTTTGCCGAGCGACGGGTTCGAGCACCCGAGTCAGCAGCGAGACGCCGAAAGCGAGGCTGCCCCGGCGCGCGTGTTTCACGAGTAGCGCCGCCGACAACGCCCCCCGGCCCCACGCGTACGCCCCGCTGAGGAAGGCCGCGGCGCCGCCGTCGATACCCAGCGCCGAGAGTATCTCGATGCCGCCGACCCACGCCGGACCGATGGTGAGGAGTGACGCTATCAACAGGAGGTCGCCCGCCTCCTCGGTCAGTAGCGCCAGAGAGCCCCGCATATACTAAGGCGAGGCCAGCGACGGGAATAAATGTTTTGTGGCGATTGAGGATTTTGATAATTAAGGGTACAGCGCCGCTGAATAGTGTCAGACGGTGGTTAGCACGGATTCCGTTTCCCCGATTGGGCTTCGTCACCCTCGCGGTTCGATGGCGCACGCAACTACGAGGGTTTATTAACTACGGCGGCATAATTCATAACCAGATGCACACCCACGGCGGGACGGCAGAGAACGGGCCGGGCGACGACCAACGGGCACGACTGGCAGGGTTCGCCGGCGTCGCCCTCCTGCTCGCGGCTTCGGTGCTCGCGGTCGTCGTCGGGGCGTGGAAGGTTCTGGGTATCGGCTGGGTCGCGTTCGGGTCGATGGCCACCGCGGCGGCCTGGGGCGCCAAGGGAGGCACCCGCGAGCCGACGACGCTGGTCTGGGGGTCCGGGCTGGCCAGCGGCGCGATGATCACCAGCGCCGCGCTCTTTCTCCTGCCGGACGCCATCAGCCATCACCCGGCGTTCGGGGGGCTCGGGGTCGCTGCCGGCATCCTCGGCGGGTTCTCCGCGCACGCGGTCGGCCACCGCGTCACCCACGTCGACCTGGCTATCGACACGACCGTCGCCCAGCTAACTGCTCACGCCGTCGCGGCGGGTGCTATCATCGGTATCGTCTACGGGAACCTGCCCGAACTCGGGCCGCTGCTGGGCGTGGCCATCGTTTCGCACAAAGGGCCGGCGGGCTACGCCGCGGCCGACCGGCTCTCCCGGCAGGGCCGTTCCTGGCTCCCGATTCTCGTGCCGGCAGCGGGCGTCGGCGTCGTCGCGGTTCTCAGCAGCGTCGTCGCGCTTCCGGCCTCCCCGGCGTTCCGGGGGCTGGTTTTTGGCTTCGCGACCGGGGTGTTTCTCCACGTCGCGATGGACTTCCTCCCGCGGTGTGAACTGGGGAGCGAAATCCACGATTCGCTCTCGGTCGAGGGCGACGCCCACGCGCTGCTGGACCGGCTTCGGCTCCACGCCGTCGCCTCGACGCTGCTCGGCGGGGTTGCGGTCGCGCTCGCCTGGAACCTGGTCCAGTAGCCCGCTCAGGCCGTCAGCCGCTGCACCTGTCGGCTGATGCCCGCCGCGGCGATCAGCAGTACGGCGAGGTTGAACACGGCCTGGAACAGCGAGCGGTACTCGCGGGTCACCCACTGGTTGATGGCTGCCGAGGCGTTGAGGTAGAACTGGAGCGCCGCGATGAGCGCGAGCAGGGAGAGCCCCGCCAGAAGCGCGTAGTTCAGCTTCCGGCGGATGTCGCTGTCACCAGTCCACGACCCCTCGCTGTCCGGCGCCGTCTCACCGTGGTCATCCGCCGACTCCTCGTCCACCAACTGTTCCATTCCGTTCTCGGTATCGTCGGTCATTGGTTGCTGTCTCCGGTTGTCGGTCGTCTCACGGTCGTCGTCGCTCATCGTCGCCACCTCACAAGCAGTACCGCGGCGAGCAGCGCCCCGACGGCCACGGCCGGTCCGAAGCCGGGCGCCTCGGTCCGCACCTCACCCTCGGTCATGGCCTCTGCTGGGGTGCGTTCGGGCGCCTCGGTTCCCCCTGTCTCAGCGAACTCGCCGGCGTTGAACTCCACCTCGCGCTCGGTCCGGTTCGCGTCGATGGTTTCGGTCGGGTCGAGGTTCACCACGCCGGTGGCGGTGTCGATGATGACGCCGTCGCGGGTCAGCACCGCGTCGATATAGTAGTTGTACTCGCTGGGCACCGACACCTGGGCGGTCACCATCCGACTGCGCCCTTCGCGGATGTCGCCGGCCTCGACGGTCGTACGCGCGGCGACGACGTTCGACTCGGCCTGCCGGACGACGAACGTCAGCGAGAGGTCGTCACCCTCGCTCGGGCCGGCAGCGGTGAGCCACCCGCCCAGTTCGAGGGTGGTGCGGTCGTCGCTTGTCTCCACGACCGAGACGGAAACCGGGTCGAGCACCGCATCATCCGTGAAGGACACGTTCGATTCGGCGTAGGCGGGCGTGAGCGCGGAGACGCCGCTGACGGTGCGGGCGAAGCTATCGATCCGGGTGTCGTTCCGGTAGACCACCGCCTCCAGCCGGTAGCCGCCCTCGCGCTCGACGGTGAGCGTCGCGGGGACCGCCCGCTCGCCTTCGTTCCGCATCGCTCCTACCTGGATGCGCTTCTCGGCCGCCAGCAGGCCGGATTCGGTGTCAATAGCCCGGAAACGGACCGATACGTTCTCGGTCGGGTTCCCCCGGTGCCGGAGCGTCGCGTGGAGGGTGAGTTCGGCGCGCTGTCCAGTTACTTCTCCGGTCGAGACGGCGGCGCCGACGACTTCGACGTGACCGGGTCGTACCGGCCCCTCGTCGCTCGTTGGGTCGGCGAGCACACCGGGTGCCAGTACGGCGCTGAGGAGGGCGACGCCGACGACGAGCACCGCGCCGACGGCGAACGTTTGTTCCCTGTCCATGTCTGAACGGTGAACTGTTGCCTACAAGTGCTTTGTGTCGAAACTGAAGGTCAGAACAGGCCCCAACCACCGCACTACGGTAGTTCGGTGTCGAGGAAGGCGAGTTCGTGGTTGACTATCCGTTCGAGCCCCGCCCCGGAGAGTGCGTCGTAGTGGCCGGCCTGGACCCGGACGAGCGAGGCGTTCGGAAGCCGCTCACTCAGCGCTGCGACCGATTCCGGGGACGCCACGTTGTCGTGTTCGCCGGCGACGAACAGCGTCGGGCAGCGAACCGCCTCCACGCGCTCGCGCACGTCGTGGCGCTGGAGATGTATCAGCGAACGGGCCGGCGTCGTCCCCGGGTCGCGGCCGACGGCCTCCCGCACGCCATGTGCTGCACCGGCGGCAGCGATGGCTACTGTCTCGTCGCCATCGCCGAACAGCGGGACGCGCCGCCCGCGCTCCGCAACCGGGGTTCCGCGAAACCGCCCGAGCACCGAGAGCGGGTAATCCACGAGGCCGGCAGCCAGCCCCCGGAGCCATGGCCGGACCCAATTCGGCAGCAGCGTCGCGCCCCTGGTCACGGGGAACCGGGCGATGACGGCGTCAACCTCGAACGCGTCGGCGGCGGCCGCGAGCGCTGTCCCCGCTGAGAGGTCCATCCCCCAGAGTGCGAGTCGACCGCCGTCCACTTCCGGCGCGTCGCGGGCGGTTTCGATGGCGGCATCGAGGTCCGTCCGCTGGCGTGCGGGGGAAATCAACTGCCCCTCGCCGCTGGTGCCGAAGCCGCGGTGGTCGAACGCCAGCGCAGCGTACCCCCGCTCGGCGAACCGTTCGGCAGTCGCTTCGAGCGTCGGGCCCCAGGCCAGTCCTGCGCCGGGGGCGAGCACGACGACCGGTGCCTCGGCCGGTCGGTCGGGAGTATAGAGTCGGCCGCGACACGATTCACCCGGTCCGAACCACACGCCCCGGGTGGAGAACGCGTACCGGCTCGGCTTTTCCCGCCGGGCGTGGCCGTCGCTCACGGCTCCTCCAGCGTGTCGAGCACTCGCGCCGAGAACTCCGTCTCGCTGATGCGGTATTCCGCGAGCGCCTCGAACCACTCCGCCTCGGCGTGCCACGTCCCCTGTACGTCCTCGTCGCTGCGGAGTACTGTCCCCTCGATACGGCTGGTGTCGAGTTCGTCGTCCTCGAACAGGTCGATGAACGTGTTGAGCGCCCGGCCTATCTCCCCGTGGTTCACCGACTCGCCGGGGAACGCGGTGGTGTAGGTGAGTTCGATGGCGTCGTCGACCGCCACCTCCTCCACGCTTATCGCGTTGCTCCGGAGCTCTGCCTCGACCCCGGTTAGCTCGTCGTTCATACCCGTCGGTTCCGCTGGCGGGGAGTAAAACGTTGTTCACGGAAGGACCGAGCCCCCGACCGGAAGGTCGGTCAGGGGGTCCCGTCCCGTGCGCGAGGGCAGGGGTGAATGTGTCAGAGGCAGTCGCCCCCTCGCACGTACAACCCGGTTGTATCTATACTGTGAAAAGCGCTCGGTGAACTCCGTTTCACCTACTTTAATCAAGAAAACCCTTTGCAGGCGTCGTGAAAAGCGTCCGTACGGCTGCCGGCAGTTCACTTCTCACCCGGCAACCATGTGCCACCCGACCTGTCCTCACAGGGATACGACAGAAGAAATATACAGTTAGGGTGTACTCTTTCGATGAATGCCCGAGGGTGTCGATAAGTCGATTGAGGCGTTCGACCTGCTTTCCGACGAACTCCGTCTCGATATCCTCCGGATGCTGGGGGAGGCGATGGCGAGCGATGCCGACGAGACGCCGCTCCCGTTCTCGGAACTCCAGCGTCGGGTCGGTGTCGAGGACAACGGTCGGTTTAACTACCACCTCACGCAGTTGGTTGACCGGTTCGTCGAGAAAACCGACCAGGGGTACAAGCTCCGGCCCCCTGGAATCAGCGTCTATCAGGCCATCATCTCCGGCGCGTACACCGAAGAGGCGGACGTGAAGCCGGCCCGGGTGGAGGGCGAGTTCTGCGACGACTGCCAGGCCGCCGGCGAGGCCTGGTACGAGAACAGCCACTTCCACCTGGGCTGTGCGGACTGCGGGAAGCTCATCGTTCACTACCCCATCCCGCCGGGGAGCTTCGACAACGACGACCCCGAGTCGATGCTCGCCGCGGGGAGCGCGTGGATACTTCGGGACCACATCTCCGCCAATCAGGGGGTCTGTCCCTACTGCGCCGGCAGCGTCGAGGCCGCGCTCTCCGGCGACCAGAGCCGGGTGGAACCCCTCGACGACCGCAAGTACACGGGTGTGGTGAGCTACGTCTGTGGGCGCTGTAGCTGGGGGCTCCATTGCAACCCGCCGTTCGCGATGAGCATCCACCCGGTCGTCGTCGGCTTCTTCGGCGCCCACGGCATCGACGTGTTCGGCCGTCATCCGTGGGCCACCTACCCGGACGCCGAGGAACGGGTGCTCTCGCGTGACCCGTGGCGCGTCGAAGTCAGCTACCACGTCGATGACGACGTGCTCCGGGTTGTTGTGGACGAGAACGCAGAAATCGTGGAGTCCTCGGACGCGCCGCTCGGACTCGCTGAGTGAGCGACCGGGCGACCGACTCCCGAAGCCGTGTGAGCGCCAAACGACTGCGGGCTTTCCGTGCCGGCACTACCGAACAACGCTATCCACCCGTTCCTCACTCTCCCCGGTCCGGCAGCGAGATGACGGGTCTGTCCGCCTCGGTCACCAGCCGGAAGCTGTGGTCCCCAGAGAGGAACTTCCGGAGGCGACTCCCTTCACGGGGGTGGAAGGCGATCGCGCTCGCGCCGACCTCGTCGGCGATGTCGACAACCGCCTCGACGGTGTTTCGGCGATGGACCGTCTCGCTCTCGGCGTCCGGGAACTCCTCGCGGAACGCGAGAACCGCCGCGGCAGTAACCGACCGGGGTTGTTCCATCGGCGTCTCCTCCGACACGCCCTCGCCCTTCTCGACGACGTGGGCGACCGTCACCGCTTCCGGGTCGTAGGGGGCGAGCGCGCTGGCGGTCTCGCGCGCGTCGTCCTCGGTGGCAACCGGTACGAGAAGGTGTGAGAGCAGCGGCGGCGCCTCCGTCATGGGGGCGGTTACTCGTCCCCGGCGTATAACGGTATCCCGGAGGTTTCGCCCGGAGAGCCGGCCGACACCGCCGCCGATGGATAGCTGTCCACGCGCGCTCTCGACCGGCGTGGTTCCCCGTTAGCGGCGTTCTTCCAGTCCGACTGCCGTCTCCACGTCGGCACTTATCCACTCTGTCGTCGAAACCTCGTCTTCCGTCC
>JBDGQC010000041.1:2361-39729 GCA_042219375.1 Halolamina sp. | reverse complement strand
GAACAACCCGACAGCCGTTCCACGCGGTTTCCAACTCTTTATGCAGGAGGTGACCATCAATCAGACAACACCACCCCTCCGTCCGTCCCGGAGGAGCAACCCGGTTCCAGGGCGGCTCAACACATGCGCACCTCACTCACACTACTACTGGTCGTCGTGCTGGTGACCGCCCCGATGTCCATCGGGCCCGCTGCCGCCGCGGACCCGTCGTTCGAGACGACGGTGCCCGAACCCGTCGTCACCCCGGGAAGCACGCAGGAACTCACCTTCCAGTTGACCAACGACGCCGGCGCCGACGAGAGCGCCGAGACGGCTGAAAACGTTAAAGCCGCCGTCGGCGGTGGCGACACGCCCATCGACGTTGATTCCGGCCCACGGAGCCTCGGTCCGATGCGGGACGGCGACACCCGAACCGTCTCCGTCCGCATCACCGTTCCCGAAACCATCGACGCCGGCAGCTATCGACTCCCGGTGACGGTAACGTACGAACACGACGGTGAGACCAAGGAACAGACCGTTCACGTCACCGTTCGCGTCGAGGACCGTGCGTACTTCCGGGTCGAGAGCGTCGACGCCTCGGTCGCTGTCGGCGACACCGGCACCGTCGCCATCGAGATGACCAACGTCGGCACCGAGACGGCGTCGGCCGCGTCCGTGACCGTTTCGTCCCGGTCCAGCGAGATAACGCTGGGGCGGGCGGCCTCGGCCAGCCATTTCGCCGGCGAGTGGGCGCCGGGCGAGACCAAAACCCTGACCTACGACGTGCGGGCCAGCGAGGGCGCGAGTACGTTTAGCTACACCCTCAGCGCGCAGGTGAGCTACGACGACGCCAGCGGGCGCACCCGGCAGTCACAGGCGTTCCGATTCGGCGTCACCCCCGTCGCCGAACAGACGTTCAATATCGGCGACGTGGACGCGACGCTTCGGGTCGGCGAGGACGGCGTCCTCTCGGGCACCATAACCAACACCGGCCCGCGGACCGCCGAGAGCGTGGTGCTCGCGTTCACCCCGAGCAGCCCGACCGTGAGCGCACAGGAAACGGAGTTTGCGGTCGGTGACCTCGCGCCCGGCGAATCAGCGAACTTCAGTTTCGACGTGGCCGTCAGCGAATCCGCGGCCGCCGGCCCGCGGCAGTTCGACATCGACGTGCGCTATCGCAACGAGGCGGGCGAGCGCCGCACGGGAGACGGCGAGAGCGTGCGGGCGACAATTGCCCCCACGCGCCCGCGGTTCGCCGTTTCCCCGCTTGCTGCCTCGTTCGAGGCGGGCGAGAGCGGCGAGCTCCGGGTCGAACTCACCAACAACGGGGACGAACCGCTCTCGGACGTGTCGGCGAAACTCTACGCGAGCGCGCCGCTGTCGGCATCCAACGACGAAGCGTTCGTCCCGAGGCTCGAACCCGGCGAGACGGCTGAACTCGTCTTCGGCATCGGCGCCGGCGGCGACGCGATTCCCAAGGACTACCCCGTCAAACTGGACTTCCGCTACGAGATGCCCGACGGGGACAGCGAAATCAGCGACACCTATCAGGTTCCCGTGACCGTCGAATCCACCTCGGGCAACGGGCTTCCGGTGTTCCCCATCACAATCGGCGTGTTGGTGCTGCTCGCCATTGCCGGAGGCGCCCTCTACCTGCGTGAGTGAGCGATGAGCGACGGCCGATTCACCGAACGCGTCGACCGCCTCATCCGGGAGCGGACCGGGGCGGTGCTGGTCGCATTCCTGCTCGTCACGCTGGTGTTCTCGGCCGGTCTCAGCAACGTCTCAACCGCCGCGGGCACCCAGCAGTTTGCCGAGGACATCCCCGCCGAACAGGCGCTCGCGGCGGTGCAAGCGGAGTTCTCCCCGGCGTTCGAGGAAGAAACCGGCAGCACCCAACTCATCCAGCGCTCGCCGAACGTGCTCGCCCGCGGCCCCATGATACGGATGTTGAAAGCGCAAAAACGGCTGCAGGAACGTGAGGGGCTACGGGTCACCGCGACGTCCTCGGCCGCCCGGCTGGTCGCGCGCACGCTCGACCCGACCGCACAGACGCTCGACCAGCAAATCATTGCCCTCGAACGGGCGACGCCACGCGAAATCGACGCCGCGGTGCGAACCCTCGCGGACCGGGGGGCGATTCAGGGGTTGGTCAGCAACGATTTCAACCGCGAGGACGCCGCGGCGTCGGCGACAATCGGCGTCGTCACCCACGAGGTTCCGGGTGGCGGTTCGTCGTCCGCAGCAGGGCAGGGCGGCGATAGCCCGCTCACGGGTATCCAGAAGGAATCCCAGCGCGTCGTCGCCGGCGTCGCGCCCGGCATCACGGTTTTCGGCAGCGGCCTCATTAGTGCGGAGTTCTCCGCGGTCATCACCGACTCGCTGCTGGTGGTCACGCCGGCGGCGGTGGTGTTCATCTTCTTCTTCCTCATCGTTGCCTACCGGGACCTGGTCGACCTGTTGCTCGGTACTGCCGCGCTGGGCATGGCCATCGTTTGGACGTTCGGCTTCCTCGGTCTCGCGGGTATCCCGTTCAATCAGGTGATGATCGCGATACCGCCGCTGATGCTGGCGGTGGGTATCGACTTCGGTATCCACGCGGTGAACCGCTACCGTGAGGAGCGCGAGACGGTGGAGGCGAGCGGAACGAGCGCGGCTGATTCGCCCGACGCGGCAATGTCCGTCGCCTCCCGTCAGTTGCTGGTCGCGTTCGCCATCGTCACCGGCACGACGGTCATCGGCTTCCTCTCGAATCTCACGTCCAGCCTGGTCCCCATCCGTGATTTCGGCGTCGTCGCCGCCGTGGGCATCCTCTTTACCTTCCTCGTGTTCGGGGTGTTCCTGCCCGCGGCCAAACTCCAAATCGACCGTTGGCGGACGGTCTACCCGATTCCGACGTTCTCCACCCGGCCGCTGGGTAGCGAGGGGTCGGTTCTCGGGCGGGTGCTGATGCTCGGTATCGGCATCGCCAGGCGGGCGCCGGCGCTGTTCCTGCTGACGATGCTGCTCTCCGCCGCTGCGCTCGGGGGGTACGCCACGGGCATCGACACCTCGTTCGACCAGGAGGACTTCCTGCCCCCCGAGGAGACGCCCGACTACCTGCAGGAACTTCCCGAACCGTTCCGCCCCAGCGACTACTCCGTCGTCGCCCAACTCAACTTCCTCGAAGACAGCTTCGGGACGACGCAGGGCGGGTCGACGACGGTGTACTGGGAAACCCGGATGGACCGGGACACGGCGCTTGAGGAGATTCACCGCGCCAACCGCGACCCGCCCGAAACGTTCGTGCGGGAGAACCGCCGCGCGGAGGCCACGAGCGTGCTGAGCGTCGTCGAGGACCTGAAAGCCCGCGACCCAGCGTTCGCCCGCCTGGTCGCGCGCAACGACCGGAACGGCAACGGCGTCCCGGACCGCAACCTCGGGGAGGTTTACGACTACATGCTCTCCTCGCCGCTCCGGGCGGAGACGCTGCGCTATCTCGCGGAGGACCGCCGAAGCACCCGGGTGGTCTACAGCCTCGAAGCCGGCGCCGATAACGACGAGGTGACGGCCGACACCCGTGCCGTCGCCGATCGGTTCCGCGGCGACGCCACCGCGACGGGCGGGACCGTCGTGTTCAGCGCCGTCTCGGACCTCATCCTCCAGTCGGCGGTACTCAGCCTCGCCGTCGCGCTGGGCGGGACGGTGGTGTTTCTCGTCATCGCCTACTGGTTCACCGAGGGACGGCCGTTGCTCGGCATCGTCAACACGGTGCCCATCGTCGTCGCCGTCTCGGGGGTAGCAGGGACGATGCGAGCCGCGGGCATCCCGTTCAACGCCTTCACGGCGACCATTCTCGCGCTCACAATCGGGCTGGGCATCGACTACTCCGTCCACGTCGTCCACCGGTTCATCGACGAGCGTGCCCGGAACGGCCGGTGGCTGGCGCTCGAACGCACGCTCCGAGGCACGGGCGGCGCGCTGGCGGGGAGCATGCTCACCACGGTGTTCGGCATCGGCGTGCTGGTGCTCGCGGTGCTGACAGTCCTCGGGCAGTTCGGGATACTCACCGCGTTATCGGTGTTCTACTCCTTCCTCGCCTCGGTAGTCGTGCTCCCCTCCGCGCTGGTGCTCTGGGACCGCCTCGTCGCCGAAGACGCCGAGACGCCGCTGGCGCCGACGGCCCGTGGAGGGTGATTTACCCGGACCAGCGGACGTGGAACCCGTCGGCGTTACGCGGTTCTTCGTACTCCACGGTCACATCCTCGACATTAGCCCGCGGGCTCCCCGTGTGGCACCACTCGATCATCCCCTCGACGGTTTCGGGGTCCCCCTCGAACACCGCTTCTACCCGGCCGTCGTCGGTGTTGCGAACCCACCCGTTCACGCCGCGCGCGTTCGCCGTGTCCTCCGTGTTCGCCCGATAGGCGACCCCCTGTACGCGACCCGTAACGTGGACGCGGGCCCGGACCTGTTCGTCGTCCTCGGTCATGTCGGGACGGTTGGCGGTTCCGCACTTAAAACCGCTGTCGCGGGTGAGGCCCGCCCGAACGGCCGGAACCGGACGGTCCAAGTAGCCCCGCATCGACCGGTCGGGCATGGAGCTGTTCGGAACGGCCGGTATCCGCGGCGATGTCCGGCGAACCGTCACACCCTCGCTCGCGCTACAGGTCGGCCAGGCCGCCGGCGCCGAGGCCGTTGAAGCCGACGGTGAGGCCGAGTTCGTGGTCGCCCGCGACGGCCGCGTGACGGGGGAGGCGCTCGTCAACGCGATGGTCGCGGGGCTACAGTCGGCGGGTGCTGAGACGGTGACGGTCGGGCAGGCCGCCACGCCGGCGCTCGCGTTCGCCAGCCAGGGCCGGTACGGCGTGGTCATCACCGCATCACACAACCCGCCCGAGGACAACGGCATCAAACTGTTCCGCAACGGGGTAGAGTACAGCGGCGACGCCGAGACGCGCATCGAGGAGCGGGTAGCGGCCGATATCGGACCGACCGAGTGGGACGCGTGGGCTACCGGAGCGGAGAGTGAAGCACTCCCTGCCTACCGTGAGGCCGTCGTCGAATACGCCGAGGGGCTGGGCGCGCCGCTCGACGGTCTGGATATCGTCGTCGACTGCGGGAACGGGATGGCCGCCACGACGACGCCGGCGGTACTCCGGGAACTCGGCGCCGAGATAGTGACGCTGAACGCCAACGTGGACGGGCACTTCCCCGGCCGGGAGAGCAAGCCAACCGAGGAGACGTTGGGTGACTGCATCGGCTTCATGCAGGACAACGAGGCTGACCTCGGCATCGCCCACGACGGCGACGCTGACCGCATCGTGATTCTGGACGGCGACGGCGAAACCGTCCACGAGGACACGGTCGTGGCGATGCTGGCCGAGGAGTACACCCGTCAGAGCGACGCCGCGGACCCGGTGGTCGTGACGACGCCCAACGCCTCCGCGCGCATCGACGAGCGGGTGCGCGAGGCAGGCGGGCGGGTCGAACGTGTCGCGCTCGGCTACCTCCACGACGGCATCGCCGAAGTCCGTGCGGGCGGCGGCGACGTAGTGTTCGCCGCGGAGCCGTGGAAACACGTCCACACCGAGTTCGGCGGCTGGATTGACGGGGTCTGCTCGGCCGCAGTACTGAGTCGGCTCGTCGCCGAAACGCCGCTTGCGGAGCGCCGGGAACCCATCGCCGAGCGCCCCTATCGGAAGGTAAGCGTCCCTTGCCCCGACGAGAAGAAGGCTCCGGCGATGGAGCGCATCGCCGACGACCTGCCGGCGGCGTTCCCCGACGCGACCGTCGACGACGAGTACGGGGTTCGCCTCGAACGCCCCGACGGCTCGTGGGTGCTGGTCCGACCCAGCGGAACCGAGCCGTACCTGCGCATCTACGCTGAAAGCGACGACGTCGATACCCTCGTGGCGGAGGCTCGGGAAGTCGTCGAGGGCGCTATCGAGGGCTGAGTACGCCCGCCATACCGGGGACTGCTGGTTGGATTGCCGCCGACGTTGTGAACTGAAACGCCGAAACGACGGCTTTAAGCGTCATTCGCGGGGAGAATCTATCAACCATGCGCGAGAAACTTGATCGACGGGCGTTCCTGGGTGGTACCGCTGGTGCCGCACTAACCGGACTTGCTGGCTGTGCCGGCGGTGGCGGCGGCGACGACGAAACGAACGTCGGGATGGTGTACGCCCTCGGCGGCCTGGGTGACAACTCGTTCAACGACATGGCACACTCGGGTATCCAGCGTGCCGAGTCGGAACTGGACATCCAGTACTCCAACACCGAACCCGAGAGCCAGAGCGAGTTCGAGACGCTGCAGAAACAGTTCGCGAGTTCGACCGACCCGACCTACGAACTGGTCGCCTGTATCGGCTTCGCGCAGACGAGCGCGCTGCAGACCAACGCGGAGGAGTTCCCCGACCAGCAGTTCATGCTGGTCGACAGCGTCGTCGAGAAGGACAACGTCGCCTCCTACGTGTTTAAGGAGCACCAGGGCTCGTTCCAGGTCGGTCACCTCGCCGGCCTGCTGACGACCCGGGAGTTCAGCCACGAAGGGAGCTACGCTGGCAGCGACAAGACGTTCTCCACGAAGCCCGACACCAAGACTGTCGGCTTCGTCGGCGGCAAGGAGAACCCGCTCATCAAGAAGTTCGAGGCCGGCTTCATGGCCGGCGCCCACCACGCCGACGAGGAAATCGAGGTGCGCCGTGCCTACGCCGGGTCGTGGAACGACCCGTCGAAAGGGAAGGAAATCGCCGACTCGATGTACAACAAGGGCGCTGACGTCGTCTACCACGCCGCCGGCGGCACCGGGAGCGGCGTGTTCAAGGCCGCCGCGGAACGCGGCCGCCTCGCTATCGGCGTCGACAGCGACCAGTCCGTGGACAACGACGCCAGCCACGCCATCGTCGCGAGTATGGTCAAACACGTCGATACTGCGGTGTTCAACGCCACCAAGAGCGTCGTGAACGACGCGTTCAAGGGCGGTTCGGTAACGGCGCTCGGCCTGGAGAAAGACGGCGTGGAAGCGGTCATCGGCGTCGAGTACGAGGGCGAGATTCCGAGCGACGTGACCGACGCGCTGGCGAGTTCCAAAGAAAAGATCAAAAGCGGCGACATCGAGGTGCCGACCGACCCCGAGAACGCCTGATTCACCGTCGATAGCCCGTCCCGGTGACGGGACGAACCCACAACCTGCCTTTCAGAACTAGATGAGTGCCCCCGCGGTCGAACTCAGACGGATAACCAAACAGTTCCCCGGCGTCACCGCGAACGACGAGGTCGACCTGACCGTCGAGCGTGGCAGCGTCCACGCGCTGCTCGGCGAGAACGGCGCGGGGAAGACCACCCTGATGAACGTCCTCTACGGCCTCTACCAGCCCACTTCGGGGACCGTAGTCGTCGACGGCGAGGAGCGGCAGTTCGACTCGCCCCGTGACGCCATCGACGCCGGGGTCGGGATGATCCACCAGCACTTCATGCTGGTCGAACCGATGACGGTCACCCAGAACGTCGTGCTCGGCAACGAGCCACGCAAGTGGGGTGGGCTGGCGGTGGACCGCCAACGCGCCCGCGAGGAGGTGGCCGCCCTCGCCGACAGGTACGGCTTCGACGTGGACCCCGAGGCGACTGTCGCCGACGTCTCTGTCGGCGAACAACAGCGCGTCGAAATCCTGAAAGCGCTCTACCGGGGCGCCGACACGCTCATCCTCGACGAGCCGACGGCCGTGCTCACCCCGCAGGAGGTCGAGGAACTGTTCGAGGTGTTCGAGGAACTCACCGACGCCGGCAAGACGATTATCTTCATCACCCACAAGCTGAGCGAGGCGACCGGCGCTGCCGACGAGGTGACGGTGCTCCGCGACGGCAGGAACGTCGGCACCGTGGACGCAGGCGGGGTGACCGACGAGGAACTCGCGGAACTGATGGTCGGCCGCGAAGTGCTGTTCGAGACGGAGAAACCGCCCGTCGAGCAGGGCGGGGTTGGGCTCGCCACCCGGGACCTCCTCGTCACGGACGACCGCGGCGTGCGTGCGGTCGACGGCGTCGAGTTCCGGGTCGCGGAGGGCGAGGTGTTCGGCATCGCCGGCGTGGACGGCAACGGCCAGTCAGAACTCGTCGAGGCGATTACGGGAATGCGCTCGCCGGCCGCAGGCAGCGTGTTCCTCGGCAGCGACGACGTGACAGCCGCATCCCGCCGGGAGCGCATCCGGCGGGGGATGGCGTACGTCCCGGAGGACCGCCAGGCCCGCGGGCTGGTGATGGCCTACGACCTGGTGGAGAACGGCCTGCTCGGCAGTCAGCACGACGGGCAGTTCGCCCCGGGCGGCCGCATCGACTGGGAGGACGCAGAAACCCACGCGGAGGGAATCGTTTCGGAGTACGACGTGCGGCCCGGCAACACCGAGTCGACGGCCAACTCCCTTTCCGGCGGGAACCAGCAGAAGTTCATCGTCGGGCGGGAGTTCGGTCGCGAGCCCGAAGCGGTCGTCGCCGCCCACCCGACCCGCGGGGTAGACGTGGGCAGCGTCGAGTTCATCCACGAACAGCTACTCGGCCTGCGGGAGTCGGGGACGGCAGTACTGCTCGTTTCCTCGAAACTCGACGAGGTGCGGAGCCTCTCGGACCGCCTGGGCGTGATGCACGACGGCGAACTGATGGCCGTCGTCGACCCCGAGGCCGTTACTGAGGAGCAACTCGGCCTGCTGATGGCGGGCGAACAGCCCGAATCGGTGCCACACGCCGAGGAGACGGGGGGGCCGGCTTCACCGGCGTCCGACGGGGGTGAGCCGTGAACGCCGACCGCCTGCCGGACCCGATTACGAGCGTTCTGGGCCGGCTGGTGGACGCCTCGGCGGGCGAGCGAGTGGTCGTCAGCCTCGCCGCTGTCCTCGCTTCGGTGCTCATCGGCGGCATCGTCACCGTCGTCGCGGGGTTGGTTGCGGAGTGTGCGACGCCCACGTTCGGGCCGTCCTGTTACAACCCGCTGAGGGTGTACGAGTACCTGTTTCTCTCGCCGCTGTACAGTTCGTTCAACCTCGGCATCATGGTCGAACAGACCTCGCTGCTGTTGTTCACGGGGTTGGCTGTGGCCGTCTCGTTCCGGGCCGGCCTGTTCAACATCGGCACCCAGGGGCAACTCGTGCTCGGTGCGCTGGCGGCGGCGCTGTCGGCGATTGCTGTCGGACCACTATTCCCTGACGGACCGGTGGGCGGGGTGCTCGTTTCGATTGTCGCAATCCTCGCGGGCGCCGTCGTCGGCGGGTTGTTCGCGGCGATACCGGGCGCGCTCAAGGCTTACGCCGACGCCAACGAGGTCATCACCACCATCATGCTCAACTTCGTCGCCAGCGACGTGGCCTTTTTCCTCGTCTCGGCGTATTTCCAGAAACCCGGTAGCGGCTCTATCGAGACGCGAAACGTTCCGGACGCGGCGATGCTCGGGCCGGGCGTCGCGCTCGCGATGGGGCTCGCGTTCGTCGCGGCCACCACGTATCTGCTCTGGGGGACCGCCTTCGGCTACGACCTGCGGACCGCGGGCCTCCAACCGGACGCCGCGGCGTATGCCGGGGTGGACGCCGAGCGGATGGTGGTCGCGAGCATGACGCTTTCCGGCGCTATCGGCGGGGTCGGCGGCGCCGTCTGGGTGCTGATGTCCGTCGGCCGCTGGGTGACCGGCGTGCCGCCGCTCGGGTTCGACGGCATCACCGTCTCCGTGCTCGCGAGCAACAACCCACTCGGCGTGCTCCTGGCCGGACCGCTGTTCGGCACGATGTCGGCGGGGAGCCTCTCCATCGACTTCCAACTCGGGGTGCCCCGACAGTTGGTCGGGGTCATCCGTGGGCTGGTCATCCTCTTTGTGGCCATGCCGGAGTTCTTCCGCACGCTCGGCGCCCGCTGGGGGCTGGGCGGGGGTGTGAAATGAAGGCAGTCAAGCGGTTCTGGCTGGCTGCCGCCGTACTCCTCGTCGCCGCAGCGGCGGTTCTCGTGGAGTCGCTTTTCCCCGCGAGCCCCGTGAGTGAGGTGATTCGCATCGTGGATAGCGGCTACATCGCCTCGGCGATGCGGCTCTCGGTGCCCATCGCGTTCGCGGCGCTGGGCGGTATCTTCGCCGAGAAGAGCGGCGTCATCAACATCGGGCTGGAAGGGCTGCTCATCGCGTCGGCGTTCACCGGTGTCGCCGTCTCCTACTGGCTCGGGGGCGAAATGGTCGCGGTCGCCCCGGGCGTCGCGTTGTTCGTCGCCCTCGTGCTCGCACTCCTGGCCGTGCTCGCGGCGCTTGGCCTGCTCGGGGACGGACTCTCGGCGATGGCAGTCCGGGTCGGCGGCGGGACGGTCGCGGCGCTCGCGCTGGCCGCGGTCACGCTCCTGGTGACGGGCGCGAGCCAGTCCGCGGCGTGGCTCTCGTTCTACGTCGCCGTGCTCGTGAGCACCACGCTCTCGCTGCTGTTCGCCGTGGTCACCATCGAGTACCGCGCCGACCAGATTATCGCCGGGCTCGCGGTCTGGCTCATCGCCCTCGGGGCGGCGCCGTTCGCCAGCAACGTCATCTGGGGCGCCATCAACTCCCCGAGCGTCGCCACGCTGAACAGCTGGGCGGTCCCGATGTTGTCGGACCTCCCGGGGGTCGGGAGCGTCCTGTTCGACGCCGACCCGACGGTGTTCATGCTGCTCGCGGCGACGCCGCTCTCGTGGTACGCGCTCCGGCGCACCTCCTTCGGTTACTGGGTGCGCGCCAGCGGCGAGAACCCGAAAGCGCTGGACACGGCCGGTATCGACGTGCGGCGGGTGCGCTACGCAGCGGTCCTGCTCTCGGGCGTGTTCTCGGGCATCGGCGGCGCCAGCCTCTCGCTGGGCCAGGTCGGCCAGTTCATCGGCAGCGGGTCGACGATGGTCGCGGGCCGCGGCTGGATCGGCATCACCGCCTACCTGTTCGGCAACTACAACCCGCTGGGCGCGTTCGGCGCGTCGCTGCTGTTCGCGAGCCTGGACGCGCTCCAGATTCGGCTACAGCAGCTTGGCTACGGCCTGCCGCCGTCGTTGGTGCAGACGATTCCGTACGTCACGGTGGTCGTCGTGCTCGCGCTCGTCGGCCAGACCCGGCTCCCGGACGCGGCGGGCGAGCATTACGACTCGGGCGACGACTGAGCCGCAGACCGGTTCATCCGCCCGGTTTTCCGTGTGACCAGCTCCCTCCCGCACCGAACCACTAAGCCCCCACGGCCGGACTCCTGGCACATGTCGAACACGACGCCCGCCATCGAGTTTCACGAGCGGACGAAACTCCCGCCCGACGATTACACACAGCCGGATCCGGCGAACCGGCCACAGGACTACAAGGCGTATCTCGACCTGCCCACCCGAGAGCTCGCGAACCGAATCTCCCCGCCACAGGTTCCGGCACTCGCTGCGCTCACCTACGGGACCCCGGACGGCGGCGAGCCCGCTACCCGGACAGATATCGACCTGGATACGCTGACGCAGCTCTGCTACTACGCTGCGGGCGTGATGCGCGTTAACGAACTTGCGAACCGGACCATCCGCTTCCGGGCAGCCTCGTGTACGGGTGCGCTCTACCACATCGACCTCTACCCTGTCGTCGGTGAAGACGGCCCCGTTCCGGCCGGGGTCTACCATTTCGACCCGCTCACCTGCTCGCTGGAGGTACTCCGAGAGGGCGACTTCCGCGGCGTGCTCGCCGAGGCGTCGGGTGGACAGCAGCGCGTCGCCGACGCGCCGGTCACGTTCGTCACCACCTCGACCTGGTGGCGCAACGCCTGGAAGTACAAAGCGCGTGCCTACCGCCACGCGTTCTGGGACTCCGGGACGGTGCTTGCGAACCTGCTCGCGGTCGCCCACGCACAGGACGTGCCGGCGAACGTAGTTCTCGGCTTCGCGGACCAACCCGTTGCGGATTTGCTGGGCGTCGATATCGACGACGAGGCGCCGCTGGAACTCGTTCCCGTCGGCGCCGAGAGTCCCGCACCTGAAGCGCGCGACGTGCCGACAATCTCCCCCGAGACGGAGCCGCTCTCGCCCAACCCGAGAACGTACCCGCTCATTCCTGAGGCCTACCGCGGGTCGATGCTGGCCGATTCCGACGCGGTTCGTGCGTGGCGTGATGCGGCGGAACCGAGCGGAGCGACGACCCCCGCTGCCGAGAGCGGCGAACGAACCCCGCTCGACCCTGTCGGCGACGGTCGGGCGAGCAAGGCGCCGCTACCGGTGGCGATTCGTCGCCGACGCTCCTGCCGGGAGTACGCGGACACGCCGCTCAACTTCCGGAAGGTCTCGACGGTGCTCGACCGCGCGATTCGGCCCCAGCCTCTCGACGCGACGCCTGGAGAGGACCCACTCGCGCTGCTCGACTGCTACCTCATCGTCAACGCCGTTGACGACCTTGCGGCGGGGAGTTACCAGTATCACCCAGAGGACGGGGAACTGGAACTACTCAGCCGCGGCGGGTTCCGCGCGCACGCGACGCGGCTCGCGCTGGGTCAGGAGTGGGCCGGCGACGCCGCGGTCGGCGTCTACTTCATGGCCGACCTGGACGCTGGCGTCGCGCGGTTTGGGGACCGCGGCTACCGCGCGGCCCAGTTGGAGGCCGGTCTGCTCGGGGGACGGCTGTATCTCGCGACCTACGCCCACCGGGACCTCGCCGGCCTCGGTCTCACGTTCCGTGACGACGACGTAACCGAGTTCTTCGCGCCCCGGGCGACCGGAACGACGCCGATGTTCCACTACGTGTTCGGGCGGCCGGCCTGATTGTTGTGGGATAGCGGGTACCACCGATTTCAGCGAACGGGTTCTGTTCCCTGCCAGGGATAGATAAAGAGTTTTGCACCCCGACGCCGGAGGTTCGGCAATGACCACTCACGAGTACGACATCGTCATCGTCGGCTCGGGCACGTCCGGTTGCTACGCCGCCGCGACGGCGGCCAAGGCCGGGTTGGACGTGGCCGTGGTAGAACGCAAAAACGAGGAGGAGGCCGGCCACATCGCGTGTGGCGACGCGTTGAAAGGTGCCGATACGTTCCCCGAAGCCATCCCGAAAGAGCGCATCGAACCGGCGTTCACCAACAACGAGGTGGACCACGGACGGTTCGAAATCCCCGCCCAGAACAGCGTGCTCAACATCCCGGTGCCGGGCGAACTCGCCGTCGTGGACCGGTGGGAGTTCGGCCAACTGATGATCGAGGCCGCCGTCGACGCGGGCGCGACGTTCCATTACAACACAGTAGTTACTGACGTACTACAGGAGGAGGGTCGCGTCTACGGCGTACAGGGCAAGCGCAACGGCGACGCCCAGGAGTTCCACGCCGACGTGACCATCGACGCCGCGGGCGCGCTCTCGGTGTTGCAGGACCACGCCGACTTCTCGGACGCGACGTTCGACACCAACGTCTCCTACTCGCAGTTCTGTTCGGCCTACCGGGAAATCGTCGAGGTGCCCGAACCCGTCGAATGGGACGACGCGCTCGTGTTCAAGCCGACCGAACGGGCCGCGGGCTACCTCTGGTACTTCCCGCGGACCCCGACCGAAATCAACGTCGGCCTCGGCTTCCAGATGAGCGAGGAGCCGATGAAACTGGTTCAGGACCTGCGGAAGGACCTCCAGAACCGCGAGGAGTTCGAGGGCGCCGAGGTGGTGGACAAACTCGGTGCCTCCCTCCCCACCCGCCGGCCGTACGACTCCGCGGTCGCACCGGGCTACATCGCTGTCGGCGACGCCGCGGCGCTGGTCAACCCGACTACTGGCGGGGGTATCGCGGGCGCGGCCTACTCCGGCCAGTACGCTGCCGAGGAGGCCGTTGACGCCATCGAACGCGGTGACACCAGCGAGTCGGCGCTCTGGCGGCACAACGAGCGCGTGATGGACCACTTCGGTGCCCGGTACGCCGCGCTCGACGTGTACAACGTGCTCTCGACTGCCATCGACGTGGACGAACTGATGGAACTGCTGGCGGCGCTCCCCGGCGAGCAGGTGGCGGAAGCACTCTACTCCGGGAAGGCCGAGATGGGGTTGGCGCTCAAACTCAAAACCGCCATCGGCGCCGTCGGCTACCTGCCCAAGGTCTGGAAGTTCTACAAGACGAAACAACTGGCCGAAGAACTCCTCGACCACTACGACGGCTACCCGGACCGGCCGTCGGCACTCCCCCGATGGCAGGAGGAACGCGACGCGATAATGGAACGGGTCTATCAGCGCACCGGCGCCGACCCGAAATACTGATCGGGCCCCTTCGGCCGTTCTATCGCCTCATCCGGCGGGCCCAGCTTCCGATACCCTATACTTTTATATATCGGATTACAACGGCACCCATATGTCATCCGTTACCAACGAATCCGCGTTCGACCACCGGTCGCTCGGCAAACAGGTGCTGTACTCGGTGCTTACGTTCGGGTTCTACCCGCTTTACTGGTGGTACGTGACCCACAAACAGCTCAGCGCCGGCACCGACGCGGAGTTCAACCCGACCCTGCGGACCGTCGGCCTGTTCGTGCCGGTGTATAACCTGGTCGTGCTCTGGCGCACAGCACACGACGCCGCGGCCGTGACGGACCAGGACGGCGTGATGCTGTTCGTCCTGCTGCTCGTGTTCGCGCCGGCGGCGTGGTATCTGATTCAGTCGGGAATCAACGATATCGCGGAGTGAGGTTCCAGCCGTCTCAGGGCTGCGTTTCGCTCAGGGAGATGATTGCGCTGGCCAGGGTTTCGACGCCGATTCGCAGCGACTCCTCGTCCACGTCGAACGCCGAGGTGTGGTGGCCGTCGGGGTGGTCGGTCCCGAGGCCGACGTAGCAGGCGTAACCGCCGTTCTCCTGCACCTCGTTCATCAGATACGTCGCGTCTTCGCTCCCGCCGAGGTCGTCCCGGTCCATGATTGAATCGACACCCTCGACGTCCTCGGCGGCGTCGGCGACGAGGCGCGCCAGTTCCTCGTCGCTCTCCGCGGACGGGGCTCGGGAGAGCCGACTCCGAGTCGCCTCGACGCCGTACATGTCGGCGGCGGCGTCGATGACGTTCCCCGTCTCCTCCCACATGTACTCCATCAGTTCGGTCGTCGACCCCCGAACCTCCGCCTGCAGTCGGGCCTCCTCCGCGATGATGTTCGAGGCGGTGCCGCCCTCCACGACGCCAGTGTTCACCCGGGTCGCCCCGTCGCCGTGGCGCGGAATGCTGTACATGCTGGAGATGGCCTCGGCCATCGCCTGTATCGCGTTATCTCCCTCCTCCGGGTGGGCGCCGGCGTGGGCGGGGCTTCCCGTGAACTCGACATCGAAGCCCGAAACCGCGAGGAAGCCATCGACGGCCGCGACGATTTCGCCCGTCGGGTGGTCGAGGCCGACGTGGACGGCGTAGAGATACTCCACGTCCTCGATGTGGGGCGAGCGGGACATCGGGCCGCCGCCGGAGCCTTTCTCCTCGGCCGGCTGGAAGAACACCTTCAGCGTGCCCGAGAAGTCGCTGTCGAGCACGGCGTCGATGACCCCGACACCGACCGTCGCGTGGGCGTCGTGGCCGCAGGCGTGCATCCACCCGGTTTCCGAGCGGAACCCTTCGGCCGCGGGCACGTGGTCCTCGTCGGTCGACTCCTCGATGGGGAGGCCGTCGATGTCGACACGGAGGCCGACGACCGGGCCCTCGCCCTTTCTGACGACGGCGACGGCGCCGGTGTTACCGCCCTCCATACGTTCGACGAGGTCGGCGTCGGCACCGGCCTCGACCGCACGCTTGCGCCATTCGGCGCTGGTCTCCTCGTCGGGCAGCGCCATCCGGTCGTCGTCGCCGTAGACGTCCGGGCCGACGTGAAGTTCGTCCAGGTCCCGCTGTTCGAGGGCCTCGACAATGCGTGCGGTGGTGTAGAACTCACACCACGCGGGTTCGGGATGGCGATGGAGGTCGCGGCGCAGTTCGATGAGTGGGTCCGTCTGGAGTTGCATGTACGTAGCTCTCCGGGGTTGACCGGCTTAAACCCCGCCGTAGCGGCGAGACGGCGACGGAGAACGGTGTGCGGCGGGACGGGTATCGTTAGCGGTACGCCTGGCTCGCACGCTGTTCGACCTCGACTTCGAGGTGGATGGCGTCCGGGAGGTCGGCACCGGCGATTTCCCGCGCGATGTGGTCCGAGCCATGGATTTCCAGCCAGCGCGTGTAGACGGTGTACTGCCAGGGGTCGAACTGGGTGCCGGGCTGGCAGCGCTTGTACTGGGGCACCGAGCGGTGCTGTGGCTGTTCCTGGTGTGGCCCCTTGCACTCGGCGCCTTTCTGCTCGACCTGCTCTTTCAGGCGCCGGACCGTCTCGTCCAGCGCGGTCTTGTCCCCGCTCTGGAAGGTAAGCGTCGTGACGAAGGTCATGTGTGTCCAGAGGGATTGAAGCCCCAAAAGCGCATCTACCGGCGCGCGCGGCCGTTGTCGGCGCTCGACGGTTTCGGCTCACCGAAGCCGATTTAAGAACACGTCGCCTACCCGAACGTAATGACGGTTGAAGCGACGTCCGCTGGAGCTATCCTCTTCCGCGATACCCGCGGCGAACGGGAGTACCTCCTCCTGAAGAGCCGACCGGGCGATTGGGAGTTTCCAAAGGGCGGGGTCGAGGGGGAAGAGGAGCTCCAGCAGACCGCAATTCGCGAAGTGAAGGAGGAAGCAGGTATCGAGGATTTCAGACTGGTCGATGGCTTCCGCCGGGAGTACGACTACGTGTTTGAGGCGGGGGGTGACACCATCCACAAGACGGTGCATCTCTTCATCGCCCGGTCGTTCGAGGCCAACGCCGAACTCTCCTCGGAACACCGGGACCTCCAGTGGCGTGACTACGAGCAGGCGCTCAACACCATCACGCAGGACGGCCCGCGGGAGATTCTGGAGGAGGCCCACGAGTATCTGAACGACGTCCAGGAAGCGGAAGGCGAGGGCTACGTCGGCACCCCGACGTAGCGAGCCCCCGTGTCCACGCCGGCCGTCGACGCGGAGTTCACGTTCGAGCTACTGGTCTGTCGCTGGGCCGAACTCGCGTGGCCGCCGGAGTCGGCCGACCGGCCGGCGCTCGTCGTCTCCAGGCAGTTAGGCACCCAGCGGCGGCGCTGGGACACCATCGTCGTCGAGTGTGACCCGGCGGGGCTGGCGGCCCGCCGCGAGTTCGGCGATCGAACCATCGACAGCGACCTCCTTCCCGTCGTTCGCCACGCGCCCGCGGAATGGGCGTACTACCGCAACGCGCTGCCGGACCCGGGATACGACTGGCGCTACGTCCGGGAGGCGGTACACCGCGCCGCCGCGCGCGACCTGGTCGAGAAGCGGAAGAACGGTCGCCGTATCGAAATCCGCCGGAAACGACCGTACCCTGATTGGGTTGAGCGCGTCGTCGCCATCGAGAACAAACCCGACCTCGACGCCAGCGCCGCCGCGGCGCTCACGGACCAACTGACTCACGATGTCGAGACGGCGCTGGCCGACGAAGTATGGTTAGCAACGACCCGGACCGGCGACCGGGTGGAGCCAGCGCTACTGGAGGAGTTCCCCGTGGAGGTTGGCGTGCTGACGTTCGATTTGAACGCCGAAGATGCGGACCGGGCGGCGAGTGCGACGAGAGACGAAGGCATCGAGACGACCGCTGTTCGGGCCGGCGCGGCGACGGTGGACTGGCTCCCCTCGTCGCTCGATACCGCCGCGGACAGCGAGCGGTTCAGCTCCGAGGAGAAAGCCCGACGGCGCCGATGGCTTGCCGAGCGGGCGTACGGCAAGGGGTGGCGGTCGTTCACGGAGACGATGCGGCCCGACTGTCGCTACTTCGACCTGCGACGCGCGGGCAGGGGGCTGGTCCCTTACTGCGAGGCGAAGGGCCGCTGTCAGACGGAGTCGGAGTGTGGCGCTCGGTGTGGCTCGTTCGAACCGGAACCGCCCCAATGGCGGACCAACGGCTGGCCGATTCAGGGCGGACCCGGGCAGGGGGTCAGAACGCTGCTCGAACGCCGCCGTGAGCGTGCGCGGAAGCGGTAGGTCGATTTCCTGTGGGGCTCGTCGTCACACACCGCTGAGAATCCCGTTCGGCAGAAAGTGTACCGGCTGACGGGACGCATACACGTCTCTCACGATGTTCGAGTCGGTATGCACCGGCCGGGATTTGAACCCGGGCCATGAGCTTGGAAGGCTCAGGTCCTACCACTAGACCACCGGTGCGCATGCCCAACTAATCGGTCGGGGGAATAAGGGCGTTCCCCTTTGCGGGAGTTCAAGTAGGAAGACGGGACCACCCCCGTCGTGCTCTGACGAAGGACGCCGACGGGGCAGCGGGTGTGTGGCGCGTCCGTCGGCGAGCGTAGCGCCGCCTGTTCGCCATTCCAGCCGAAGGTACGGCGTCAGTCGTCGGCCGCCGCCGAGACGTGCTCCTCGTGGCGCTTCGCGGCAGCCTCCTGCAGGTCCTCGGAGATGGCCGGCACCGCACTCGGGTCGACCTCCCCGCCGTCGAGTTCGTCGAGCGGCTTGGGGAACTCCCGCAGGTCGTAGTGGAGGGCGATACCCGCCTTCGCGCCCTGGCCCATCGTGACCGGAATCTGGTTGTGGCCGGGGACGAGGTCGCCAACCGCGAACACGCCGTCCACGGAGGTCCGGCCGTGGTCGTCCACCGCCACGTTCCCGTCCTCGGTGCGCTCGGCGCCGACTGCGTCCGCCAGTTCGGCGTTGTAGTTCGAGCCGTACATCGGGAAACCACCCTTGTACTCCCGGACGGAGCCGTCCTCGAACTCGAAGGACTCCAGCCAGCCGTCCTCGTCCCTGTTCATGCCCGAAATCTCCGCTTCGACGATGTCGACGGGGTGCGCCCGTAGCTGTCTATCCGTCTCTTCGCTCCACTCGGGGTCCTCGCCGCGCAGCAGCAGGTCGACCTCGTCGGTGAAGTTGAGCATGATCATCGCGACGTGGGCGGCGCTCTCGCCCTGGCCCATCACGTACACCGACTCGTCCACGAACATGTAGGCGTCACAGTGCAGGCAGTAGTGGAGCCCCCGGCCCGTCCGCGGGAGCGGCGGGTCCGGCCGTTCGTCGGAGAACCCCGTCGCGAGCACGACGCGCTCGGCGGTGTAGCTGTCCTCGCCGACGGAGAGCGTGAACTCGCCCGCGCTGCCTTCGATGTCCGAGACCATCCCGCGGACGGTGTCGGCGCCGTAGCTCTCGATCTGTTCCTTGGCCGTCGCGAGGAGTTCGTTCCCCGAGGTCTCCTCGGTGATTCCAATGACGTTGTGGGTGTCCTGCATCATCGCCGCGCGGCCGCCGCCGCGGTCGATAAGCACGGTGTCGTGTCCAAGGCGGGTCGTGTACAATGCGGTCGTCAGTCCGGCAGGACCGCCGCCGATGACGGCGACCTGGTACTCCGGGTCGGCTTCACTCATCAGTAGCTAATCCGGGCTACCGGGTTAAAAGGGCTCCACTCGTGTGCGTCGGTCGTGGGAACCCGACAGTCGTTCACCGGGGACCTCGACTCCGTCCCAAAACCGCGTCGAGCGACGGCTATCGCCCTCCGGACCTACGGTTCGGGGAACAGCGCGTCGATGTCCGGGTTCTCGATGACCGGGCGGTATTCGTTGACCTCCCGTTCGACGATACCGTGGCGTTCCAGGTGGCCGAGGTGGGCCGACGCCTCGCCCGGGCCGTGGAGGATGTGAATCGTCTCCAGTTCACCGAACAGGTGGTGGCTGACAGTCCACGCGTCACAGGCGCCGTGGCGGTCGAGCACGTCGAGCACTTTCTCGGTTCGTTCGCGGTGATGCTCCAGAATCTCCCGTGCGCGCCCGGCCGGGTCTGCGATGGCGTCGCGATGACCGGGGTGGATGCGGTCCCAGTCTCGTTCGATAACCTCCACGAGGCTCTCGACGTACTTCGCGAGTGGGGCGTCCACGCGTACATCGGCCCCGCCGACGTTCGGCGTGTATTTCGGGAGCACCGCGTCACCGGCGAACGCCTGTCGCTCGCCCTCCCGCTCGACGGCGAACGCCGTGAGTCCTGCCGTGTGGCCGGGGAGGTGGACCGCCTCAATCTCCATCCCGTTCACCGAGAACCGGTCGCCGGCCGTGAACGGCGTCACGTCGGCGCAGTCGCCCAGGAGGTCGGCATGCCCTTCGAGAAACGAAATCAGTTCCTCCCGTGGGCCGTCGGGAATCTGCCACTCCTCGAACTTCTCCTGCTGGCGGGCACGCTCCTCGATGAGGGATTCCTCGTCGCCGGCGACCAGCGGCGCGTCAGCCTCGTGAACGTGAACCGTCGCGCCGCTCTCCCGCTGAATCTCCCCCGCGAGTCCGGCGTGGTCGTAGTGCCAATGAGTCAGAAAGACGCGGTCGATATCGGCGAGTGCGACCCCCAACTCGTCGAGTCCCTCGGCCAGTTCTTCCCGGGTCGGCTCGGTAGCGACGCCGGTATCCACGAGAACGGTTTCCTCGCCGCGGAAGACGTAGACGTTGTTCAGCCCCTCGAAAACCGTGTTCCCCAGCTGAATACGCTCCATACCCTCGCTTGCTCGGCGCCCGGACAAGAGGGTTCCCACTTTCCACAGCCGGGACACCGCCCGCACGGCGGTAGATTCAAACCGCGAGTCGCTTTAACGGCAGACACGAATGCCGACGGACCTCTACGACGTCCTCGGTGCCCCCGACGACGCCTCGTCGGAGGAACTCAAGCGAGCCTACCGAAGCCGCGTCAGGGAGTACCACCCCGACGTGAACGACCACCCGGACGGCGACGCGCAGTTCAAACTCATACGGGAAGCCCACGACGTCCTTTCCGACCCCGCGGAGCGCAAGGATTACGACCGGATGGGCCACCGTGAGTACGTCGAGAAACGCCTCGACGATGTTCCGCCCGTCTCCGTCTTCCCCGAAGCAGGGTCGACCGTCGACAGTTCCCCGGCCGGAGATAGCTCCACGGGCGAGGACTCCACACGGTCGGAGAGCCGTCGCCGCTCCGAGCCGTCGACCACAGGCCGGACGGCGAGCACAAAAACGGGCTCGACGGCGACGAAAACGACCGGAACCAGCGGCAATCGCTCTGAATCGGCCGGAGCCTCGACAGCGAAGAACACCTCCGGGAGTGGTCACGCGTCGCGGCGCGGGGAGCGGTCCACGGCTGAGAGCCAGTCGACGGGTACCGGCAGGTCGAACCCCGCCGCTGGGACCGAGCGCTCGGATTCCGCACAATGGGACGACGTTGCGGGACAGAGCGGTTCTCGCACCCGCTCGACGCGGTCGACTGGACCATCGGCAGCAGCACGGCGGCGCCGTGGACTGCGGCGCTGGTACGGCGTCGTGCTGCTCTCGCTACTGGCCTATTTCGGCGGAGTCGGCGCGTACGCGACGCCGCACGCGGACGCGCTGAACGGGTTGGTGAGGGGACTGACTGCCAGCCCTGCCGCGACGTTGTCGGCGACGTTCCAGTTCCCGTCCCCGACGGCGTACGTGCTTGGCGCAGTTAGCGCGGCGGCATCGGGCGCGTTCGAACCGGGGCTGCTCCTGCTGGTCGGTGTCGTTTCCCTTCCGGTGGTTGTGCTGACCGCCGTCGCGCAGTTCGGGCAGGGCAGCGCGTGGGTGTACGCCCTCGCCTCGCTCGGCCCGGTGCTGTGTCTCGCCGCGCTGCGGTTCGTCGCACTCCCGACCGCTGTCGCGCTCCTCGCGTTGGTCGTACTCCCGCTGTTCAGCGGTCTCGGCTTCCTCGTCGACGTGGGACGCTACCTGTGGGCGACGCGATGAGGCGGGACAGGCTACCTGACGTGGTAGGGCTCACCGCCTGGGAGGAACCGCCCGAGGTCGCTCTCGCGGCGGAAATCGGTCGCCCGGAGTTCCAGTAGCGATTCGACGAGCAGTTCGTCGTCGCCCTTGCTCCAGTCGGCCGGGTCGGCGATCGGGAGAACGAGCCACCCGCTGCCGAGTAGTTCCTGGCCGTGGAGGCGGGACATCTCTATCTCGGTCTTGTGGGCCTTCGCGGTGTACGTTTCGAGGACGTGCCGCGTCGCACGCTCGCCGACAGGGAGCAGCACGTGGGCGGCGATGGCGCGGAGTTCCGCGTCGAAGAAGCGTTCGAGTTCCGCGTAGTCGGCCGCGGTCGGCTCGCTGGCCGGCACGCACATATGGAGATACGACAGGAAGGTCCGCTCGACTTCCGGTTCGTCGCCGACGGTGCGGAGGAATCCGGCCTCCCGGAGCGCCCGCTGGAGGCGTTCGGCGTCGGCGGTGCCGCTGAAGGGCACGCCGGTCGCCTCGCCGCCGTGGACGCCGGGGTGGTCGCCGATGACGTGGAAGTCGGCGTTGGCGTCGCCGTAGCCGGGAACGAACCGCTCACAGTCCGGTTCCATCCCGAACGGGTTGCGCACCCGGTCCGTGACGTTTCGCACGCGCCAGCGTAACAGGTGGGTGGGCTTAGCTGGCGTGGTTCCGGTCGGGCTTCCGGAATCGTCATCGGAATAGCCAAAGGCACGCGTCACCCAGCGAACGGTAATGGGTCTGGATGAGGAGGCCAAGGAGCGCCTCGCGGATATCGTCACGCTCCAACCGACCAAGAACAAGGAGCTACAGGACCGCTGGGGGATGGAAAGCGGCAGCGAGGTCCACCAGTACCTCGAAGACGAACTCGGGGAGTACTACTACCGGGACGACGACAGCCTCATCCGCGCGACTGCGGAGGGTGTCGACCTTGTCGACGTGGAACCGAGCGTCCCACCCGAGGAGGAAGGGGGCATCCCCGAAACGGTCCGGGTGCCGCGGCTGCACGCGCAGGTGCTTGAGGTACTTGCCGGGCCGGAGGAGCGCTCCGAGAGCGTCGTGAGCGTGCTCGGGAAACTCCGGGACGCGTTCGACACCGACCCGAGCGTCGAGGACGTACGCAGCGCGCTTCAGAGCCTCCGCCGGAAGAGCGTCGTGGAGGTGGAGTACCGCACCGTGCCGACGTTCCGTCTCGCGGTTGAGCGGGATGCGTTCGAGGTCGAGACTATCGAGGATTAGTCGGTCAACTGCGCATCGACGCCCTCGGGTTCCTCCGAGAGCGAGTAGGTGAGCCAGAACAGCCCCGTCGCGAAGATGACGAACACCGAGGCGGTGAGAAACGCCTGGGTCGTCCCAACGTAATCCTTGATGAGGCCGACGCCGATCGGGCCGACGGTCTGCCCGATTTTCCAGGATATCGAGCGCAGCGACATGGCGCTGGCCACGGAGTCGTACTTCTCGCCCTCTTCGACGAACAGCGCCATGCTCGCGGGGAGGCGTATCGAGTCGGCGACGCCGAGGATGCTGTAGGCCCCGAACAGCACGAGGAAGCCGCCACCGAGCAACTGCCCCTCGCCGTGGAGTTCGAAGTAGAACTGGCCGATGTACTCCTGTGCAGGGACCGATAACGGGATGAGCGCGATACCCAGCCCGTAGAGCAGCGCGCCGACGGCGACGAACCGCTCGCGCTTGCCGATACGGTCGGTTAGGTCGCCGATGTACCCCTGCAACAAGGATTTGGTTAGCTTCCCCCCGGCCAGAATCCAGCCGATGGCGAACGCGTTGATACCGAACTCCTTGCGTGCGAGAATGGGCAGGAAGATGATGACCGCCATCTTCCCGATGGAGAACGCCAACCGGAACAGCACCAGCGCCCGGAGCATGGGGAGGTTGAACAGGTTCCGGAGCGCGTCGGTGCCGGTTTGGGCGCCCGGGTTGTCGACGCCGCCGCCGGGGTTGTCACGGAGGTAGAGATAGACGAGGGCGAACGCGCCGATGGTGATGAGCGCGAGGACGGCAAAGACCACCCGGGAGCGGAGCGGGTCGTACACCGAAAGCAGGTAGCCGCCGAACACGTCCCCCGCCAGCGAGGAGAACGCCGCCACCTGGTTGTAGGAGCCGAGCCAGCGGCCGCTCTCGTCGGCGGGCGAGATTTCGCCGACGACGGTCGAGCCGGTTATCCAGAGGATGCTCGCGCCGATACCCTGAACCATTCGGATGAGCACGACGTCGATGGAGCTACTGACGAACATGTAGCCGCCGAAGACACCGACGTTCACCAGCAGGCCGGCCATCAGCCAGCGTTTGGCGTTCCCGGTGTCGATTTTCCGACCGAGCGGGAGGACGATGACCAACTGGACCAGCGCGAACGCCGTCCCCCACATCCCCTCGATGAACCCCGTCGTGTTGAAGGCGTCCGCGTAGAGCGCGAGCGCGATGATAATGGTGGAGTAGGCCTGACTCCGGGCGAACGCCGTGCCAGCGAGCGAGAGGAACTCCCTGTCACGCAGCAGCGCTACCGAGTTTCCGACGCGGGCCACTATTGGTTGCCACGAACGAACCAACGGCGGATAAAGGAACCCCTCCCCCGAGTGGGTTTCTGGTTTTGCACGCGCTATCGATTCACACGGCGGCGGCCGAATCCCCGTGGCTCACAGCTCGATTCGCTCCACCAGGTTGTCGTCGCTTTTCGTGTTGATGGCGACGATGCGGACCTCGTCTTCGATCATGGAGTCCTGTAGCTTCGCCTTGAGCAGGTTGTCGACCTGGTAGACGCCGGCAGCGTTGACCATCTCGATTTCCACCAGTACTGGGCGGTCCTCGCCGGCGTTCAGGCCGACGTTGCGGATTGCCTGACTCGACAGCGTGTTGATGCCGCGACCCCCTTCCTCGTAGGGGATGCGTGAGCGGCCGCGTTCCATGTCCAGCGCGTCGGCGACGCGGATGATGCCTGCTTCACGGGTCAGCGGCGTCTCTTCGGTGTGATGACAGAGGATGGCGTGTAGCACCTCCGCCTTCACCCGGACGCGGTCGGCCACATCGTAGTAGGGTTCGAGGAAGCGGTCGAGGAAATCCGCAGCCAGCGGGATGGAGTAGTAGACGTGGTCGTCGCGATGGACGACGTGCCCGATGTCGTGGAGCGTCGCCGCGAGTGCGACGATGACCGGTTCGTCCGCCTCGTCGAGGCCCTGTTGCCGCGCACCGTTGAACTGGACGCCGCCAGCTTTCAGTAGCTCGTAAAGCCGGAGCGCGCGGTTCCGCACGATTTCGATGTGCTTGCTCCCGTGGTCGTTGTACCCCTTCCGGGTGACCGCGTTGACGTTCTGTGCGTCCAGGTAGCTGACAACCTCCGGGTCCTCAAGCAGTTCGGGCAGCATCCGGTTCAGCCGCTCGTCGGGGAACGCGTGACGGGCCTCGGGGTCGTACTCGTAGTCGGTCTGTTCCGTCGCCATACCTCTATCCAGCGGCGGCGGCATGAAAAAGGCCGTCGGGCCGAACACGGCGTCTCGACCTCCAGCACCGGCTTAGTTCCCGGCAGCGGCGTCGACGGCCTGCTCGACTTCGTCGTAGTCGGGTTCGTTACCGGGGTCGTCGGCGAGCCACCGGTACGTGACGGTACCGTCGCCGTCGAGGACGAACACCGCACGGCGGGCGATGTCGTCGATGCCGTAGCGTTCGTACCGTGTCCGTACGCCGTAGGCCGCACAGATGCCGGCGTCGTTATCGGCGACGAGCGGGAACGGAAGCGACTCCTGCTCCCGGAACTCCGCGAGCGCCCACGGGAGGTCGGTGCTGATACCGAGGACGATGCCGCCGGTCTCAGACAGCGGGGCAAGTCGGTCCCGGAAGGTACAGAGCTCGCCGGTGCAGGTGCTTGAGAACGCGGCCGGGAAGAACGCCAGCACGACGGGTGCGTCGGCACGATAGTCGCCGAGCGACTGGCGGGCGATGCCGTTCTCGTCGGCTGTCGGCGCGGTGAAGCCGGGTGCCTCGTCGCCGACGGCCGGTGGGTCGTCCGAGCGGCTCATAGCTCGACCTGGGGCCTAACGGTGAAAACACCCGTGGCTCGGCGGCAACCGCGCGTCGTGGCTCAGGGCCGTTCTCCTCGCGAGCCGGCGTTCCGGCGGGGTATCGCGGCCGACTCCTGCCCTTGCGCGGTCCAAAAAGCCTATAGTCGCAAGAGCGGAACTACCGGATAGAGATGTCCCAGATTGTCCCGCTGTTCGGCGCAGTCCCCGGGGGCCCGGAGATGCTCATCATCCTCCTGGTGCTCGTGCTGCTGTTCGGTGCGAACAAAATCCCCAAGCTCGCCCGTTCGACGGGGCAGGCGATGGGCGAGTTCCAGAAGGGTCGCCAGGAGCTCAATGAGGAGCTCGAAGAGATGAAGGAGGGCCCGGAGACCGGCACCACGGAGTCCGGCCCGACTGAGCCTGCCGGCGACACCGCCGAGGAATCCGAGGAAGCCGAAACCGAATCTACCGAGTAACCGACCCGTTCTTTCGCTGCGTATACTGGGCGTGTGGCCTAGCGGATAGGGCGAGGGGTTCCTAACTCCTCGATCGTGGGTTCGAATCCCACCACGCCCGCTCTCGTGTCGAGCGAAGCGAAACCGAGAGGGTCGCGTGTGGGATTCGAAGCAGGGAGCGGGAGGTGAGCGAGTATCGCGAGCGAACGGGAGCGACCGTGGTTCGAATCCCACCACGCCCGTTCACTCCCTTCGGTCGTTCACGGGCGTGGTTTACTCTCACTCGTTCGGCCACGGCCTCACTCGCGAGAGTCCCACCACGCCCGTTTTCCGGCGAACGCTAGTGAGCCGTGAAAACGGCTCAGGTGGATTCGAAGCAGGGGGGTGCGCGGAGCGAACGGAGTGAGCGAGCACGCCCGACCGTGGTTCGAATCCCACCAGCCCGTTCACTCCCTTCGGTCGTTCACGACGTCGCAATCTCTCCGGTAGGCGTGGGCTTATTGACCGACTCCGTCTCTGGCTCCCATGGACGCCTCTCACGAGGAACAGTTTCAGGCGCTGCTCGGCGACGTCGAGACCTACGAGGAGGAACTGGACGAGCAGTTCCCGGATATCGGCCTCGCGTGGGAGGCTGACAAGGTCGAGCGATGGCGGGCGTTCGCCGACCGGTTGGACGCTATCGACAGGGCGGCGCTCCCCGAACGCTGCCGAGCGGATTACGACGTGCTCGACCGAGAACTGACCCACCGCATCACCCGGTACGAGCACGATATCCACCTCATGCCGGTCAACCACGAGGGCGGACCCCACTCCTCGTACGTTCGCTATCCCTCGCGGCACTCCTTCGAAGACCTCGACGACTACGAGCGGTATCTTCATCGCCTGGCGCACGCTGCCGAGTACTTCGACGAGGCACGGGAACTGCTCGAAGAAGGGCTCAAACGCGGGTTCACGCCGCCGCGGTCGGTGTTAGATGGCCACGACGAGATGATCGAGTCGTATCTCGTCGCCGACCCCACGGAGAGCGACCTCTACGAGCCGTTCGAGTCCGTTCCGGAAACCATCGGCGACGAGGACCGCCAGCGGCTTCGGAACAGGGGCGCCGAGGCGATTACCGATGCAGTCCTGCCAGCGCTAAAACGGTTCCGGGCGTACCTTCTCGACGAGTATATCCCGAAAACCCGTGAGAGCCATGCCTACGCGGATTTACCCGGCGGCGAGGCCTACTACGAACATCTCGTTCGGTACTACACCACCCTCGATGTGACGCCGGAGGACGTTCATCAGACCGGACTCGAAGAAGTCGAGCGTATCCGCGAGGAGATGCTCGCGGTCATCGACGACGCCGACTTCGAGGGGAGCTTCGACGAGTTCGTCGAGTTCCTCCGAACCGACTCGCGGTTCTACGCTGATACGCCGGAGGAACTCCTGCAGGAGGCAAAATCCATCGCCAAGACCGTCGACGGTCGGCTACCGTCGCTGTTCACCCTTGAGGCGATGCCGACCCGTCCGTACGGGGTCGAGCCAGTTCCCGATGATTTGGCCCCCAGTTACACGAGCGGGCGGTACGTTTCGAACTCGACCGATACGGACGCCGGGACGTTCTGGGTCAACACCTACGACCTGGAGAGCCGTCCGCTGTACGGCCTTCCCGCACTCTTCCTCCACGAGGCGGTCCCGGGCCACCACCATCAGATTGCGCACACGACGGAACTTGACGACGTTTCCGAGTTCCGCCAGGAGAACATGGTCACGGCGTACATCGAGGGATGGGCGTTATACGCCGAACGGCTCGGCCTGGCGATGGACGCCTTCGAGACGCCCTACGAACAGTTCGGTCGGCTGAGCAACGAGATGTGGCGGGCCTGCCGGCTCGTCGTCGATACCGGGATTCACGCGTTGGGCTGGACGCCGGAGGAGGCACGGGCGTTCATGGCCGAGAACACGGCGCTATCGATGCATAACGTGCGGACGGAGGTAGACCGGTACGTCGCGTGGCCGGGCCAGTCGCTGGCCTACAAGACGGGCGAAATCGAGATTCGGGACCTGCGAGCAGAGGCCGAGGCCGAACTCGGCGCGGCGTTCGACGTGCGTGCGTTCCACGAGACGCTGCTCGGGAGCGGGCCGGTCCTGCTGCCGATGCTTGCCGAGAACGTCCGCGAATGGATCGATTCCGTCGAAAACGACGATGAGAACTGATTCCGTCCCGGAGAGCCGGCGGTCGCTCGGTTCTCAACATCCGGCCTCCCGCAGTACCGTCTCGATGATGTTGAGCGCCGGTGCGAGCAGGTTCAGCAGCTCCTCGATACTGGCGGGGTCCTCCTCGACTGTTCGGGTGACGGCGGTCCGACCATCACGGGTCTGAAACTCACAGCGCCAGCGGCCGTCCGCGGTTGGCTCGACCGTCGCCTGAACCGTCCCGTCGGCCGCGCTGGGGATGGTGACCGTCGCCCCCGATGCGTCCTCGTTCTCGGTGTCGAGGTCGATTGAGATGTCCGCCACCTGCGTGCTGGCGTCGTCAGCCGCTTCGTGTGTTGCCATACCTCGATTTAGGGACGAAAGGGGCAAGAGAGCTGTTCGTGGTGTTCCGGCCGGTTCCGGCACCCCCAAAACCGGGAGCCGGTACGAGGGGACGAAGGTTCCGACCGGCGTTCCGGCCGCTCACGGCGGGTGCTTAGAGGAACGCCGCCATGCCGGTCACGACTTTCTTCTCGGCGCGGCGCAGGTGTTCCTCGACAGTCCGTCTGGCCAGTCCCAGGTCCTCGGCGAGTTCCGTTGTCGTCACCTCGCGGGGGAGTTCGTAGTAGCCGCCGTCGATGGCCGCCGTCAGCACGGCTTTCTGCCGGCGGGTCAGGTCCGGGAACGTGGTCAGCATCGGTGTCCCCTCGGGAACCGTATCGACCGTCCGTTTGGCGTCGACGGAAACCGAGAGGCCGTCGGCGACCATGTCCTGAAAACAGCGGCTCAGCGCCGCCGGTTCGAGGGCGAGGACCCGGACGACCCTGTCGCCGTGTTCGTAGCGCAGCGGCGGGAGGAGCAGACAGCCGTTCGCTCGGACGTAATCCTCGGCCAGGCCGGCCTCGTGGTCGCGGAGACAGTCCTCCGTGATGGCGACTACCTCGTCGCCGTCGCCGAGGGATTCCCGGATACCCACGGCCGAGCGCACAGGGTCGAGCGCATCGACGGCATCGGGTCCCTCGACGTGGAGCAGGTCGCAATGGTCGTTGCACCAACATTCGACCGCGACGCCGGCGTCGCCAGTAACCGACTCGTAGATGTTCGACCCGGAGATGCGGAACGTCGCGAGGTGCATACCTCATACGGCCCGGTCCAGAATATAAATCTCCCGCCGCATGGAGGTTTATCACCCTTGTCGCTGGTCGCCTCAGCTTCACCCGACATGAGTCCACACGCTGACGGTTCCTTCGACGTCGGGGACCCGAGCGAGCAATGGGAGGAGTACCGCGGCGCGCCAACCGGCACGGATATCGAGTGCGAGGGCTGGCGCCAGGAGGCCGCGCTCCGAATGCTCAACAACAACCTGGACCCGGAGGTCGGCGAGCGGCCCGAAGACCTGGTCGTCTACGGCGGGACCGGTCGCGCGGCGCGGTCGTGGGACGCCTACGACGCCATCCTGTCCGAACTTCGGGACCTCGGCGACGAGGAAACCCTGCTGGTCCAGTCTGGCAAACCGGTCGGCCGGTTCCGAACCCACGAACGCGCGCCACGGGTGCTCATCGCGAACTCGAACCTGGTCGGCAAATGGGACAACTGGGACCACTTCCACGAACTCGAAGCCGAGGGGAAGATCATGTACGGGCAGATGACTGCCGGGTCGTGGGCCTACATCGGCACACAGGGCATCATCCAGGGCACCTTCGAGACGCTGGCGGAGTTGGGCAGACAGCACTTCGATGGGGACCTTTCCGGGCGCATCGTCGTCACCGGTGGCCTCGGCGGCATGGGTGGCGCTCAACCCCTCGCAGTCACGATGAACGGCGGCGTCTGCATCGCCGCGGACGTGGACGAGGAGCGCATCGACCGGCGCATCGAAACGGGCTACTGTCAGGAGAAGACTGACGACATCACCTCGGCTATCGAGAAGGCGGAGGCGGCGGCGGAAAACGGCGAGGCGTACTCCGTCGGCGTTCATGTGAACGCTGCCGATATGCTGGAGGCGATGCTGGACCGCGGGTTCGTCCCCGACGTGGTTACGGACCAGACCAGCGCCCACGACGAACTGGAGGGGTACTACCCGTCCGGCTACACGGTTGAAGAAGCCGACCAACTCCGGGAAGACGACCCCGAAACATACGTCGAGCAGAGCCTCGACACGATGGAGCGTCACGTCGATGCGATTCTGGCGATGCAGGAGCGCGGCGCCATCGCCTTCGAGTACGGAAACAACATCCGCGGTCAGGTCCGGGAACACCGCGACGCCGAGGACGCGTTCGACTACCCGGGGTTCGTCCCTGCGTTCATCCGACCGCTGTTCTGTCGGGGGAAGGGTCCGTTCCGCTGGGCGGCCCTCTCGGGGAACCCCGAGGACATCCACCGGACCGATGCGGCCGTGAAGGAACTGTTCCCCGAGAAGGCGGCACTCCATCGCTGGATAGACCTGGCCCAGGAGCGGATTCAGTACCAGGGTCTGCCCTCGCGGGTCTGCTGGCTGGGGTATCGGGCCGAGGACGGGTTAACCGAGCGTGCGCGGTTCGCCCTGCGCATCAACGACCTCGTCGCCGAGGGCGAAATCGAGGCGCCCATCGTCGTGACCCGCGACCACCTCGACGCCGGGTCCGTCGCCAGCCCCAACCGCGAGACGGAGGCGATGCGCGACGGCACGGACGCCGTCGCCGACTGGCCGATTCTCAATGCCCTGCTGAACTGCGCCGCGGGCGCGGACATCGTTTCGGTCCACGACGGCGGCGGCGTCGGCATCGGGAACGCCCTGCACGCGAACAACCACGTCGTCCTCGACGGCTCAGAACTGGCCGCCGAGAAGGCCCGCCGGGTCTTCACGACCGACCCGGGAATGGGTGTCGTCAGACACGCCGACGCCGGCTACGAGACGGCCCTCGCGGAAGCCGATGAGTCCGACGTGGCGATTCCGATGCGGGACCACGAGGGGTGACCGTGTTCAGCGACCACCCTTCCTGGCACGGCCCCTCAACAGACCCGCAGGACGAACAGTTCGGCGACATCGTCGAGCCGACCGACCTCGACGCTGCCGGGGCGTACGACGCGGTCCTCGTCGGCGAACCGTACGACGGGGCAGTCATCGGCCGCCAGGGCGCGCGGGAGGGGCCGGCCGGCATCCGCGACGCGCTGGCGGGGGTCAAATCCCATCACTTCGGGACCGGCCCCGTCGGTTCAGTCGGTGACCTGGGCGACCTGGACATTCCAGAATCCGAGGACGTCGCGGCTGTCCAGGCCCAGGTTCGCGAGGCGATGGCCGAGGTGCACGCGCTGGAGGCCGTTCCGATCTGTCTGGGAGGCGACAACTCTCTCAGCTTCGCCAACGTCGTGCCGCTGGTCGCGGGCGAGGAGTCCGTCGGCGCCATCAGTTTCGACGCCCACCTCGACTGCCGAGCAGTCCCGGAGGACGGCCCGAACAGCGGAACCCCCTACAGACAGCTCCACGAGGAAGGCCTGGACGGGTTCGCGGTCGTCGGTGCCCGACATTTCGAAACCTCGACGGCCTACGCCGAGTACGTCGAGAGGCACGGTGGCAGTATCGTCACCGCCGAGAAGGTCGGCCGGGACATCGACGCCGCGCTCGAACAGGCGTGCGCGGCGATGGCCGGCGTGGATCAGGTGTATCTCAGCGTCGATATCGACGTGCTCGACGCGGCTCACGGCCCAGGGGTGAGCGCGCCGACACCCGGCGGTCTCACTCCCCGTGAACTGTTCGACCTGGTTCACCAGCTGGCCACCGACGAACGCCTCGTCGGCGTCGAAGTCGTCGAGTGTGCGCCGCGGCTGGATGAGAGCGAGCGGACCACTCGCGCGGCAGCAAGAACTGTCGCACACGCGGTGGCCGGCCTCGGTTCCGATGCATCGACCACAGGTTGAGTTTCCAGAGAGAACTATGACCCACACGACAGTCGTCTACGACGCAGCGCAACTCGTCGTCGGCCCGGCTTCGGCAGGAGACGATGCTGCCGAAACCGACGCCGAGGAAACCATCGCCTACTACGAGGTGGCCGCCCTGGCCGCCGAGGACGGAACCGTCGTCGCCGTCGGACCAACAGAACCCGTGACGCGAGCGTATCCGCCGGAGGAGGCGGACACCGCCATCGACGCCCGGGGGCAAGCAGTTATCCCCGGGTTCGTGGATAGCCACACCCACGCGCTGTTCGCCGGGAACCGCTCCGACGAGTTCGCAGCGAAGCTCCGCGGGAAACGCTATCAGGAAATCCTCGCGGAGGGCGGCGGGATTCTCCGAACCGTCCGCGCAGTCCGCGACGCCAGCGACGACCAGCTCCTGTTGAACCTCCTCGGGCACCTCGACGAAATGCTCGCCCACGGGAGCACCACCGTCGAGGTAAAATCCGGCTACGGGCTCGATACCGAGACGGAACTCCGGATGCTCGATGTCATCCGCCGCGCCGACGAACGCCACCCGATTGACGTCGTGCCGACGTTCATGGGAGCACATGCGGTTCCCGAGGGGCGGGACGCCGACGCCTACACCGAGACAGTCGTGTCCGAACAGCTCCCTGCCGTGGCGGACCAGGGTGTCGCGGAGTTCGTGGACGTGTTCTGCGAGGAGGACGTTTTCAGCGTGGAGCAGTCCAGGCGGGTGCTGGAGGCGGGCCGGGAAGCCGGACTGGAACCGAAAATCCACGCCGAGGAGTTCGTCCGCCTGGGCGGGTCCCAGTTGGCCGCGGAAATCGGCGCTGTGAGCGCGGACCACCTCCTTCACGCGACAGCGGCGGACGCCCGGGCGCTCGCCGAGGCGGGGATCGTGCCGGTCCTGCTCCCGGCGACAGCGTTCTCGCTCGGCGCCGATTACGCCGACCCCGACCAGTTCCTCGACGCCGGGGCGCCGGTGGCGCTTGCGAGCGACTTCAACCCTAACTGCTACTCCCAGAGTATGCCGTTTACTGTCGCCCTGGGCTGTGTCGGAATGGGCATGACGCCCGCCCAGTCATTGCTCGGAGCGACCGTGAACGGCGCCGCGGCGCTCGACCGGACGGGCGGGGTGGGGACGTTAGTCGAGGGGGCGAGTGCTGACCTCGCGGTCCTGAACGCCCACTCATACGTCCACGTTCCGTACAATTTCGGAGTGAACCCGGTCGAGACCGTACTCAAGGACGGCGAAATCGTTGCCTGATTCGCTACCCATCGCTGATTGGCTCCTCCGCGGCTGCCTCGTCGAGGGCTTGGTCGACGATGGCGGCCAGTTCGCCATCGAGAACCAGCCGCTGGGCGGCCTCCAGTTCCGGGCGCAGCGGTCGGTCCTCATCGAGTGACGGGATGGTGGCACGGACCACCCTGTGGGCCGCGCGCGTCCCGACACCCATCGAGAGGTCGCTGTCGAGGAACTCCGCGCCCTGCGCGCTACAGGCCAGTTCCACGCCCACGATGGTCACGATGTTCTGTCCGACCCGACGGGCGTGGAGTGCGCTCTGCCCGCTCATGCTGACGTGGTCCTCCTGGCCACCGCTGACCGGCGTCGAGTCTATCGAGGGACGGCCGAGCGAGCGACACTCCTTGAGGAACGCGGCAGCCGTGTACTGGGCGATCATGTACCCCGAATGCAGGCCGCTCTGCCTGGTCAGGAACGGTTCGAAATGGTTTAATTTCCCACATTTCGATTGCCGCAACATCAACGGTATCTGGTCCCGGCACGAAAACACCCGGACTCGTCGGTGTTGAGGGGCATCGCCCGGTCTAGACTCCGAACTCCTTCGTTTCTACAGTCTGATAATGCGGAGGGGAGTCTTTTTGCGTGCGGAGACAGATTCACGTAGCAATGGCTACCGACGACGCCGATGCCGCCCCGAGGGAGCTCGAAGGGGAAGTGCAGGAGGCTCCCGTCGAGCAGGAACCCGCGGCGGTAGTCGGTGAGTACACCTGGGACGATTTCCTCCGTGAGCACGGGGAGTCGGCGGCTGCCGACAGCCTCTATGAACGCTTCGACGAGGCGCCCGGGAGCGACCGGTGGGGAGAGACCGAAACCGCACTCAAGCCGGAGGACTGGGAGCGCACGGACGTCGACCCGGCGGAGTATCTGGGCTTCCCGCCCTGGGAGCTCGAAACCCGTATCGGGGCTGCCCACCGGGTCGCCGAGCAGATAACCGAAAGCTCGCCGCTGGTTGGCTACGACCAGACGCCCGCCATCAAGGACATCTACGGGTGGGAGGACTACAAGCGGCAGTACTTCTACACAGACGAGGGCGAGCCACCGACCGACAGCGAGGGCGAACCCGAGGAGTTCGACGCGAGCGAGGCGCTCGGTTTCGACCCCGAGGCGCTGGATTCGGTGATGGCCGACCACGAGCGTGCGGGCGAGGAACTACGGGACCTCGTCGACGAGCGCACCGTCGACGTGAACGAGGAGGTGGACGAGGAAGCGTTCTTCTCCGACGAACAGGGCCGCACCACCGTCGCCAACCGCTACGACCTGGAGAAGACGGTACCGCTCTCGAAGAAATCACACTTCCGCGAGGAGGACCGGTACTGGGTGAACGAGCCGTACTCCTTCGTCGTCATCTTCCACTCCACGAAGGAAAACGAGAAGAAGTACTACGTCATCCAGCCCCACCTGAACGAAATCGAGGAGGAGGTTCAGGAGTACCTCTCGGACAAACTTCGGGCCGCCATCAAGTACGAACAGGAGGGCCAAACCGCCGCCGACGAGGAACACCGCCGTTCGGTCATCGAGAACCAGACCCGCGAACTGCTCGAACGGTACGACCTCTACGACGAACCGGAGGAGAGTGACGAGCGCGGCGGCCTCGGCAACACCGTCGCCGAGACGTTCGACCTGGACCCCTCTGGTGGTCTCTCGGGCCGGGTCGTGGACCTCCTCGGCTACGAGGAGCCGGTCGGCGGCGTTCGCGAACTGGAGGGCATCGAAGCACGGCCCGAATCAGTACTCGTCGAGGAGAACGCCGACACGCTCAACGAGTACCAGGTCGAGAAGCTGTTGTACTACCTCGAACGGGACTTCATCGGCTACGAGCGCATCGACGGCATCAAACACGACATCAACGTCGAGGACATCTCGTGTGACGGCTACAACACCCCCGTTTTCGTCTACCATTCGGAGTACGACTCCATCATCTCGAACATCTACCACGGCGAGGAGGAGTTGGACGACTTCGTCGTGAAACTGGCCCAGCGCTCGGGCAAAGGCATCTCCAAGCGCCGCCCGCAGGTCGACGCCACGCTTCCCGACGGCTCACGCGCCCAACTCACGCTCGGTCGGGAGGTGTCGGACAAGGGGACCAACTACACCATCCGGCAGTTCGTGGAGATCCCGTTCACGCCGATCGACCAGATCGCCTGGGGCTCGTTCTCGCTGGACGAGATGGCGTTCCTCTGGCTCTGCATCGAGAACGACAAGTCGATGATCATCGCCGGCGGGACGGCGACGGGGAAGACGACGCTGCTGAACGCGGTGTCGCTGTTCATCCCCTCGTCGGCGAAGATTGTCTCCATCGAGGACACGCGTGAGGTGGAACTCCCCCAGCGCAACTGGATCGCCTCCGTCACGCGGCCCTCCTTCACCGACGACGACAAGGGCGACATCGACGAGTTCGACCTGCTGGAGGCCGCACTCCGCCAGCGCCCCGAGTACATCGTGATGGGCGAGGTGCGGGGGGAAGAGGGGAAAGACCTCTTCCAGGTGATGTCGACCGGGCACACGTCCTACTCGACGTTCCACGCCGACTCCGTGGGCGAGGTGCTCAAGCGGTTCACGACCGAGCCGATCAACGTCTCGAAGACCATGTTCACGGCGCTCGACCTGGTTTCTATCCAGACCCGGACCAGGGTCGCCGGGAACCGGGTGATTCGCAATACTGGCATCACCGAAATCAACCACTACGACGCCGAGAACGACGAAATCAACGTCAAGGACGTGTTCCAGTGGCAGGCCGAAACCGACGATTTCCTCCAGATGGGCGATTCCAGCACGCTGGACGAGATCATGTTCGACCGCGGGTGGAACCGCGAGGAACTGGACAAGAAAATTTTCGAGCGTCAGACGGTGCTCGCGTATCTCATCGACCGGGGGCTCAACACCTACACCCAGGTCGCGGCGACGTTCCAAGCGTACATCAACGACCCCGACACCATCCTGACCTTGATGGCGAACGACAGCCTGGAGACGTCGCTGGAGGACCTCCGGGAGATGGAGTCGGTGTTCATCGACGTCGACCCGGAGGAGGAAGAGCGGGTCCCCCGGCCGGAGCCGGGCGAGAGCGTCCTCGACGAGGCCGCCGAGATTCTGGAGCGCGCCGAGGAGGAGATATTCGAGGACCTCCGCGGCGAGACACCCGACAGCGTCGCGTCGGCGATGGTCGATACCGAGCCAGCACAGGACATCGAAGTGACGGAGGAGATGGCCGGCGAACTCCCCGAGGGGGGCGAGGAGATACCGGAACCGAGCACGACGGACGAGACGGCGCTGGACGAGGCAAGCAGCGGGCGCTCGGCGCTGGGCGATGTCGAAGGCGAGGACGTCGACGAAGAGGAGGAGACACCCGCGCTCGCGCCCGGCGAACCGGACGCGGAACCCGGCGACGAGGGGCAGTCTGCTTCCACAGCTGACGAGGAACCCGAGGAGCCGGTACTCGGCGGGGACGACGAGTCGTCACCTGCCGAGTCGAGCGGGCTCTACGGTGGGCAGACGAGCGAACCGACCGCTGAAGAGGCAGACGAGGCCGACGCAGGCGAAGAGGTTGGGTCGGACGTAGGCGAAGAGGTTGGGTCGGATGTAGAGGCGGCAGCCGAGCAAGCTACTGAAGAGCCGTCCGAGTCAGACGTGCAGGAAATGTCTGAGCCGGAGATTGAGGGACCGGAGATCGACGAGCCGGAGGTTGAGGAACCGGAGGTTGAGGAACCGGAGGTTGAGGAACCGGAGGTTGAGGAACCGGAGATTGAAGAACCGAAGGTTGATGAGCCGACTGAACCGGAAACGGATGAACCGGCTGCGTCGGATAGCGAGGAACCGGCCGACTCGGAAACTG
>JBDGQC010000041.1:0-2261 GCA_042219375.1 Halolamina sp. | reverse complement strand
GACGACTCCTTCGAGGAGTTATCCGAGGATATCACCATCCGGGACCCGAACACCGGCGACGACCTGACTGATGAACCGGACAGCCAACCGCTCGACGGCGACGGAGCGCTCGGGGACGGCGATACCGACGCCGGAAGCGAAGGCCAGCAGGAGGACGCGGGCCTGAATATCGACGATGCGAACGCCACCGACGGTTCGGACGACGAGGAGGGGGTCTGGGGCTCCGGCGACGAGGACTGGGAGGACATCGCCGCCGAACTGGAGTCAAACGGTGAGGGCGACGATACTGCGGACGTGGATTCGTTGGGGCTCGGAAGCGGCGAGGAGGACGAGTAAATGAGCCTGGAACTCGGTGACGCACGCGAGGGCGAGTCCGACCCGTTAGCCGACGCGTTCTACCCCCTGTTCACCCGGCTGTTCGACCCGGACGGGGATTTCGTCGCCGACATCGAGAACAAACTCGTGGAGGCGCGGATGAACGAGATGGTGGAGCTCTACATCTCCCGTTCGCTCGCGGTCGGGGTCATCGTCGGCGCCCTGCTCTGGTTGCTCGGCAGCGTCATCGGCTGGGCGGTGTTCAGCTTCGGACTGATCACACCCGAAACCGTCAGTCTCGGCATCCCCGTCGGGAGCGAAGCAACCGCGGCGATGTTGGAGCAGGCGACGGTGCCCGCCGCGATACTGCTTTCCGGACTCGTCTTCGGCACCATCGGCTTCGGGATGGGTTTTGGCACGCTGATGGTCATCCCATACTCGAAGGCCTCTGCCCGCGAGCGGGCCATCAACATGCTGCTCTCCGACGCTATCTCGTATATGTACGCGCTTTCGGTCGGCGGCCTGAACCAGCTTGAGATTCTGGAATCGATGGCCGCCGCCGACGACACGTACGACGAGGTGGCAAAGGAGTTCCAGAGCATCGTCAACGAGACGGAGTACTTCGGCACGGACTACCGGAACGCGGTGCGCAAGCAGTCACAGGAAACCCCAAGCGACGAACTCTCGCAGTTCCTCACGGACATGCTCTCCATCATCAACTCCGGGGGGGATATGGAGGCGTTCCTCTACGACAAGAAGGAAAAGCACATGCGAACCGCCAAACAGCAACAGGAGACGACCCTGGAAACCCTGGAGCTGTTCGGCGAGATGTACATGACGCTCTCGCTGTTCCCGCTGTTGCTCATCATCATCCTGGTCATCATGGGCATGATGGGCGACTCGAAGACGATGCTCATCTACGGCACCGTCTACGCGATGATTCCGCTCACCGGCGGCGGCTTCCTGGTGCTTATCTCGACGGTGAAACAGGACGAACCCGGCGACGGCTACCTCTCGCCGGGTGATGGCAGCGAGCGCCTGGAAACCGCGTACAAGGAGGGGCTCGTCCACCTCGGCCTCATCGAGGCGTTCACCGGCGAGTTCAACGTGTTTGAGCGCATCAAGTCCCGCGAGGGGAACTACAAGACCAAGGAGTTACTCGCCGAACCGCACATCTTCTTCCGGGACAACCCGCTGTTCACGCTGGCTATCACGGTTCCGACGGCGGCGGTCATCATCGGCGTGTTGCTGGTTAACGGCGCCATCCCCACGACGTGGGACGGGATGGTCAAGAACCCCGTCTGGGGGACGTTCGCGTGGTTCTACATCCCCTCGTACGTCATCGCGTTCCCGCTCGCCCTGTTCTACGAGTGGAACCAGATGACCCGGAACGCGATTATCGGGAAGCTCTCGGAGAACCTGCGAAAGCTCTCCTCGGCAAACGACACCGGTCAGACGTTGCTGGAGTCCGTTCGGACGGTGTCGGAAACGTCGACGGGGAAACTCGCCGAGGAGTTCGAGATAATGTACGCGAAGGTGAACTACGGGATGAGCCTGCGGGACGCGCTGGTCGAGTTCAACAACAAGTACCACATTCCCCGGCTCGCGCGGACGATAAAGCTCATCGCGGAGGCCCAGGAGGCCTCCAGCCAGATAACGGACGTCCTCACCACGGCCGCACAGTCATCCGAGAACCAGGACGATATCGAGCGCGAGCGGAAGTCCCAGACCCGGATGCAGGTGGCCATCATCCTGATGACCTACCTCACGCTGCTGGCCGTGATGGCCATCCTGAAGACGCAGTTCCTCGACGTGATGGCCGGGCTCACCGAACAGGCCGGCGGCGGTGGCGGTGGGTTCGGGGGCGGCGTGGACGTGCAACTCCTCTCGCTGCTGTTCTTCCACGCCGTCACCATCCAGGCGCTGCTCTCGGGGTTCATCTCGGG
>JBDGQC010000142.1:3326-41075 GCA_042219375.1 Halolamina sp. | reverse complement strand
GGAACCGATTACGGCGCGTGACCTGCCGCAGCCTCCGTGCTGCGGCGACGGAGCGGATGCCGCAATCGTGTCCGGGAGTCGAAACAGGTAACTGCCGTCCCCGGTACTTTCGGGACAAGAGAGTTCTCTCGGTGATTTTCGATGCCTGACGCCAACTCAGACGCCGATACCGACGCGGGGTCGCTCCGCACCCCGATTGTCGCTGTGCTCGGCCACGTCGACCACGGGAAGACGAGCCTGCTGGACAAGGTCCGCGGCTCCGCCGTCTCCGAGGGGGAGGCTGGCGCAATCACCCAGCACATCGGGGCCACCGCGGTCCCGCTGGACACCGTTTCCTCGATGGCCGGCGAACTCGTGCAGGCCGACGATTTCGACCTGCCCGGCCTGCTGTTCATCGATACGCCGGGTCACCACTCGTTCTCGACGCTCCGGGCCCGCGGCGGCGCGCTTGCGGACATCGCCGTCCTCGTCGTGGACGTGAACGACGGGTTCCAGCCCCAGACCGAGGAGGCGCTGGACATCCTCCAGCGCACCGGCACGCCGTTTGTCGTCGCCGCGAACAAAATCGACACCACGCCGGGTTGGAACCCCCAGCCCGACGCGCCCGTCGAGGAAACCTACGAGGCCCAGTCCGACCGCGCCCGCAGCATGCTCGACGAGAACCTCTATGAAATCATCGGCCAGCTCTCGGATGTCGGGTTCTCGGCGGACCTCTACTGGCGCGTTCAGGACTTCCAGAACAACATCGGCGTCGTCCCCGTCTCCGCGATGACCGGCGAGGGGATTCCAGACCTGCTCGCGGTGCTGATGGGGCTCTCCCAGCGCTACATGAAAGAGGAGATGGAAATCGACCTCTCGGGCCCCGGCAAGGGGACGGTGCTCGAAGTGAAAGACGAGAAGGGGTTCGGCGCCACCATCGACGTGGTGCTCTACGACGGCACCGTGAAGGAGGGCGACCGCGTCGTCGTCGGCGGCGTCGAGGGGCCAATCGTCACGGAGGCCCGGGCGCTGCTGCGCCCGCGGGCGCTGTCGGAAATCCGCACCGAACAGGAGTTCGAGCGCCTCGACTCCGTCCAGGCGGCCTCCGGCGTGAAACTCGCGGCGCCGGACCTGGACGACGCGATGGCCGGCGCGCCGGTTCGCGTGGTCCGGGGGCGACCGCTGGAGGACGTCATCGAGGAGGTCGAACAGGAGCTCTCGGAAATCGAGGTCGACACCGAAGAACAGGGCGTCGTCGTCAAAGCCGACACGCTCGGCAGCCTGGAGGCGATGGCCAACGCGCTGCGGGAGGCCGAAATCCCCATCCTCCGGGCCGAAGTCGGCGACATCGCGCCGCGTGACGTATCGGTCGCAAGCACCGCCAACGAGGAGGAGAACCGCGTCATCCTCGGGTTCAACGTCGAGACGCTGGCCGACGCCGAGCGGGAACTCGAACGCCAGGACGTGAACCTGTTCAGCCACGACGTAATTTATCAACTCGTCGAGGATTACGAGGAGTTCGTCGAGGAGCTCCAGCGCGAGCAACAGGAGACGGTGCTCGACAAGATTCACCGGCCCGCCCGGTTCCGTATCCTGGAGGACCACACGTTCCGGCAGAACAACCCCGCGGTGGTCGGCGTCGAAATCCTCGCGGGCACCCTGGAGAACAACCGCCGGGTCGCGAAGTTCGAGGACGGGGAGAAGGTCCGGGTCGGCGAACTCTCGGGGATGCAGGAGCAGGGCGAGGACGTGAGCGAGGCCCGCGCGGGGAGCCGGGTCAGCGTCGCCATCGACGGCCCGACGGTCGGCCGCCAAATCGAGGAGGGCGACGAACTCTGGATCGACCTCCCGGAGAAACACGCCAAGATTCTCGAACAGGAACTCAAAGAGGAGATTCCGGCCGACGAGCGCGAGGCGCTCAACGGCTATCTGGACACGATGCGGAACCGGGACCCGTTCTGGGGGAAGTAACCAGTCACGGCGCGGCGTCGACTACTCTGTGGCCGATTCGCGGGCTTCTTCGGCTATCTCGACCCCGGTGAACGCGAAGCGCGCGCCGCCGTTCTCGCTCTCGGTCACGTCGATTGACCAGCCGTGGCCCTCGGCGATTTCCGTCACGATGGAGAGGCCGAACCCGGTCCCCTCGCTCCGGGTGGAGAAGCCGCTGTCGAACACCCGTTCCCGGTCGTCCTCGGGGATGCCGACGCCGTCGTCGGCGACGTAGAAGCCGTCGTCGAGGTCGCCGATGGTGACGGTGACGACACCCTCCTCGCCCGGGGCATGCTCTATCGCGTTGCGAATCAGGTTCTCCAGTAGCTGCCGAAGGCGGGTCTGGTCGGCCTGGATGGTCTGCCGGGCTTCGACCGCCAGGTCCGCGTTTTCAGTGTCCACGCCCTTCCAGCACTGGCGGGCGAGCGCGCCGAGGTCGACCGCCTCGGTGGCTTCGATGGCGTCGCCCGCCCGCGCGAGCACGAGCAGGTCGTCGATGAGCGTCTCCATCCGGTCGACGGCCCGCTCGGCCCGTTCGAAATGCTCCGCCTCGCCGGTTTCGGCCGCCAGCTCCAGCGAGCCCTGTAGCACGTTCAGCGGGTTCCGCAGGTCGTGCGAGACGATGGCGGCGAACCCGTCGAGTTGCTCGTTCTGCCGGCGGAGCTGCTCGTGGTCGCGCCGGCGCTGAAGCTCGTAGCTCACCCATCGGCTCATCAGGTCCACCAGCGTCACGTGCCACGCCGAGAACTGCTCGGACCGGGGCTCAGTATCGTAGAAACAGAACGTCCCGTACACCTCCCCCTCGACGAGGACGGGCGCACCGAGGTAGCAGGTGACGCCCCACTCCTGATAGCCGGTCCGGTCGGTTTCCTCGGCGGCGTCCGCCTCGATATCGCCCAGCACGAGCGACTGCTCATCTGTCGCGACGAGTTCGCAGTAGGTGTCCGAGACGGGAACCACGTCGCCCGCCTGGACCGAGTCGTCGTCGGCGTGAACGACTTCGAACAGGTAGTCCGCGCCGTCGATGCGCGAGAGGGTGCCGTAATCCATGCCGAGTTCCGTCCGCCCCAGCAGTAGCAGCGCCTCCACCTGCTCCTCGAAGGAACGGTCGGTATCGGACATGACGTCGTACATCCCCCTGAGCACCCGTTCGCGGTTCTGCATCGCGTTGCGCTGCTCCCGGCGCTGGCTGATGTCCCGACCGAGCGCGGCCACGGCCCCGTCACCGATGTCCACGAACGTCATCTCGTAGGGGCGGGAGCTGCCGTCGGCGGTGGCGAGTTCCGCCTCGACGGTCGCCTCGCCCTGCTCTCTGGCGGCGTCGAGCGATTCGGTCACGGCTTCGACGCCCTCACAGACCAGCAGGTCCGCGACGGTCCGCTCCGCGAGCGCGTCGCCGTGGCCAGTCACCCTGGAGACTGCATCGTTCCACTCCTGCAAGCGGTCGTCGGCGCCGACGGCGAAGTAGAGGTCGCCGAGCGCTTCGAGCGCGTCGCTGGCTGTCGAGAGCGTCATCGTCGGTCACCCGGAAAAGCGCCGGCGACGGCGGCTAAACGTGAGCGGTGTAGAGAGCTGTCCGCCGCAGGCGGCGCCTTCATGGCGGTTAGCGTGCCGTCGGTACGGGGTTGTCGCCGACGGCGTGCATCATCTGTGCGGCGGCGCTGGCTGCGAGTCCCTGTGCGACCTCGTCGCGGTCGGCGTCGTCGAGGCCGGCCTCCAGGTCCTCCGCGTCGGGCGTGAACCCGGCGCTCACAGGGTGGCCTGCCGGCGGTCGGACCGCGACGGTCGCCTGCGGGCCGTTGGTGCCGTAGGAGAGCTCCGAGCCGACGACGTACCCCTCGGGGAGGTAGGATTCGGTGCGGGAGACGATGCCCGCGACGGCGCGTCGCAGGCCCTGTTTCTGATCCGCCGAGAGCTCCACGTCGTTCGACGGCTGGCCGCCGACGACGCCCCCGGCGTAGTGGTTACCGTTCATCTTGTCCCGAGTTTGGCGGTATCTACTGATAAACCCACCGCAGCATGTGTGACAACCTCTCTCCCGATGAGGGACACAGCGGGTTCCGAAACGCCGGGATTCGGGAAAACCGCCCTACAGCATCGGCTCGCTCTCACCGTACGCCGCCAGTACGACGACGCAGGTGTGCTCGCCGGGCGACGCCTCGGCGGCCTCGACCAGGGTTTCCTCGTGGTCGAACGACCACTCCCGGAGGTCCCGCCCGGCGGCAAGGCCCCGTTCCAGCCGCCGAACAACGTCGGCCTCGCTCTCGGCGTCGGCCTCGTAGAACACCCCCGGCCCGGGTCCGGTCGCCCAGCCGATGCCGGCGGCGACGGTTTCGGGGCCGACCGCGGTGGCCGCCGCTTGGACGACGTTGAGGCGGTTGCCAGCGGGGCCGAGGTCCGGGGCGGACTCGACGGTCACGACCTCGGCCTCGGCGGGGATGACCGAGGAAACGGGGACGAGGTTGTAGTTGTGGAGGTTCGCGTCCGCGAGCGCGGCGTCGTAGGCGGCCTTCTCGGTCGGGCCGGTGCCCGCGCCGCCGGCGACGTGGATGATGCTCATAGTCGACGCAGGCGGTCGGCGGAGAAAGGGGCTGCGGACCGGGACGGCGGCCCGATTAGGTGTTACTGATACGCGGTCAGACCCGTAACCGGCGGGTCCTCGGTCGCGGTCTCGATTTTCTCGTGGGCTGACTCGAAGTCTTCCATCCGAACCTCGGTCCGGTCCTCGCGGATGGCGAACATCCCGGCCTCGGTAGTGAGCGCGGCGATATCGGCGCCTGAGTAGTCCTCCAGGCGCTCGGCGAGTTCGTCGAAATTCACGTCGTCGCCCAGGTTGAGCTCCGCGGCGTGGATTTCGAGGATGCGCTTGCGGCCCTCGTGGCCGGGTTTCGGCACCTCGATGAGGCGGTCGAACCGGCCGGGGCGGAGAATCGCCTCGTCGAGCATGTCGAAGCGGTTGGTGGCGGCCATGATGCGCACCTCGCCGCGGTCGTCGAAGCCGTCCATCTCGGAGAGCAGTTGCATCATCGTGCGCTGGACCTCGGCGTCGCCCGAGGTCTTGGAGTCGGTGCGCTTCGTGGCGACGGCGTCGATCTCGTCGATGAAGATGACCGCGGGTTCGCGCTCGCCCGCGAGTTCGAACAGGTCACGCACGAGGCGGGCGCCCTCGCCGATGAACTTCCGGACGAGTTCGGAGCCGGCCATCTTGATGAACGTCGCGTCGGTCTCGTTGGCGACGGCCTTGGCGAGCATCGTCTTCCCGGTCCCGGGCGGGCCATGCAGCAGGACGCCGCTCGGGGGGTCGACGCCGACCTCGCGGAACGTGTCGGCGTTGACCAGCGGGTCCTCGACGGCCTCGCGCACCTCACGGACCTGGTCGTCGATACCGCCGATGTCGTCGTAGGTGACTTCCGGCGAGCGCTCGACCTCCATCGCCTGCGCGCGGGCGTCGGTTTCGTCGTCGAGCAACTGCTGCACCGAGAAGGAGTCGTTGATGGCGACCCGGTCGCCGGCCTCGACCTCCCCTTCCAGGGCCGGCGATAGCTCCGTGAGCACCTCCTGGTTGTTGCCGTGCTGTTTGATGACGACGCCGTCCTCGGTGAGTTCCTCGACCGTCGCCAGATAGAGCGACGACGTTTTCAGCGTCTCGTTGCGCCGTTTGAGCTGGTCGACCTCGCTGCGCAGGTCGCTTTTCCGCTCCTCGGCGTCCTGGAGCCGTTCGTTCAGTTCTTGGTTGACCTGAACGATGCGCTCGAAATGCTCCCGGATGGCCTCCAGCCGTTCGCCCTGTGACATCTCGGGGTCCAGGTCCAAACGGGGGCGGTCGGGAAGGGAAGGACTGCGTGACATCTCTCTACTACGGTTTGGAGATACGCGTAAATGTGCCTTTGGGTCGGGGATTTTTCGTATCGAACGCGATATTCGGGGCACAGAATTGATGCCCTGTCGGGTGAACTGCCACCCCGATGGGTGAGGTCGTCCCCGCCTTCCGTCGCTCGCTCGCAACCGTCACCGGCGCCCCGGGTCACTCGCTGCTGGTTTTCGTCGGCGGCGCCGTCGTCGCGGTTTTCTCGCTGGTGGCCGGAACCATCCCGCTCGTCGGGTGGCTTGTCAACAGCATCGTCGTCACACCGCTGTTTTTCGCCGGCCTGCTCGGCAGCGCCGATGCCGCCCGCCGGGGCGGGAGTCCGGTCGAGGGGTTCCGGGCGGCGCTCTCGGATGCCGGGTGGAGCGTTGTCGGCGCCTATGCGCTCCTTACCGCGCTCTGGGTCGGCCTCGCGATACTGGTCGTCGTACTCGTCGGCGTCGGGGCCCTGGCGGTCGGGGTCAGCGCCCAGGCCGCCGGCGGCATGGCCCAAGGGGGGCTCTACAGCGCTGGTGGCGCCGTCGCGGTGGTCGTCGGCCTGCTGATGGTCGGCATCGTCGCTGTCGCGGCGCTGGCCGTCCAGTTCGTCGCGCCCGCTGCCGTCGTCGCCGGCACGGACGCGGTCGGGTCGCTCAAAACCAGCTACCGGTTCTTCCGCCGGAAGCCGCTCGGCGTCACGGGGTTCGGCCTCGTCGCCGCGGCGTTCAGCGGCCTCGCCCTGCTGGTGACGGTCGCGTTGGCGGCGCTCGGGCAGGCCGTCGCCGGCGAGACGCTCGCGCTCGCACTCGGGGCGCTGGGCTATCTCGTCGCCGGCGTCGAGGTCAGCGCCGTTTTCACCGTCTTCATGGTGACCTACTTCGCGACCACTGTGACCGATGGTGACCTCCCCGACGGCCACGAATGGCCGGACGAGGCTGATGACGATACGGGGAGGTTCATCGTCGGCGACGTGAACGCGGCTGGCGACGCGGGCGCGAGTTCGGACGGCGACGGGTCGGAGCCGGCCGACACGAGCGGGTTCCACGTGGAGATGGCCAACGAGTCGAGCGGGTCGGACGACGGCGACCGGGGCGAGTCGAGAAACGATGACCGCGACGGGTGGGCCGCTGAGGACGCAGACGACCCCGAGCGGTAGGTTACTCCAGGTCCAGCAGGTCCGCGGCGTCCTCCAGGCGCTCGCCGTACACCGAGAGCGCCGACTCGATTGGCTCCGGCGAGGCCATGTCGATGCCTGCGATATCGAGCACGTCGATGGGGTACTCGCTGCCGCCGGCCCGAAGCGCCTCGCGGTACTGCTCGGCCGCCGGCTCGCCCTCCTCGCGGATACGCTCGCTGACGGCGATGGCCGCGGAGATGCCCGTGGAGTACTGGTAGACGTAGTACTCGTAGTAAAAATGCGGGATGCGCATCCACTCCTTGGCGATGCGGTCGTCGACGGCGGCGTCGGCGTAGAACTCCGCCTTGAGACCGCCGTAGATTTCGTCGAAGGCGTCGGGCGTCAGCGGCTGGCCGTTCTCCACGCGCTCGTGGATGCGCTGCTCGAAGTCCGCGAACATGGTCTGGCGATAGAGCGTCGAGCGCACGCGTTCGAGATACTCGTCGAGGACGTGCAGCCGCAGTTCGTCGTCCTCGACGTTCTCCAGCATGTAATGGGTCAGCAGCGTCTCGTTGACGGTGCTCGCGACCTCAGCGACGAAGATTTCGTAGCTGGAGTACTGCCACGGCTGTTCCTCGGCGGCCAGTTCCGAGTGCATCGAGTGGCCGAGTTCGTGGGCCAGCGTGAACAGCGAGGCGATGTCGTCCTGGAAGTTCATCAGGATGAACGGTTGGGTGTCGTAGGTGCCCGAGGAGAACGCGCCCGAGCGCTTCCCGCGGTTCTCGTAGACGTCGACCCAGCGGTTCTCCAGGCCCTGCTCCATCCGGGCCTGGTACTCCGCCCCCAGCGGCTCGACGGCGGCGACGATCCACTCTTTGGCCTGCGCGTAGCTGATGTCGGGCCCCTCCTCGCCGGTGAGCGAGACGTAGAGGTCGTGCATCCCCAGCTCGTCGACGTCCTCGTCAACGTCGCGGTCGATGGCCTGGCGCTTGAGTTCGGCGTGGCGCTGGAGGTAGTCGAGGTTGTCACGCACCGTCCCGACAAGGTTGTCGTACACCTCGACGGGCACGTTCGTGTCATCGAGGGCCGCCTCGCGGGCAGTCTCGTAGTTGCGGGCCTCCGCCATCTTCACGTCCTTCTTGACGCTGTTCTGGAGCGAGGTGCCGACCGTGTTGCGGTAGTCGGCCCAGGTATCGTAGTACTGCTCGTACACCTCGCGGCGGAACGCCCGGTCGGGGTGTTTCTGGAGTTTGGTGAAGTTGCTCTGGGTGATTTCGACTTCCTCGCCGTCGGGCTTCTCGACGGTGGGGAAGGTGAGGTCGGCGTTCGAGAGCATCCCGTAGATGTCCGAGGGCGCCCCGGTGACCTCCGAGAGTTCGGCCAGCAGCTCCTCGACCTCTGTCGAGCGCGTGTGTGGCTTCATCCGGAGCACGTCGTCGAAGAACTGCTCGTACTCCCGGAGTTCCGGCTCGGCCTCCATCAGGTCCTCGACCTCGTCCCAGTCCAGTTCCTGCAGTTCGGGTTCGAGGAAGCTGACCGCGCTGGAGGCGTCCGAGCGCAGCGAGTCGGCCTGGGCGGAGATGGCCTGGTACTCCTGGTTCCGGGTGTCCTCGGCCGAACGCAGGCGCGCGTAGGCGGCGACTTTCGCCACGTCGCGCATCACGTCCTCGTACAGTTCCAGCAGTTCCACCAGCGTCGCGGCGCTTTCGGTCGCGCGGCCCTCGTACGCCCGCAGGTCGGCGACGCGTTCCTCAACGTCGTCGTAGGCCGCCTGCCACGTCTCCTCGTCGGGGAAGATAGACTCCAGATTCCACTTGTATTCCTCGTCGATATCCTTTCGTTCCGGAACAGTACTCATCGTTCATGGCTTCGACCTGACGCGGTGGTAAATCTTCGCAAACGCCGCCGAATCCGGCGCGGGGTCCGCGACTGTGCCCCGTCGGTTGCCGCGGTCCCGAAGCCCTAACCGCAGCCCCCTGTTGCGGGCCGTATGGACCGATTCGACGCCGCGATGGGCCGCACGTGGACCGACGACGCGCCGTGGGCGTTCCTCACCGACCTCACCGCCATCGGAAGCCGGATGGGCGGGAGCGAGGGTGAAGCCGAGGCTGCCGACATCGTCGCCGACGCGTTCCGCGACGCCGGCCTCACGGACGTAGCACAGGACCCGTTCGACGTGCAGGCATGGACCCGCGGGAGTTCGACGCTCCGCCTGCGGTCGCCGGTCGAGCGGGAGTTCGAGACGCTCGCGCTGCCGTACTCCCCGAGCGGCGAGGTTGAGACCGAACTCGTCGATGCCGGCTACGGCACGCCCGAGGAGATCGACGACCTGGACGTCGAGGGGAACATCGTCGTCGCCTCCACGACCACGCCCGAGGGCGGGCGCTTCATCCACCGGATGGAGAAGTTCGGCTACGCGGTCGGCCAGGGCGCCGAGGCGTTCGTCTTCGTCAACCACGTCCCCGGCCAGCTCCCGCCGACCGGGTCGCTCACCTTCGGAACGGAGGCTGACGCACCCGCCGTCGGCGTCAGCAAGGAGACGGGCGCGTGGCTCACGGAACTCGCCGACGACGGCGCCCGGGCACGGCTGACCGTCGAGGCCGAAACCGTCCCGGGGCGCAGTCAGAACGTCGTCGGCCGTCTCGGCCCGGAGACTGACGAGGAACTACTGCTGCTCGCCCACTACGACGGCCACGACATCGCCGAGGGCGCGCTGGACAACGGCTGTGGCGTCGCCACCGTCGTCACCGCCGCCCGGATTCTGCGCGAGGTGGAAACGGAACTGGACCGCGGCGTCCGCGTCGTCGCCGTCGGCTGCGAGGAGGTGGGGCTGCTCGGCGCCGAGCACCTCGCTGAATCCGTCGACGATGACGAAGTCACGGCGGTGGTGAACGTCGATGGCGGCGGCCGGTTCCGGGACCTCATCGCGCTGACCCACACTTCGGACTCGACCGCCGAGGTTGCCGAGCGGGTGGGCGAGCGGGCGAACCAGCCCATCGAGGTGCGGTCTCGGCCCCATCCCTTCAGCGACCAGTGGCCGTTCGTACGGGCGGGGATTCCGGCGCTGCAACTCCACAGCGACAGCGGCGAGCGGGGGCGCGGCTGGGGGCACACCCACGCCGACACCCGGGACAAGGTGGACGACCGGAACATCCGGGAACACGGGATGCTGACGGCGCTGCTGGTGGATGAGCTGGCGTCGATAGAGCCGGAGCGACTGGACACGGAGGACCTGGCCGATGCCTTCCGCGAGGCGGAGTTCGAGACGGGGATGCGGGCGGCGTCGCTGTGGCCCGAGGGCTGGGAGTAGTTACTCGGACCGCTCGAACCCGGAGAGCACCGTCTCCGCGACCCGCGCCCGCTCAAGCCCCGAAACGCGGCGCTGTTCGAACACCTCGCGGGCGCTCACGAGCGCTTCCTCGTCCACCTCGAACCCGACATCTGGGTAGGTCACTTCCGTCAGCACCAGCGGCTCCGGTGACATCCGGGGAACGCCCCGCTCACCCTGCAGCGACTCGTCGCTCAGCACCGCGTCGACACGCGAGAGCGGTTCGTCGTCGACGGCTACCTGTGAGAGCACGCCGACCAACCGCCGGACGAAGCCGCGCGGAAACCCGCCCGCGGACACCTCGACGGCGAGGAACTCCCCCTCGCGCTCGACGCCCACGCTCGCATCCCGAACGGTCCCTTGCTCGTCGCTGGTGAGGTTGTGGAAGTCGTGTTCGCCGGAGAGCCTCGTCGCCGCCTCGACGGCGGCCTCGTCGTCGGCATCGGGTGCGTGGAGGTGGTAGACGTAAGTTCGCCGAGTGGCGTCGTGGGTTGCGTGGAACGCCGTCGGCACGTCGGCGGCGGCCCACGCCCGAACCGACCCGGGGAGGCGGCCGTTGAGTGCCGCGGGCGTACACCATTCCGGCGCCTCGAACGCGACGGTCTGGGCGACGGCCGAGACGCCGGCATCGGTTCGACCGGCGGCCGCGTACCCCGGTGGCGTCTCGCCCTCGGCGGCCACGTCCGCCTCCGTGAGCGCCGAGAGCAGCGTTCCCTCGACGGTCGGCACGTCCGGTTGACGTTGGTAGCCGTGGTACGAGCGGCCGTCGTAGGCCAGCCTGAAGGCTCGCATCTACGCGAGCGGAACCGTCAGCACCGGGACGGACGCGGTTCGGACCACTTTCTCGGCGACGCTGCCCAGCAGCGCGTGGCCCAGTCCTTCCCGACCGTGGGTCGCCATCACGATAACGTCGACGCCGTCGGTGTTGTCGCGCTCGCCCTCCGCGTACCGCGTGATGACGGTGTGGGGCGACCCGTGGCCGACGCGTTGTTCGACGTCGACGCCGCGGGACCGTGCGCGTTCGGCCACCTCATCGATGGTCTTCTCGGCGCCCTCCTCCAGCGCCTGGTGGACCCGTCCGGTCTCGGGAGTCATCGGGTCGTATACTGTCGGGTCCACGACGCTCAGTAGATGTAGCGTCGCGTCGTACTGCGCTGCGAGCGAGACTGCCCGCTCGACGGCCGGGTTCTCCTCGGTTTCGCCTATTGCGACCGGCAGCAACACGTCGTCGTACATGGCTCTGATTGCGCTCCCACGGGGGAAAACGGTGCTGGCTCCGACCGGCGCGGATAGCCCGACCGGTGTGGCTCCCCGGAGTTCAAGTAGGAGAACGGGACCACCAACCGTATCGTCTGAGCGACGGCGTGCAGCGGCCGAGACGGGAGCGCGGCGCACCCTGCACGCGAGCGGCGCGCCGCCTGTTCGCCATACCGAACCCGCAGCGACGCGAAACCGGACCGACCAGCTACGCGAAATCCTCGTACCGTGGCTGGTCGCGGTCGCCGGGGAACTCGTCGACGGGGGCGGTCGTCTGCTCCCCACCCGCCATCTCCTTGACGGTCACCTCGTCGTTTTCGAGGTCCTGTTCGCCGACGATGACCACCGTTTCGGCGTTGATGGAGTCAGCATAGCCCATCTGACTCCCGAAGCTCCGGCCCGACACGTCGGTCTCGACGACGTTGCCGCTCGCTCGTAGCTCCCGGGCGATGCGGGCGGCGACGCCGCGGGTATCCCCTACCGTGAGCACGTAGTAATCAGTCGAGACGGACTCCTCGGGGAGGACGCCGGCTTCTGAAAGCAGTAGCGGCAGCGTCGAGTTCATCACACCCGGTGCGACCCCGACCGCGGGGGTTGGCTGGCCCCCGAAGGATTCGATGAGGTCGTCGTAGCGGCCGCCGCCGAAGATGGCCCGCGAGACGCGGTCCTGGGTGTCGAAACACTCGAAGACGACGCCGGTGTAGTAGTCGAGCCCCCGGGCCGTCCGTAGTGAGACGCGGCAATGGTCCCGGACGCCGAAGTCCTCGGCGGCAGCGAGCACCGCCTGCAGGTTCTCGACGGCGGCCGTCAGGTTCTCCCGGTCCGTCTCGTCGAGCAGCGCGTCGAGGTCTTCGTTCCCCGCGGCGAGCAGGTCGTCGAACGCCTCGGCGTCCGTGACGGAGAGGCCGGCCTCGTTCAGGAGGCCGAGGTACTCGGCGCGGTCCACTTTCTCGCTTTTGTCTACGGCGCGGATAGCGGCCGCCACGTCCACGTTCTCATCGAACGAGCGAAGCAGTTCCCCGAGAATATCCCGGTGGGAGACGCGGAACTCGAACTCCGAGGCCGGCAGCCCGAGTTCCGTCAGCATGTCCCCGGCGAACGCCAGGATTTCGGCGTCGGCCTCCGGTTCGGCCGAGCCGAAGATGTCCACGTTGGTCTGGTAGAACTCCCGGAACCGCCCCTGCTGGACCTGCTCGTAGCGCCAGAACGGGCGGGTGGACAGCCACTTGATGGGTTTCGAGAGCGCCTGTTGTTTGGCGACGACCATCCGGGCGACGGTCGGCGTCAACTCGGGGGTGAGCGCCACCTCCCGACCGCCCTTGTCGGTGAAGCTATACAGTTCCTCGACGATTTCCTCCCCGGATTTATCGACGTACATCCCCACGTCCTCCATCGCGGGCGTGGCGATTTCCCGGAAGCCGTAGCTCCGGGCGACCCGCTCAACCGTGTCGATGACCTCCCGGCGGGCGGCCATCTCGCCGGGGTAGAAATCCTTGAACCCCTTGAGGCGGTCGTACATGACCGGGAGTTCCGGCCGCCGGCGCTTGAATCCTGCCTTTCCGCTAAGCGCGGCCGCGGACGATGGTCTGGTCGTGGTCGGGGAACACCGACTTGACGGCTTCTTCGCCGTGGTCCGCGCGGATGAGCGCCCGAAGCTCCCCTTCGTAGTCGGCCCGGGATATCTCCTCGCTGGGCCCGGTTTCCACGTCCAGTTCCTGTTCCACCAGCCGGTCGACCGCGTGGCGACCGAACCCCGAGAGCGGGGCGAGATAGTCGACGCCGTGGCGGTCCTCCAGGCTCTGTGCGGTCGCCCGCGAGACGGTGGGCACCCGGTCGTCGCGGCGGGTTCCGTCGGCGATTGCGCCCACGTCCCGCTGGGCGACGACTTCGAGGGCGTGTTCGTGGACGCGCTGGATTCCGTTTCGGGGGTAGCCGTCGTCGAGCATCAGTTCGACGGCCTCCTCGGCCACGTCGCGGTCCATCTCGATGGTATCGAACGGGAACCCCAGCGCCTCGGCGGCGCGACGCCCGTGCTCGAAGTCGTCGGTCAGCCCGAAATGGGCCGTCACGAGCTCCACGTCGTAGAACGCGTCCAGAATCAGCGCCGCGAGCGAGGAGTCTTTCCCGCCACTATAGAGCAGGGCGAGCTCCATCAGCGCCGGCGGATGTCGAAGCTCTTCTCCTCGGGTTTCATCTCCCGGAGGAGCTCCTTCATCTGGTCCTCGTCGATGCGCCCCTGCACCCGGCCGCTCTGGGCCAGCGCGACGACCTGCCGTTTCACCTTCTTGGCGAATTCGGGCTTGCTCATCTCGACGGCGTTGAGCCGCTGGCGGGCGTCGTCGGTGAGGTGCTGTTTGAGCAGCGCCTCCTGCTTGGCCTCGGCCTGTTCCTGCTGTTGCTTTGCGGCCTGCTGGTTGGCCTCTCCGCCACCTGCCTGCTCCTGTAGCTCTTCGAGTCGCTCCTGTCGAAGCTGTTCGAGCCGCTCCTCGTCGGGATTTCCACTCATGGATACGGGTAACCGCTCTCGCAGGAAAACGATTTCGGAGGCTTAGGCGTACTTCTCGAGTTCCGGTCGGTCGAGGTCTTCCAGGGTGTCGCCGGCGACGCTGTCGAGGAAACTCCGGCCCTCGTCGGTCAGGCGGCGCCCCTCGCCTTTCGCCGTCTCGACGAGGTCCTCGTCTTCGAGCTGCTGGAGGGCGGTTCGGATGATCTTCCGGGAGCCGCCGGTGTGTTCGGTGGCGCCGACCCGGTAGCGGTTCGTCCCGTGTTTCGCGCCGCCGTACTCGGTCGCCAGCCGTTCGACGCCGACGGGGCCGCGCATCGCGACTTTCCGGAGCAGGCTCGCCGCCCGCACGTGCCAGAAGTCGTCCTGCTGGGGCGGGAGCTCACGGTCCACGCTGCTTTTCGTGAACTCCACCCAGTCGGGTTCCTCGATGCGGTCTTCCAGCTCCGCGGCGGCGGCCTCGATGAGGTCCTCCGCCGGAACGTCGTAGAGGGTTGCCATGCCGCAGATTTCTCCCTTAGACTGTTTAAACCCATCGTATCGGGCTCTCGGGCGTGTGTACGCGTTACACGAACTCAGGCGCGGACGCCCGCGCCGACGGTGCCCATCACGACGCCGCCGACGACGACCGGCACCCAGTACACCGCGCCGCGGTAGATGACGACGGCCGCGAGCGCCGCTGACTCGGTGACGCCCGGCAGCGGCGCGGCGACCAGGAGGAAAACCAGCAGCGATTCGATGCCACCCGCACCGCCCGGCAGCGGTGTCACGCCGGCGATAGCGCCCATCGGGACGACGAACATGATGATGGAGAGTTTCACCGGCACGCCGATGGCTTCGAAGGCGAGCCAGAGCCCCGACATCTGGAACAGCCATCCGAGCGCGGAGAAGCCGAGCGCGAGCGCGAGGCCGCGCGGGTTGGTCGCGACCCGCTCGATGGCCTCGAAGAAGTGGTCCACCCGGCTCTCGATAGCCGCGCGTGTCGGAGCGGAGACGCCCGGCACGTGCCGGCCGGCCCAGCCGCCGACACGGTGGAACACGCCGACTGCGGAGGCCTCGACGCGGTCACGGTTGCGCCAGCCCAGGACCGCGAGCACGGGCACCACGAGCGCGAGCACGACGACGCTCGCCGTCGCTATCCGGAGGTTCTGGCTGAACGTCACCTCGGTGGCGAAGTAGGCGGCGCCGACCAGCGCGAGGCTGATAGAGGGGACGAAATTGAGCGTGTCCACGCTCGCTATCGCCGCCAGCCCCGTGCCGTACTCCGTGTCGGTGGCGCGTGAGATGAGCAGCGCCGTCACCGGTTCGCCGCCGGCCTGCCCGAACGGGGTGATGTTGTTGTTGAACATCGCGCCCGCGAACACCAGAAACGTCCGAACGGGGGAAACCCGCTCCCCGAGCACGGCCAGCACGGTTCGGAGCGCGAGGCCCCACGCGAACAGCCACCCGACCGTGACGGCGACCACGAGGCCGACCGTCTCCGTATCGGCGCGGGAAAGCTGCTCGACGAGGTTGCCGATGCCGACCAGGTAAAGCAGCAGTCCGAGCACGGCGACGGCACCGCCGAAGCCGACCAGGGTCGTCTTCAGTTGGTCGGTGTCCATGCCCGAACGGACTCCCGGCTCGCGTTTCAAGGCTCCGGTGGCGGTCGCCCGCTGGCCGCGAGCGACCCCGGCCGGCGGGGTTTATACGCTGCCCGCCGACAGCGAGCCTATGGACGAGCGAAGCGCGCTCCGGTCGCTTGCGGCGACGTTCCCGGCGGCCGGCGACGACGCCGCGGTCATCGACGGGCTCGCGGTCACCACCGATATGCTCCACGAGCGCTCGGACTTCCCGCGGGGGACGACCCGCTACACCGCGGGCTGGCGGGCGGTCGGCGCCTCGCTGTCGGACCTCGCGGCGATGGGCGCCGCGGCGACCTGTTCCGTCGCCGTCTACGCCGCCCCGTCGTTCGAGGAGGGCGAAATCAACGCGTTCGTGCGCGGCGCCCGCGACGTGTGCCGACGCGTCGACGGCGAGTACGTCGGCGGCGACCTGGACGAACACGCGGAGTTCACCGCCGCCACGACCGCAATCGGGCGCGTGGAGGACCCCGTGTATCGGCATGGCGCCAGCCCCGGCGAGGCGGTCTGTGTCACCGGTGAACTGGGCCGCACGGCGGCAGCGCTCCGACGGTTCGAGAGCGGCGACACCGACGTCGGCAACGAACTGTTCCGGTTTCCCCCGCGCATCGCGGCAGGCCGTGCGCTCCGGGCCCACGCGAGCGCGATGATGGATTCGAGCGACGGCCTCGCACGCTCGCTCCACCAACTCGGGGAGGCGAGCGACTGCGGCTTCGCTATCGAGTGGGACCGACTCCCCGTCCACCCGGCGGCCGAGGCCGTCGCCGTGGATGAGACCGACCGCCGGGAGTGTGCCGCACACGTCGGCGAGGATTTCGAACTCGTGTTCACGACGCCGGATCCGGACGCGGCGCTCGCGGCCGCCGAGGCGACGGGTGTCTCGGCGACGGTCATCGGCGAGGTGACGGAACACGGCGTGACGGCGAACGGCGAACCGCTCCCGGACCGGGGGTTCACCCACGGGGAGTGAGGGCGGGACGGGCTCAGACTGTCGCGATTTCGATGGGGACGGGCAGGAAACAGAGCGCGCCCAGGGCGAATGTCAGGACACCGACAAGAATCCGCTTCCAGCCGACCGGTGCCTCGTCAATCGGGTCGGCGGCGCCGCCCAGCGAGATGACGACCGCGAGCAGCCCCCAGAACACCCAGAGGCCGACGGAGTCGTTCAGGCCCAGGTCCTCGACGTACCAGAGATACGCCGCCAGCGTGAACAGCGCGCCCGGCACCATCGCGGCGACGGTCTCCTGTCGCTCGCCGACGATGGCCCGGACGATGTGGCCGCCGTCGAGTTGGCCCACCGGCAGCAGGTTCAGCAGGGTGAAGAACATCCCTATCCAGCCACCCATCACGACGGGGTGCATCACCTTGTTCTCGGCCTCGTAGCTCGAGGGCTGGCCGAGGGCGTCGGCGACGAGTTCGAGCAGCGGCGGGTTGTGAAAGAGGATGACCTCGCCGCCGCTATCAAGCACGCGCTGGGGGACCGTCATCGGGTCGAGTGAGACGCCGATTGCGGTGACGACGATGGTGGCGGCCAGCCCCGCCAGCGGTCCCGCGGCGCCGATGTCGAACAGCGTCCGGCGGTCGGGGATACGGCTCCGCATGCGGATGACCGCGCCCATCGTGCCGAACGGGACGAAAAACGGAATGACGTAGGGGAGGCTCACGTCGACGCCGTGGTAGCGGCCCATCGCGTAGTGGCCGAGTTCGTGGGTCAACAGCACGCCCAGCACCGCGGCGGTGAACGGCCACGCTTCGAGCAGGCGGAGGGGGTTCTCCATCACGGCCGAGACCGGGATGTAGTACCACGCGGTCGCGCCGACGAACAGCGTTGAGAACACCGTCGCCACGAACAGCGCGATGTTCATCACCGGCAACCCTTCGCGCTTGGCGGCGGTGCCGACGGGCCGGGCGACGAGCACGTCGCCCGCCTCCTCGCCGTCAGCGATGCGGAGTTCGTAGCCCGCCTCGCGGAACGCCGGGACGAGTTCATCGGCGAGGCGCGATTTGGGGACCAGGGACTCGCCGTAGTAGAACACCCGGTCGCCCTCGCGACGGGTCGCCGTCAGGTGGAACCACGCGTCGAGCGCTTCCGGGTGCGGGGGGTCGGACCCGGACGTGTCTGCCATCGGTTCGAGTTACCGTCGCTCGCGCATAAGGCTGGCTACTGGCGGGTACACAAAAGCGGGAACCGCGTGGTGGAGGGCCGTCGTCGCGGGGTCGGCGAAAGCGCTTCCCCGTCCGGCTTACGCGGTCTCGACGCGCCAGGTGGTCGCGCTCGTGTACGACCACTTCTCGACGGACAGTTCCTCGGCGGACTCGCTGAGTTTCACCATCAGCGCGCCGATCTCCTTGGGCGAGAGGTCGACCTCGTCGGCGATGAACTTGCTCTTGAAGTACATCTCGCCCTCGTCGATCTTCTCGCGGAGGTAGCGCGTCAGCCGCTCCTCCTTCGAGAGGTCGTCGTTCGGATTCGCGGTCGCGGCGTCGGTGGAGGGATTCCGGGTTGCGCTCATTGTGGTTCGCCTCACTCCGGGCCATGCCCTTGGGGAGTATATAAAGTAGAGACTGTCGGGGTAAATTCGCCCTGTTTCACCGCCGCTCGGCCGGAAAACGACGTAAAATGAACAGTTTACGAACGCCTCAAAGCGTTCGAGACTCTTTATAACTGCCTCTAAACCGCTCGATTTGAATAGATTCGTGCTTCGGGAAGCCGGCTCGTCAGACGAATGAACCGGAGACGAGAACGTGAAAGAAACCCATGCCGCCGCTGGCGCGCACCTACGTGCGGTCGTGAACCCAGAACTCCTCGGCTTCGGTAGTCTCCTTCTTGAACAGCGGAACCTCGTCTTTCAGCCGGTTGATGCCGTCCTCGACGGTGCGGAACGCCTCGCGGCGGTGGCCCGCGAGCACGACGACGAAGACGATGTCCTCGCCGTCGGCGACGACGCCCGTCCGGTGGTGGAACAACACGTCGAACACCCCCTCGCGGTCCTCCAGTTCGCTCGCGATGGACTCCATCCGCTCCTCGGCGACGCCTTCGTACTTCTCGAACTTCAGGTGGGTCGTCGGGCTGTCGTCCTCGCTGTCCTTCCGGCGCACCCGGCCGGTGAACGTAGCGATGGCGCCCGAACGGTGGGCTCTCGGGGACTCCTTGGCCGCCGCGACGAGCGACTCCAGCGTGACGTGGTGGTCCAGTTCCTCGACTTCGGCCGCCAGCGCCGCCGGGTCGAGCGTCTCGGCGTCGTCGACGCGCCGGAGTACGTCGCCGGGGACCTCCCGGTCGCCGATGACCACGGTCGCCAGCCGGAGTTTCGAGAACCCGGAGACGAGCGCGTAGTCGTAGTCGGCTGCGAGCGCGTCGAGCAGTTCGTCGAACGAGCGGTCCGTCCCCTCGGCGGTCCAGTCACCGTCGTCGCTCAGTTCGAACCGGCCGCCGGCGTCCACGTCCAGGTGGTCCGTGCGGTCGACGGTGGCGACCCGACCGTCAAGGTGGGCCGCGACCTCGTCGCGGATGGCCGTCGCGTCCGGGCCGACGATGGAGAGAGCCTGCATAGATATGTGGCGGGGTCCGACCGGCTTAGGCCTTTGCTCGCCGGGCCGTCTCGATGCGGCGTCCGGATTCCCGACCGCCCGGCCCCGGCGTCGGCGGGTTAGTCGTTGACCGTGACGCTGCCGTAGTGCCAGTTGCCGTCGCCGCTGGTCTGGGCTTTCATGTCGTAGGTCCCGGCGCTGGACGGGGTGTCGACGCCGCCGAAAACGACGATGATGGAGTCGCCCGCCTGCGCCGTGTACGCCGAGCCGCCGAGCCCGATTTTCAGCGTGCTGCCGCCGTTCTGGACGGACCACTCGTCGATGTCGTGGCTGATCTCCTCGTCGATGTCGCCGTCGCTGTCGGTATCGATACCGAACGTCGTCAGGTCGCTGGTGCTCGTCCCCGAGAACATATCGGGTGAGCCGGTCGTCACCTCGATGTAGACGCTGTTCAGCGAATTCCCAATCGTCTGCGAGCCGTTCTCGATTGTGAAGTTCACCCGGAGGGAGACGCTCGTGGCGGCGGCATCGTTGTTCGAAAGCTGGAACAACTCGGCGGAGCCGCCGACCCAGGGGCCGTCGGTGTCCGTCGCCGTCGATGCCGCGCTGGCCGTGCTATTAGGCCCGGATGGCATCGCCTCCTGCGAGTCGAGGCTGTTGCCGTAGAGCGTCGCCCCCGCGGCGAACACCGAGGCGAGCAACAGCGTGATGAGCAACATCAGCACCACCCCGATGACGGGGCTGATACCACGCTGGGCTGACATGGGATTCTAACGCACCACTCCGTGAAAACGTTGGGGATAGTTCACAAGAAACAAAGCCGACTGCGGGCGTCTCCGTGCCGAAAGTAGCCACGCCCGACCCGCGTGCGAGCGGCCGGTTTCGACCCAGTACCACCGTGTTTAAGAGCGAGACACCGGTAGCTCCGGTAATGCGAGTCGTCGTCTCCATCGGGGGTAGCGTTCTCGCGCCGGGGCTCGACCCCGAGCGCGTGCAGGGGTTCGCCGACGCCCTGCAGAAGCTCTCGGCGGAGGGTTGTGAACTCGGGGCGGTCGTCGGTGGCGGCGGCGTCGCCCGCGACTACATCGGCACCGCTCGCGACCTCGCGGCCAACGAGTTCCAACTCGACGAACTGGGCATCGGCGTCACGCGGCTCAACGCCCGGCTGCTCATCGCCGCCATGGGCCACGGCGTCCAGCGCACGCCCGCGACCACCTACGAGGCGGCCGGGGAGGCGGTCCGACGCGGCGATACGACGGTAATGGGGGGCGTCACCCCGGGCCAGACCACCGACGCCGTCGCCGCCGCGCTCGCGGAGTACGTGGACGCCGAACTGCTGGTGTTCGCTACCAGCGCCGACGGCGTCTACACCGCCGACCCCGACGTTGACGAGGACGCCGAACAGCTGTCACAGCTCACCCCCGCGGAACTGGTCGAAGTCATCGCGCCGATGGACCGCGGGGCCGGGGCGTCCGCCCCCGTCGACCTGCTCGCGGCGAAACTCATCGAGCGGTCGTCGCTGCGCACCATCGTCCTCGACGGCACCGACCCCGACGCCGTCGTAGATGCCGTCCTCCGCGGCGAACACTCCGGCACCGACGTGGTCCCGACGGGCGAGAACGACGAACCGACTTACTGGCGCCATGAGTAGCCCCAGCGACCCTGGTTCGATGGACAGTTCCGCCCCGAACATCGATTCGGAGCGCGACGACGCCGATGGCGACTCCTTCCACGCGTTCTGGGCCGACGCCGTCGCCGACGAAATCGAGGCCCGCGACCCCGACGACCCTATCGTGGTCAAGGGCGGCGTCTCGCCCTCGGGCATCCCCCACCTTGGTCACTTCAACGAGATTCTGCGGGGCCATTTCGTCGCCGAGGTGCTCCGCGAGCGCGGCCACGAGGTCCGGCAGGTGTTCACCTCCGACGACCGCGACCCGCTCCGAAAGCTCCCGCGACGCCTGGCCGACGCCGACTGGGACGTCGTCGAACTCGGCGACGTGGACGCGGGCGCGCTCGGGAAAAACCTCGGCAAGCCCTACACCGATATCCCCGACCCGTTCGGCGACTGCCACGACTCCTACGGCGAGCACTTCGCGGACTTGCTCTCGCAGGCCGCAGACATGGTGGACGTGCCCGTCGAGGTGCTCTCGAACACCGACCTCTACGAGCGCGGCGAGTTCGAGCCACAGATACGGACGATACTGAACAACATCGACACCGCGCGCGAGGTGCTCGCGGGGTACCAGGACACCGTCGACGAGACGTACTCCCCGTTCCGCGTCGTCTGTGAGGACTGTGGCATCATCACCACCGATGTGACCGTCGAGGACGTCGATGCCGGAACCGTCTCCTACGCCTGCACGGGGCTGACCGCGGGCGGCCGCGAAATCGAGGGCTGCGGGCACGAGGGCGAGGCGACGCTCCGGGACGGGAAGCTCTCCTGGCGCTTCGAGTGGCCCGCCCAATGGAGCCTGCTCCGCGTGGATTTCGAGCCGTTCGGCAAGGACCACGCCGAGGGGTCATGGCCCTCCGGCGAGGACATCATGCGGAACGTGCTGGGCGAACAGCCCCCGGTCCCGATGACCTACGAGTGGTTCACGCTCAACGGCGAACCGCTCTCCTCCTCGGAGGGGAACGTGGTCACCGTCCCGGAGGTCCTGGAACTGCTCGAACCCGAAGTCCTCCGGTATTTCTTCGCGCTGAACCCGAACAAGGCGCGGGACTTCGACATCTCCCGGCTGGACCAGTTGGTCGACGATTTCGACCGGTTCGAGCGGGCCTACTTCGGCGAGGTGGACGACGACGAACTCAGCCGGTTCGCCGACCGCGCCTACCCGTTCACGGTGGACGAGGTACGCGAAGACCGCATCCGCCTGCCCTACACGTTCGCGGCGGTGCTCGGGATGGTCGACGACCGGGACCTGCGGCTGCGGATGGCCCGCAACGAGGGCCACATCCCCGAGGACGCCTCCGAGGAGGTCATCGACGAGGCGCTGAACCGCGTCGAGAAGGCCCGCGCGTGGGCTGAACGGTGCGACAACGCCTACAACTACCGGCTCCAGTCCGACCTCCCCGACGTGGACCTCGGCGACGCCGAGCAGGCCGCCCTCGACGACCTCGCGGCGTTCGTCGCGGAAACCCACGAGGGCGAGGAGATCCAGGGCGAAATCTACGAGATAGCGAAGGCACACGACCTGGACGTAGGGGCCCTTTTCGAGGCCGGCTACCGGCTCTTTTTCGACCAGCCCCAGGGGCCACGGCTCGGCGAGTTCATGGGCGAACTCGACCGGGAGTTCGTGGTGCAACGCCTCCGTCGGGAGGGCTGAACGGGGCGATGCAGGCCGCGCAGCGTTCGTCGCGGAAGCCCCGCGGCGCGATTGCCGAAGCTTGATACCGTCCCCGGGTGAGTGACTGACAGAACGAGACGATGGGCGAGGAACCGACACGGGACGGCGACGACGCGTCGGGGCCGATAGCGCCGGCTGAGAAGGCGCTCGCGCCGGAGGAACTGGTTTATCCGACCTTCGCGTTCGACGAGGGCGATATCGAGGACGACGGCGGGTTCGACCTGCAGCAGGAACTCGACCGCGAGACGCTCGCGTCGTGGCTCGAGGAGCTGGCCGGCGGGCTCAGAAGCCACGACGTGGCGGTCGAATCGCCCGACGGTCACGTCCGGTTCGGCGTCGGCACGGGCGAGGTGGCGATGTCGTTCGACCCCGACGAGAACCACCGTGGGACGCTCTCGCTGACCCTCGACCTCGGCGCCCGCGCGATGTTCGTGAGCGACGACCCCGATGCGCCGGCCGTCGGCGCCCGCGGCGGTCGGGGGTTCATCCCGCGCTCGATGCTGACTGACGACGAGGACCGGGAGTACCGCTGCTACAGTTGGATTGACGACCCGACGGACCCCTGAGGCGACCCCGTTCGCGGGGCGGGACCCGAACGCCTTTGCGTAATCGTGCCCACGTTCCGCCAATGAGCACGCTGTTCTGGATTCTCGCCGGCCTTCTCGCCTACTCGGCGGCAGCCTACTGGGCCGACGCCCAGGGGTATCTCCCCGACTGGGTGAAGGTTCAGGGACCGCTGACGACGTTCCACACGAAAAGCGGACGGGCGTTCCTGAACTGGCTCGCCGGCCCGAAGCGGTTCTGGCGGGCCTGGACCAACATCGGCCTGGGCGCGACGTTCGTGGTGATGGCCGGGGTGTTCGTCCTCCTGCTCCAGCGGGCGGTCTCCATCATCCGCAATCCGCCAGCGCCGTCGCCGGTGAACGACCCACAGAACGTGCTGGTCATCCCCGGCGTCAACGAGTTCCTCCCGCTCTCGGTCGCCCCCGAAATCGTCTTCGGCCTGCTGGTCGGCCTCGTCGTCCACGAGGGTGGCCACGGCCTGCTCTGCCGGGTCGGCGACATCGACATCGAGTCCATGGGGCTGGTTTCGGTGGCCATCCTCCCCGTCGGCGCGTTCGTCGAACCCGACGAAGAGAGCCAGCGTCGCGCGGACCGCGGTGCCCGCGCCCGGATGTTCGCTGCCGGCGTCACCAACAACTACGCGATAACGTTCGTCGCGTTCGCCCTGCTGGTCGGCCCGGTCGTCGGGTCGCTCGCCGTCGCGCCCGGCGCGGCCATCGGGGGTGTCGTCCCGGGCTCCGCGGCGGCTGACGCCGGCATCGAACCCGGCGACCGCATCGTCGCGGTCGGCGACGAGGAAATCGCCAACAGCACCGAACTCGAAACGTATCTCGCCGAGAGCACGGCGGGACAGATTCAGGTCACGCTCGGTGACGGCACCGAAACCACCGTCTCGCGCTCGTTGCTGGTGACGACGATGGCGCCCGACTCGCCGCTCGCGGCCGAGGGCGAAGCGGGCGTCGACGTGAACGACACCATCGTCGCGGTCAACGGCACGGCCGTACAGACCGAGAAAGGGTTCCGCGACGCAGTCGCGGGCCGCTCGACGGTGACGCTCGAAACCGCCGACGGGCGGACGACGACGGGACCGATGGGCGTGCTCGCGGTCGCTACTGCACCGGAGACGACACCCGGGAGCAGCGACGCGAGCGACCACCCGCTCTCCCAGGCCGGCTTTCCGACCCGGGAGCGGTTCCTCCTGCTGCGAATCGACGACACGGTCACACACACCCCTGCAGACGTGACGACGGCGCTGGCGGGGGTTTCACCGGGTGAGACGGTGGAAATCGTCGCTGTCGTCGACGGCGAGCGCCGGACGGAGACGGTGACGCTCACGCAGGATTACCGCGAAGGAGAGGAGGGCGGCTATCTGGGTATCTCGCCGCGGGCGGGCTACAGCGGTATCGAAACCAGCAGCCTCGGCGTGAAGCCGTATCCCGCGGACTCGTTCCTCTCGCTGCTGACCGGCGGCGAGGGCTCGCTGCTCTCGCGGGCGCTGCTCATCCTCGTGTTGCCGTTCATCGGCGTCGTCGGCCTCGGCTTCGAGTTCAACTTCCCCGGCTTCGTCGCGGCCAACCGGAACTTCTACGAGGTGACCGGGCCGCTCGAACCGCTTGGCGGCGGCGTGTTCCTGCTCGCGAACCTGCTGTTCTGGACCGGGTGGATCAACCTCAACCTCGCCTTTTTCAACTGCATCCCGGGCTATCCCCTCGATGGGGGGCGGATTCTCCGCGCGGCGACGGAGGCCGTGGTCGCCAGACTCCCGATTGAGGACAAACACACCGCGACGCGGGCGGTGACCACGAGCGTGGGGATGGCGATGCTCATCTCGCTGCTTCTGGTGCTGTTCGGGCCGCAGCTACTGGGCTGAGAACAGCGTCCCGAGGCGGCCTACTCGTCTTGGTCCACGCCCAACCGCTCGTAGAACTCCTCGGGGGTGTCCTCGATGCGCTCGAAGTCGTCGAAGTAGTACTCGTGGTGGCGCACCACCTGCTCGCAGATCCACGCCGAGAACTGCTCGTCGAACCGCCAGCTATCCGCCGGCTGGTCCACCTCGAACCGGTCGTCCGTGGAGAAGGCGACGTAGACGTGGTAGAACCCCAGAATCACGTCGGCGAACTCCCGGGCCTTGCCGCCGGTTTCGACGCGTTTCTCGGCGAGTTCCGCCTCGCCGTCCTCGGTGAGCGCGAAGTACTTCCGGTCGGGTTCGTCCTCGCGCTCGATGCGCTCGGCCCAGCCGTTCTCCTCGAACTTGTAGAGGATGGGGTAGACTGAGCCGTACGACGGCTCCCAGTGGCCGCCGCTGATTTCCGTTATTTCCTTGAGTATCTCGTAGCCGTACCGCGGTTTCTCTTCGAGAAGCTCCAGAACGATGTACGAGATGAGGCCTTTCGGTGGGCCGCTCTTCCGCATTGCCCCACGTTTCCCTGGCTCCGGGTGAAAGCGTTACGGTACGGGTAACCTCCGCTACGCTGGCTCACACGCCCGCTCGTGCGTGGTTCGCGCCCGAGCGTCAGAACGCTCGGACTGCCGGACCGACCGAACGCTCGGTCACCGGACCGCCCGGACGCCGGACACACAACGCCCAAACCCCCCCGGAACCGATAGGAAGGTATGACCGAACCACCGCAGACCGAGGAGGGCTGGTTCGTCCTGCACGACTTCCGCACCGTCGATTGGGACGGCTGGCGCGAGGCCGCCGAACGGGACCGCGAGCGCGCGGTTTCGGAGGGCGTCGAGTATCTCCGCAGTCACGAGGCCGTGGAGGACGCTGAGGAGGGGACTTCCGCCGTCTTCAGCGTCGTCGGCGACAAGGCCGACCTGCTGGTGCTGCATCTCCGCCCGACGCTGGACCACCTCTCGACAGCCGAGCGTCGGTTCGAAGCCACCGAACTCGGCCGTTTCGCCGACCAGACCGACTCGTTCGTCTCGGTCACCGAGGTTTCGGGCTACGTTTCGGACGCGTACTTCGCCGACGACGAGGAAGAAGTCGACGAGGGGCTGAAACGCTACATCGAGGGGAAGATCAAGCCGGACCTCCCCGAGGACGAGTACGTCTGCTTCTACCCGATGAACAAGCGCCGCGGCGAGGAGGTCAACTGGTACGACCTGCCGTTCGACGAGCGCGCGGACCTGATGGCGGGCCACGGCGAGACCGCCCGGAAGTGGGGCGGGAAAGTGGACCAGATCATCTCCTCGGCGCTCGGCCTCGACGACTGGGAGTGGGGCGTGACGCTGTTCGCCGGCGACGCCGTGGACATCAAGGACATCGTCTACGAACTCCGGTTCGACGACGCCACCTCGAAGTACGGCGAGTTCGGCTCGTTCTTTGTCGGCCGACGCTTCCCGCCCGCGGACCTCGGCGCGTATCTCCGGGGTGAGACGGTTCCCACCGGAAGCGCCGAGGCCGCGAGCCACCACGACGGCGACCATCACGGTGACGAGAGTGGCGACGGCCATCACGGCGACGGCGGCGACGGCGATCACCACGGCGATAGTGACCAGCCCGACGACGAGAGTGATGGCGTCTCCGCCGAGCAGATTCGCGGCCAACTCGAAGACCTCGACATCTACGCCGGCCAGCCACACGGCGAGGACGTCTACGCGACGGTGCTCTACAGCGAGGCCGACGCCGACGAGATCGCCGAGGAGGTCGACGGGCTCCGGGGCAACTTCGAGCACTACGATACCCACGTCAAGACGGCCGTCTACGAGGGGACGATGACCGACCGGGTCGCGGTGGTCAGCATCTGGGACACCGCCAGCGCCGCGGAGACGGCCGCGGGCTTCCTCGCTGACCTGCCCGGCGTCGTCTCCCGCGCGGGCGAGGGGTCCGGCTTCGGGACGATGGGGATGTTCTACACCGTTCAGCCGGACTACCGCGAGGACTTCGTCGACCGGTTCGATACCATCGCCGACCTGCTCGGGGAGATGGAGGGCCACCGGGAGACGGACCTGATGGTCAACCGCGCGGACGAGAACGACATGTTCATCGCGAGCCAATGGCGCGCGAAGGAGGACGCCATGGAGTTCTTCCGGTCGGACGCGTTCCGCGACACGGTGCAGTTCGGCCGCGAGGTTCTGGCCGACCGGCCGCGGCACGTGTTCCTGGCGTAACCAGCCACGGCTCACGAACTGCTGCGAACTCCGTTTCGCAGCTACAGAGACTGTGCCGTGGCTGTGTCGGCCATACAGATCGACACCTTCCACGAACTCCAGACCATGGTGCTGGCACCGAGCCGTTTTGAAGCAGCAATCGCGGAGCGCTTCGAGAACAGAGTCTCAGCTCACCACGTCGGAACCGGTGTTCTGGATATCTTTGGCGGCGGCCTCACGGGTTCCCTCCGACCTTTCGACGACGTGTTCGACGTTGGAGTCGGCGCTGACGTGCTGTCCGCCGACGCGCTGCTTGACGATGGGTTCACGCCTCCCACGAGCCGTCCCCGCGACCCGCGGTTCGTCGTATGCCGTTACGGTAGACGGCACGAGCGATCGGCAAATATGTCGGGACCGTTCGGCGGTTCTGCGGTTCGTGTGAACACCCGAACCCATATGTTCTGGCGAACCCACCCTCCGGGTATGACCAAACGCCACGCATCGCTCCCCCCCGACGCCGAGGAGGGAGTGGACGCGTTCCTCGCGGCGGTCGATGACCGTCTCTCCTCCGACGAGGATACCTGCGACGTGGTGCAGGACGTGCTGGTTGACCTGTTCGGCGACCGGGAGGCTCACGAACGCTGGCAGAACGGCGGCGACGTCACCCCCGCCGAGCGGGTGCGCCTGCAGGGGTATGACCCCTGTAACGCGACGCTGGAGTCGGAGTACTACGCCGAGAAAGACGAGTCGCGGTTCCAGCGCTCGAAACACCTCCAGTGGCTCTGGCGGCAGTTCGACGCGACGCCGATGGCCGACAACGTGGGGTTCGCGCTCCGGTTCCGCCAGATGCTGGCGACGCACCTGTTCGACGAGGTGGGCGAGAACTGCCGCTTTTTCAAGGGCATCACGTTCACCTACGGCCACAACATCTCCGTCGGCGACAACGTGGTCGTCCACGACGACGTGCATCTCGACGACCGGGGGGAACTCACCATCGGCGACCGGGTTTCCATCTCGGACTCGGCGCAGGTGCTCTCCCACGACCACGACATCGTGGACCAGACCGAGGTGAAGAACTACCGCACGGTCATCGAGGACGACGCCCGCCTGACCTACGACACGCTGATGCGCGCCGGCTCGAAACTCGGCGAGAACTCGGTCGTCGGCGCGAAGGCGGTCGTCGATGGCGACGTGCCCGCCCACCACGTCGTGGTCGGCCAGCCCGCCAAATCCGTTCGGGTCAAGCCCGGCTGGGAGTCCGTCGCTGACCCCGTGGAAGACCGTCTGGAGCGCAACAAGGAACAGCGCCGCATCGAGTACGACCTTCCCGACGACATTGACGAATTCGACGAGTTCGGACGCGACCTGCAGCCGCCGGATGCGCCGAGTCAGGAGTAACCGGTCGCGTTCCGTTGGAGCCGTCTATAGGCGGATATAGGTCCACCCACTATTCTGCAGTCGCGTGAGTTCGCCAACGCCCGAGGAGACCAGTTCGACACCCTCGGAGAACACCGTCTCGTCGGCGTCGGCGCCGCCGAAGGCGTTCGAGCAGAGCTTCACGGTTGCGCCCATCTCGGCCAACGACTCAGTCGCGTCCTGTAGCCGCCCTGCGGCCGCGTTGATGCTCTTGGGGTGGTCGACGACGACGGCCACTTCGGACAGGTCGAGCGTTTCGTCGCCCAGCAGATTGCGGACTTTCGCCTCTGCGGTGCGGTAGGCGTCGGCGTCGGAGACGTGGAACGCGGTTCGCATACGGAAGCGTTCGACCCCGGGGACAAAGAGTGCGCCGTCCGGGAAGTCAACTACCCCACCCTACTTCGCTTACCCTGAGGGGTTCGCTCGTGGAGAGTGGGGCTTGTCCATGAACTCGGTCTCGAACCCGTTTGGGTGAGCGGTAAATCCGCCACTTGGCGTCACAGTTCCAGACTTGAGGGCAAGCTGACTGTTGCCCGTCCGCCGAGACGACTGTTGGCCCCGACGGACGTACCGCATCCCGATGTTCTTCGCCGCGTTGTAATCCGCGTTCGCTTCCGACTCGCACTTCTGACAGCGGAAGTCGCTTCGAGTTGGGCGATTCTCGCTCGCAGTAAATCCACACTCGGCGCACCGCTTCGATGTGTATGCCGAACCCACTTGTTTCACGGAGACGCCGACTGATTCGGCTTTGTACTCCACTTGCTCGTAGAGTGTTCGGAACGCCCACTTGTGCCCCCACGACGCGCCTGTTCGGTCGCGGATATGGGTCAAGTCCTCAAACGCGATCACGTCGCACTCGTGTCGGATTGCTTCCGCTACGATGGCGTTCGACGCACGATGAAGCACGTCGCGGACGTATCGTAGTTCTCGGCCACTCGATTGTTCGAGCGTCCGGTGGGCGCTTCGGGTCCCGGTCTGTTGGAGTCCAGTACGTACTTTCTCAAACTCGCGGAGATCGTGGGTTAGCTCCTGCCCGCTGAAGAAGTAGGCCGTACTGGTGACAGCGAGATTTTCGATACCGAGGTCAACCCCGAGAACCGTTCCGTCCTCAGCGGTGTTCCGCTCGATATCATTCTCGGGTCGACGGAAGCCGATATGTAAGAAATAGTCCCCGTCACGGGCGGTGAGCGTACTTTCAGTAACGCTCCACTCATCGGAATCGAGGTACTGCCGTTGGTAGCCGTCGTCGTCGTCGGGCAAAGCAAGTTCACATCGGACGCGACTCTCCGTTGTGGAGAGCGATACCGTATCATCGTCAAACAACGTCATCGTCCGGGTATCGTACTTCACCGTGGGTGCGGTGAAGGTGGGCCTGCTGACCTTCTTGCCTTTGGACCGGCGTTCGATACAGCCGGTGATGGCTTGGGCGGCTTGGTGGGTGGCGAGAATCGCGTGCTGACTACCGAGGTCGGTTTGTTCGCGCACAGTATCGTAGGCGAGGGGCTGTACGTCGCTTTTAGCGTTGCAGTTACCCCACGCCATGTCCGTGGCGATTTGGCAGCCACGTTTCCACTCGGAGACGGTGTCTTCGAGGAGAGCGCGTTGCTCGTCGGTAACTTCGAGACGAGTGATTGCTGTCCGACGCACGTAGTCGTCTACCACATGTTCAATAGAAACGTATGGCTACTTATAGGCAAGTGTCTGCAACTTATATACACGCGCTCCACCCTCCTGATCACTCGTGGTTTGAGACGCGGAGCGTCTCAGCATCGTCGGACGTAGTCCGGACACATCAGAAAAGATCTCCGGTCTTTCGGACGATTTCGCTCATTCATTCAGAAAGGGGACACCGCGCTACCGCATTAGTTGAAACCGTAGGGTCGTGCTCAGCCCGTAATCACATGGTGAGATTTTCGCGACTATAGGTGCGGGAAGAGATCAAAATGCGGATGCCGGGAATTGAACCCGGGCCGGTAGCTTGGGAAGCTACTGTCCTACCACTGGACCACATCCGCCTTAGTGGTTTTTCGCTTGCGATATCGACGGCACGTGCTTCGCACTCAGATAAACACCGCCCTTCGGTAAGTCGGTTTCGGAACGTGCCATCCGTATCCACCTGCGGTGTCTCGAACTGGCCGCGGGTCTCTCTTTCATGTCGAGGGATGGCTATTTCTCCCCCCCGGCCAAACGGTCGGTCATGCCCGAGAACGTGCTGATGGATGATGCACCGCTGGACCTCCGCTTCTCACATGACGAACTCGAAGCGGTCCACGACCGCATCACCGCCTTCATCGAGGAAACCGTCGCGGACGCCGGCGCCGAGGGCGCGGTGCTGGGACTCTCCGGCGGCATCGATTCGACCCTGACCGCCTATCTCGCCGTCGAGGCGCTGGGCGAGGACGACCTCCACGGCCTCACCATGCCCGGCCGAGTGAGCGACGAGGAGCGGATGAGCGACGCCGAGACGGTGGCCGAGTCGCTGGGCATTCCCTACGATGTCATCGAAATCGAGCCCATCGCCGAGCGGTTCGACGAGGCCTATCCCGAGGGGACGGACGACCACACCGCGGCGGGGAACGTCCGCGTGCGGACGCGTGCGGTGTTGAACTACTACGTCGCCAACACCGAGAACCGCGTCGTCCTGGGGACGGGGAACCGCAGCGAGGCGATAACGGGCTACTTCACCAAGTACGGCGACCAGGCGGTTGACTGCAACCCTATCGGCCATCTCTACAAACAACAGGTCCGGCAGCTCGCGGCCCACGTCGGCGTCCCCCACGAACTGGTGATGCGGACGCCAACCGCGGGGATGTGGGAGGGCCAGACTGACGAGGAGGAGATGGGGATGAACTACGACCACCTGGACGCCGTGCTCGCGTTGCACGTCGATGGGCCGCTCTCGAAGGACGCCACGGTCCGCCACCTCGACGCCGTTGAGGCCGAACACGTGGAGCGCGTGAACGCGCTGGTCGAGGGGAGCGAACACAAACGCTCGATGCCGGCGGCGCCGGAGCTTCCGGTCTGAGAACGCCCTATCGGACCGGGCTCTCCGGCCCGCGGCCGAAATACTCGGCGGCGAAGGCCCGGACCGCCTCGGCGTCGTAGTCGTCGATGACCAGCCGATAGGTCCAGGCCGTCAGCACGTAGTTCCCGTTCCGGGTTCTTGTCGGGGTTGGGGGCGACGACGGCGACGACGAGCACCGCGGCGCCGGCGAGAAGCCCTGTCAGGGGGGGTCCTTCCTCCTCGCTGCCGCCGGCCGCCTCCACACGGCGCTCGTCTATCGGCCCGAGTTCACCGGCGTGCTCCGCTTCGAGATGTTCGAGGTGGGCCTCCTCGCTCTCGAAGGTGTTCCCACAGTACTCGCACTCGACCATACTCCGTTTGGGACGGGGACGCTCATAACGCTTCGCTCTCCTGCGGTCGTCGCCGCCGCCCCCGAGCCGTCGGCTCCGGGCTGCTGCCATCGGTTTGGGGGGCTTTCCAAAGGCCTTTGGCTCCGCCGCGACTATCTACTACCGATGGACGACGCCGTGTTGGCCCGCCGCTCCGCGCGGGAGGCGGTGAGCGATATCGAGCCCGAGCCCCTCCGTGAGATACTGGACGAGCGGCTGGCAACGGCGGCGATGACCCCCGGCGCGCTCACGCTGTTGAGCGCCCGCGCGTTCGCCTCGGACACCGACGTATCGGTGTTCGGCGAGCAGGCGGCGGGCGTCCAACTCATCTACGAGGGGCTGGCGCTGACCCGCCGCCTCGCCCACGAGGAGCCGTGGGCCGCTGTGAGCGACGAGGACATCGACGCCGACCTCGACGTGCTCGCCGCGGACGTGCTGGTCTCCCGCGGGTTCTACCTGCTGGCCCGCACGGCCGCCGCCGAGCGCGCCGTCGAGACGGTCCGGGCGTTCGGCCGCGACCAGACGACCCGCGACGACGCCGGCACGGAGTCGCCGGCGCTCGACCGTAACCTCGAGGCCGACGTGTTCGAACTCGCGGTCGTCACCGGCGTCGCGGCTGTCGACGGTATCGCCTCCGAGGAGTTACTCTCGTACGCGGACGGCCTCGCACGCACCTACGAGGGCTCCCTCCCGCCGGCGGGCGACCTGCTCGCGGGCGGCACGCAGGAACGGCTGGCGACGTTCTCCGAGGGCCCAGTCGGGTCGCCGACCCGGAGTGCGGGAACGGACCCCTGAGGCGTGGGGGAATCGAAACCACTAAAGACGAATCCGCAGTAGGAAGGCATGCGCGCCTGGGTAGCTTAGCGGTAAAGCGCGTCCTTGGTAAGGACGAGAGCCCGGGTTCAAATCCCGGCCTAGGCTTTTCTCACGCTCACGTCCCGACGAGCCACGCCGCTGTCATTCCATAAGCCGAATCGCCACGTCCTGCACCCCCTCCTGCAGCGTCAGTTCCTCCAACTCCCGTAGTTCATCGGCGTTCGCATCCAGCGTCGCGACGTGGTTCCCCGCGAGTTCGCCCGCAGGGCTCTTGAAACAGGTCGGCCCGCAGGCAAGCAGTATCTCCTGGTCGTTTCGGTAGCCCGGATACAGGAGCACGTCGCCCCGCGATGGGTAGACGGTGTGGTTCTCCCGCGGCAGTTCCGGGAGGGTCACCTCGTCGATGTTCACCCAGACAGCGTGCCCGCTCCAGCGGACGTGCATGAGCTCCGACTCGTGGGGGAGCAGCGCCTCCAGCGCCGCGACGGACTCCGGCGCAGCCTCAGTCAACAGGTCGCCGCTGTACCGCTTCTCACCGACGGTAACCTCCAGTCGCATGGCGAGAGCGTCGGGCGGTGGTCGCTTGGCTCCTTCGGTGGCGGCCAATACACCGCAGGATGCCGTCCCCGATTCCAGTACCTCGTCGTGCCGCACCTCGGCACGACGGCGAAATCCACGCTCGGTCATCACCCGATTGAGACACTCTCGCCAAGCCTTCATGTACGGTTAGCCCAACTACGCTCTAATGGATATCTCCGGTCGGTGGTCTCGCCTTGGCGGCCTGCTCGTTGCCGGCATCGGGTTCGGCATCACGCGTCTGTTCGTCGTCGAGGCGGTTCAGGCCGACACGACCCTCTCGTTCCTGTTTGCGGGGCTTCTCCCGCTCAGCCTCGGCCTCGGCCTCGCGGCCTACGGCGTCGGCCTGGCGGTCGGGTCGTTCTCCCGCGGGTACGTGCTGACAATCACGCGGTGGTGTCTGCTCGGCACCGGCGCGTCGGCGTCGATACTGCTCGTCACCTCCTTCGAGTCGGTCATGGTGGGACGCGGCGGCGTCCGGTTGCTCACCATGTCGCCCCTGCTGGCCGCGAACGTGCTGTTGGGCGGCTCCATCGGCGGCGTGCTCGTGGGTATCCGCTCCGCGAAAAACGGCCGCCAACAGCGCCGCATCCAGCGCCAGGCGAACCGGGCGCTCCTGCTCGACCGCCTGCTGCGCCACGAGGTCATCAACGCCGTCAACATCATCCGCGGGAACGCGACGCTGCTGACTGACAGCGACGACGGCGGGACCAGGGCGAGAGAGACCATCGAGAACGCCTCCGAACGCATCTCCACGACCATCGAGGAGGTGGGAACGCTCATCGAGGAACGGGATACCGCGGCCAGCGTCGACGTTGCCGCGATTCTGGCGGCGGCGGCCGAATCACTCCGCTCAGCGTCCGACGTAACGGTCACGTACCAGGGTCCGACCGAGGGCGTCGAGGCCGCGGTGGATGGCCGCGTGGAAATCGTCTTCCGGGAACTGCTGGACAACGCCGCCGAGGACGAGGAGACGACCCGGGTCACGGCCGAACTGGAGGCCGGCAACCACGAGGTACAGGTGCGCGTCAACGACGACGGCTCCGGCCTCCCGGAGAGCCAGCGAGAGCTCCTCGCCTCCGGGGCGTTCCCCGAGTACGACGACCCCACTTCCGGGTTCGGCCTCCAGATTGTCCGGCTGCTGGTTCTGGCCTACGGCGGCCGAATAGCCGTCGAGGACGGCCTCAACGGCGACGGGACGACGGTCGTGGTGACGCTCCCCCGGGTCGACGTCGACGGCGGCCTCGTGCGGGCGGTCGGCGTCTCCAGGATGAACCTCTACTGGGCGACGATGACGGGACTGCTCGCCGGCGTTGCCATGGGCGGGTTTTTCGTCCTCGCGACTGACCTCCTTCCGGTCATCGGCGCGCTGTACGGCGTTCAGAGCCCGCTCATCGGCCTGGTCACGCATCTGTTCCACAGCGTGATTTTCGCACTCATGTTCGCCGGGGCGTGCGCACACCCGGCGCTGAAAGCAGCCCTCGCCGACCCATTCCGCGGTGGGGTAGGCGGCGTCGTGTGGGGGGCGCTTCTCTGGCTGGTGGCGGCGGGTCTGGTGATGCCGGTGCTGCTCCGCGGTGTCGGCCTGATGGCGGCGCTGCCGAACCTCCCGCCGGTCGGGTTCGCGGCTCACGCCGTCTGGGGGAGCGTCCTCGGCGTCTCCTACGCGGTGCTGCGGGAACGTCCCGTTCCACGGTTTTGGTAGGCTCTTCCGAACCCGCGTCGCCGCACGCCCTACTCTACGGCGCCCCGGGAGACGGTCTCCAGTTCCAGCACCTCGCTTGTCCGCTCCGCCGCGTCGGCGTCGCCGGTGTTCTCGGTTCCCGCTGGCTCGAACAGCACCACGTTCGCCCCTGTTTCGGAGACGGGCTTGTGCTCCACGCCCGCGGGCACGACGCCCAGTTCCCCCGCGGAAAGCTGTTGGTCCGGTTCGTCCCGGAGTTCCAGCGTCATCTCGCCGTCGATGACCCAGAACAGCTCGTCGGCCTCGGGATGGCTGTGCCAGACGAACGCCCCCTCCAGTTTCGCGACTTTGAGCTCCTGCCCGTTGAGCGCCGCCGCCAGCCGCGGCGACCACGTCTCATCGAAGGAATCGAACGCCTCGTCGAGGGTCACGGTGTCCATACCCGACCGCCGGGTCCGTCGGCCAAAAGCACGTCGGGGTCAGCGGAACTCCTCGACGACCCCGCTCGGCAGTCGGTCCAGCAGTTCCGGCGGCAGCCGGTCCACGAGCCGCTGTGTCCACTCGACCATCGGGCGGCGAACGAGTGTATAGCCGACGCCGAGGGCAACGGCGCCGAGGACGAACGCCTCGATGGTCCCATCGAACACGAACAGCGAGGGGAGCGCGAGCAGCCCCCCGAGTGCGGCGTCCTCGGGGGCGCCGTCGTAGCGTACCACGCGCCGCGGCCGCCACCAGCGCCCGTGATAGTGGCTGTAGACCGCTTGCTCGGAGGTGGCCTCCCACGGCCGGAGTTCGAGTCCGCCGCCGAGGCCGTCGCTGAGCGCATGAAGCGCGGCCGAAGCCAGGAACAGCGCCGCGGCGACAGTCCACGGCGTCGGGACGAGGAGGGCGACGACGCCGGCCACGAGTGAGGCGACGCTGTAGTAGACGGGGAAATGGAGCGTGCGGCGGTGGGTCCCGGGCATGTCCACGTCCGGGAACACGCCGCCAGCGATGGCACCGATAGCCGCGACGGCGGCGAACTCCGGCGCGACGAACGCGACGGGGACCGCCAGCAGCAGGCCCGCCAGCGCGTGTGTCGTGGCCATCATGACCTGCCTGTACGTGGCCGGCGCGGATAACGGTCGCGCTGCCGCTGGTTAGGGGGGACTGACGACGCCCAAATCGTCATCGGGGGGAGAGGTCGACGGTTCGGGCGTCGTCGTTGGGGTCGTGTCGGGCACACAACGGAGAGGATGGGAACAGTTTGGGTGCGTGCCCGTCAGAAACCAAGAACTGGCTTCCCTTAAACCTGCGTCAGACGGACAGCATACCGGCGTCAGCCCGGTTTTCGCTCAGGACGGGCCCGCGTTGCTCGTCGCCCTCGACGCCGCGGTCACGCGCGACCCGCAACAGGCATATCCCGCGGGCCCAATCGTCCGGCGATGCCTGAAAGCTGGGAGTCGCTGTTCGCCCGTGCGGCCGCGTTCGACGCCGACGAGAGCGACGTGACTGCCGCGCTCGCGGAGGTTCGCGATGAGTAACCCCGCCGAGCCCTCGCCGGCCCGCATCGTCGCCGACAGCGACGTGCTCGCGGCGGACCTGCTCGCCGACGGCCCCGCCCGGGAGTGTCTGGACTACGTTCGCGCACACTCGTGGCTCACGCTCGTCGCGAGCGACGCGCTGCTCGATGATGCGGCCGCAGTCATCGAACGCCTGACTGATGCCTCGCTCGCCACGGACTGGCGCGACCGGGTTGCGGAACTCCGCGAACCGGTCGATCACCCGGCGGGCGACCATCCAGCGCTGGCGTCGGCCTACCACGGCGGCGCGATGCACGTGCTCTCGTTCGACGAACGACTCACCGGCGCGACGGGGAACACGCTGGTCCGGGACCGCGTGGAGACGGCGGTCCGGCCGCCGGACGCGTTCGCCCGCCTGTTCGACCCCGAGGCGCTCTACCCCGAAGTCGCGGACGGCGAGTATCCCGGCCCGGACCGCGACCCGCGGGCCTGAGGCTACGCTCGGTCCAGGGGTTTGCGCATGGCGTACCGCAGCACCTCGAACCCCAACTCCCGGTAGAGCGCCTGCGCGGCCTCGTTGGCGGCGTCGACGTTGAGCGTGACGTACGAACACCCTCGGTCCTCACCCCAGCGCTCCGCCTCGGTGAGGAGAGCGGCGCCGAGGCCCTCGCGGCGGTGGTCCGGCGTGACGTACACCTCGGTGATGTGGAGGCTGTCGCCGCGCCGGACTACTGGCGGCGCTTTCTGGACCTCGGCAGCGACGTAACCCACCAGGTCGCCGTCCGCGACGGCGACGCGGTCGATATGGTCCTCGGCCTCGAACCGCTCGGCCCGATAGGCGAGTGTCTCCTCCCGGAACTCGTCGGCGAGTTCGTGATACGGGTCGTCCGTGCCGAGTTCCCGGGCGTACGGTGTCCAGAGGTCGTCGACGAGCGTCGGGAGCTCCTCCTCACGGAGCGGGCGGATGTGCATACCGTGACCGCGCGGGCAGTCCTGAAAAGGGGCCCGACGGTGTGACTCCCCGTGTCACCGTCCCGCTGCGGTCGTTCCCGCTCGGCTTCCCCGTCTCGTGGCGGCCGCTACCGTTTGGCTTCCCAGCCTCGCGGTGACCGCTCCCGTTTGGCTCCCCAGCCTCGCGGTGACCGCTACCGCTCGGCGTACCACTCCGCGAACTTTGCGAGCGCCC
>JBDGQC010000142.1:0-3226 GCA_042219375.1 Halolamina sp. | reverse complement strand
CCTCGCGGTGACCGCTACCGCTCGGCGTACCACTCCGCGAACTTTGCGAGCGCCCGCCCGCGGTGGGAGATGGCGTTCTTCTCGGCTGGCTCCATCTCCGCGAACGTCGTCCCGTTGTGTTCGAAAACCGGGTCGAAGCCGAACCCACCCTCGCCCCGGGGCTCGACCAGGGTGCCCCGCACGCGCCCCTCGAACAGTTTGACCGGGAGCGCCTCGGTGTCATCGTCGGCGTCAGGGCCCGGCGCGCCTGTTCGGTCCGCGCCGTCTTCGCCCGGCGTGCCTGTTCGGTTTGCGCCGTCTTCGCCCGGCGCGCCTGTTCGGTCCGCGCCGTCTTCGCCTGCTGCCGCGGCCGCGACCCGGTCGTCGCTATCCACGGGGTCGGGCGAGGCGTCGAACCCCTCGCCGTCACAGTAGGCCAACACACAGCGGAACGAGGCCGTGCGGTCCGCCTCCTCGCTCGCCAGCCGCCAGGTGCGCTCGACGCCGACAGTCTCCTCGACGTAGGAGGAGTACGGGCCGGGGAACCCGTCCAGCGCGCGGATGAAGAGGCCAGCGTCGTCAACCAGCGTCGGCTCGTCGGAGTAGCGGTGCGCCTCGCGCGCGCCGCGGGCGGCGATGTCGCCGAGTTCGTCGCTCTGCACCTCGGTGTAGTCGTAGTCGAGTTGCGCGACCGCCCCCTCGTCGAGGTACTCCTCGGCCTCGCGCACTTTTCCGGGGTTGGTCGTGACGTAGCGAAGCATCTACCGGTCCCTCGGGTTGGTTCGGGAAAGAACGGTGTGGTTCGGGTCGCGTGCCGCGGCCCGGCGGCTCAGCCGTCGTCGACGACGACCTCTACTGGTTCGTCGTCGCCCGATTCCTGTTCTTCGAAGTCGCCCTTGCTCTCCTGCCAGAGCAGGCCCCCCGCGACCAGGAGCACGACCCACGACCGCCAGTTGGCGAGGTTGAGCGTGTAACCCACGCCGAACGGCTTCTCCACCAGCATCCCCTCGCCGGGCTGCCAGTACGCCGACAGCATCCGTCCGACGCTCGGGCGGTCGAAGTTGTACGGGATACCGAATAGCTCGCCGGACTGGGGTTTCTTGCCTTCGTCGGTTGCCATACTGGATACGACGGGGGGCGGCGATAAATCGTTTTGGACCGCGCGCCGGGCGACAGAATGGTTGGCGGCCGTCGACGCTCGCCCAGCGGTCACGCCCGTCCCGCCTCTACTGGTACCGGCCGCGCCCGCGCACCTCTGCGAGTCGCGCAAGCACGGATTCCTCATCGCGCTCCCCGCGTTCGGCCTCGTAGCCGTCCTCGAACGCCCGAACCAGCGGCTCCGGGTCGGCCGCGGTGCCGGCCACCGACCCCTCGAAGACGTGGAGGTCCATCGCGTGGTCCTCCGGGTGGCCCGAGTAGTAGCCGAGGCCGAAATCGATGAGGTAGAGGTCGTCCCCCCCGACCCGGACGTTCCGCGTTGTCGGGTCGCCGTGGACCACCCCCGCCTCGTGGAGGCGGGCGAGATACCCGCCCAGCGTCCGCGCACGCGCCGTCGTCAGCCCCCCGGCCAGGTCTTGATCGCCGACGTGCTGGAGCGTCAGGGTCGCCTCGGGAACGTTCACGTCGTGGACCAGCGGCGTCGGCACGCCCTGCCGGCGCGCCTCGCTGGTCAGCCGCGCCTCCAGTACCGTCCGGTCGCGCCGCAGGTTCGCGTCGAGTTCCTCGTGACGGTAGCGCTTGGGAACCCGCCGTTTGACCACGGTGTCGTCGTGGCGCTCGACGATGGCTTCCGCGCCGCGCTTCGGGCCGCTCAGACCCGACGGAACGGCGACGGACTCGCCCTCGCGCCAGGTCACGGGCACTTCGTCGGGCCGGAAGTTCGGGTCCACGGCGCTCTCCGCGATGGGAACGGTGTCACCCGCGGCAGCCATCTTCGCGCCGAGCACCGCAATCATCCCGGCGTTGTCCCGCAGGAACCTGGGCTCGGGCGCGTGGAACGCGGCACCGCGCTCCTCGCACATCGTGGCCAGCATCTCCCGCAGACGGTCGTTCTGCCCGACGCCACCGCCGAGGACGAGTTCGTCGCTGCCCGTCAGCGACAGCGCCCGTTCGCTGACCTCCGTCAACATCGCGAAGATGTGCTCCTGGAGCGAGAAACAGACGTCCTCGACGGGAGCGCCGTCGGAGCACCGCTCCGACGAGCCTCCGATCGCTTCGCTTGCGGAGATCCCCTCGTCGACGGCGTCCTTCGCGGCGCTCATGATGCCGGAAAAGGAGAAGTCCATCCCCTTGACCACGTACGGGAGGTCGACGTACTCGCCGTCCTCGGCGGCGGCCTCGACCTTGGGCCCGCCGGGGTGACTCCAGCCGACGTGCCGGGTGAACTTGTCGATGGCGTTGCCCACGCCGGTGTCCATCGTCTCCCCGAGCACGCGGTAGCGGCCGTTATGGTAGCCCAGCAGGTGGGCGTTCGCCCCGGAGGCGTTCAGACAGACCGGCGAGTCGAAACCGGCGCTGTGGCGCCCGATTTCGAGATGGGCGACCATGTGGTTGACGCCGACCAGGGGTACGTCGAGTGTCCCGGCAAGCGCCCGCGCGGCGGTGCCAGCGATGCGGAGACACGGCCCCAGGCCGGGCCCCTGGGAGAACGCAACGGCGTCGATGCCGCCCTGCTCGTCGGCGTACTCGACGGCGGCGTCGACGACCCGCGGGATGGCGTCGCCCATGTGTTCGGCGGCCTCGCGTGGGTGAATGCCGCCACTCTCGGGTTCGTAGGCGTCCGATTCGATGAAGGTCTCGTCGGTCGCGGTGTCGTGGACGGCCGCGCTCGCACACCACGCGGTCCCCTCGACACCCAGCACGCGCATGCGGCGTTACTCTTCGTCCGTTTCGTCGGCGTCCTCGTCCTCCCCGGCCTCGATCTTGTTGCGCTTCAGCATGTGGTCCTGCTCCACGTCGCGGGCGTCGTCGGGCGACTCGTACACCTTCGCATCGCCGATGGTTTCACGCATGCCGAACTTGGTGTCGAGTTTCCGGACGACGACCTCGTCGGAGTCCTTGTCGAGTTTGGCGGCGAGGCTGTCACGCACCTGCAGGCGAGACGGGGTGGCCTCGTCGTGATGCAGGCCGAATCGGACGTCGGTGCGGTGCAGCATCGGGTTCTCGTCTTCGTCGAGGATTTCGATCTCCATGGTCAGTTACCCGTAGATGCGCCGGAAATAGGCAAAAGGATTTCGAAGGGGCGACG
>JBDGQC010000081.1:26633-43265 GCA_042219375.1 Halolamina sp. | reverse complement strand
CCGCGGCGTCTTCCACCCCCCGGACGCAGTTGTACGAGACGTAGGGGTTGTCCGTTGGGTCGGCGTCCGCCGTGGGGAGGACGGTGACGGCGCCGTCCCGCTCCACCGTCTTGCGGTTCGGGAACGACCGCGAGGAGACGCGGTAGGCTGCGAGGCCCGGTGCGACGACGAGGAAACGGCCGAGGTACATACTCGCTCTGGGGCTGTGGGCGGCAAGTAGATGGTGGTTCCGACGGGGCTGAACCGCCCTGCTGGGTCAACTTTTACCACCGGTCGGGAGCGAAAACATCCACCGTGACGACCGTAGAGGAGTGTCTCGACGCGCTTCGCGAGGCGGCGCGGGAACTGGGTAAATCGCCGACAAAAGCCGAATACGAGGACCTCGGGTTGACGCCCGCTTCGGCGACGATTATCCGCAACGTCGGCGGCTGGAACGACGCGAAGGAACGCGCGGGGCTGGCGACGAACGCCTCGACCGGGCCGCGGGTCGGGCCGCCGCCGGAGGGTGTATCCGCGGAGGTTCGGGAGCGGTGGGCGGAGCTATCGGTCGACCAGCGCTGGCACTACCGGAACGTGGAGTGGAACACGGAGCGGACGCTACAGCGGCGGGCAGAACTACAGGAGTGGGTAGATAAACAAAAGATGGCGGAGGGTTGCTCGGAATGTGGCGAGTCCGATCCAGCCTGCTTGGACTATCACCATCGAGATGCGGCGGAGAAAGACAAGAAGGTCAGCCAGTTGGTTCTGGATGAACGATCGAGGGAGCGGATTCGGGAAGAGATAGCGAAATGTGACGTTCTCTGTGCGAACTGCCACCGGTCGGAACATGCTTCATCCGCGGAGCACTCGGTCGAAATCGAACTCCGCAGGCAGCCGTACCAACTGGTCGAGCGAGAGAGCAAGGGGTCGAAGCTCACACCGCCGCAGCGAAAGCGGGCCTGGGTCAGAGCGTACAAGGCACGACGAGGATGTCACGACTGCGGCCACCGCAAGCCCGCCGCACTCGATTTACACCACATCGATTCCCGAACGAAGACGAAACCCGTCAGCCGGTTCGTCTCAGACGGCGCTACGATTCAGCAACTGCTTCGCGAGGTGGAGCTCTGTGAGGTCATCTGTGCGAACTGTCACCGGAAACTGCATGCAGCCGAGGGCGATACAGCCCCGACCACTCGGGGCGGTAATTCGGGATGAATGCCGGACGGGGCGGACTTCGAAACACTCATAACTCGCAGCGCGATAGGATTGGATGCCTGCAGATCGAAACCGCAAGAGCGGAAACATGTCAGTCCATTGGGGTAGCGGCCAATCCTGAAGCCTTCTGGGGGCTTCGACCCTGGTTCGAATCCAGGATGGACTACTCCCCTCCCGTCGCTTTTTCACCGAACAGCGGTGCTCCTGTCGTCGGTACTGCCCTCTCTGGAACAATATTCCACTTCTGATAATTCTACGAAGAACATCCGATGCTCGTTTTCCAGTCGAGCGACGAGCACCTCTCACTTCTCCACGTCCAACAGCGCCACCCGCTCCAGCACGATGTCCGCGAGTGTCCCCTCGACGGCGTCCAACTCCGCGTCCTCGACGTCGAAGAACTCCCGAACCGTCGCCTCGTCGTACTCCCCAAGCACGTCCCCGTCTTCGATGTGTTCGCGGAGCGCGTCGATGGCCGCTTCCTCGGCAGCCGTTTCGCCGGCCGGGGAATCAACCAGCACGACGGCGCGGTTCTCGCCCTCGGCGACGCCCATCTCCAGCGCGCGGTTGATCTGCCGGCGGCCGGCGGCGTAGCACAGCACCTCGACCGCGCGGTCGCGTGCGACGTTTTCGTCGCGGGCGATGGCGCGGTCCGCGCGCTCGACCGCCCGTCGCAGGTGCGCTTCGGAGACCACGTAGTCGGCGTCGAACGCCTGCACGGTCGTGTTCGTCGCCTCGGCGACGTCGTCGATAGTCGCCAGGAACGCATCGAGGTCCGCCACCGTCAGGTCGCCATCGAGCAGTCGCATCTATTCGAAATCCCCCAGCGAGGCCTGCCCGTCGCTGTCGTCGGCCTCCGCGCCCGCGGCGGCGCGGCGGGCGTCGCCGTCCTCGGTCACCCCGTCCATCGACGGGTCCGCGCGGCCGACGTTCTCCAGCACGCTCTCAGCGGTTTTCTTCCCGCGGAGCGCGCCCAGCACGACCGATTTATCGGCCTCCCGCAGGGCCGCGCGGGATTCGATACCCGCCTCGAACAGCCGGCGAGCGCGCTTGCGCCCGACGCCGCGGACGCCGGCGAGGTCCAGTAGCTCCTCCCGGACACCGTACTCCACGCGCTTTTTCGCCTCGCGGACCGCGACGACGTTCGAGAGGTCGAGTTCGCCGGCCAGTCGTTCGGCGGCGTTGAGCAGCCATCGGGCGGTGTCGACCTTCCCGCGGATGTCCCCGGGCCCGATGCCGTAGCGCTCGGTGATGCGGTCCTCGTCCACTTCCCCGGCCCAGTCCTCCAGCATTCGTGCTGTCTTGAGTGCGGCGAGCCACTCCTCGAACGCCACGTCGTCGTACTCCGAGGGCGTCCGGCCGAGCAGCTCCTCCTCGCGTTCGAACAGCACCTCCTCGTACTCCTCGCGGTCGCCGGATTTGAGGTAGAGTTGGTACATATCCGGCGTGCGGGAGACGAGGTGATAGAGGCCGAGCGCCGAGATATCGTCCGGCTCATCGGCATCAGCGCTCGCGACTGGCTCGTCGGCCTCCTCGCTATCGAGCAGTTCGTTCCCGGAGACGAACCCGTCGGACGCGTCGGGGTCGCCCTCGGCGGGGGCGCGGGCGCCGTACTCCCGTTCCGGCCCGCCCGCTTCGGCGCCAGTCAGGCCGTCGATGATGGTGGCGGCGCTCATTGGGTCGAGGTAGAGCCGTGAGACGGTGTGCCCGATTTCGGTCGCGGTAATCGAGCCGTCTTCCCGCTCGATGAACTCGTTGGCGGCGAGATACTCAAGCACCGTGTCCGTCACTGACGCCAGTTGCGCGTCGCCGGCGCTCTGGGCCGCATAGAGCGTGTTGTCGAGAAACGAGAGCAGGTCGTCGCGGCTGTTGGCGAAGCCGGAGGCGACCGTCGCGAGCAGGTGGGTTCGGAGCGCCGGCTCCGCGGCCAGTTTCGAGCGCACGGGTTCGGGCTCGCCCCAGACGTAGCGCTCGAACAGTTCGTCCATCGTGTCCTGGTTCGACGCCAGCAGCACCGCCTCACCGTAGGGGTCGAGGCCGGGCCGGCCCGCACGGCCCATCATCTGGTGGATTTCGAGCGTGTCGAGGGGCTTCATCCCGCCGAATTCGGGGTCGTAGCGCCGCCAGTCCCGGACAATCACGCGGCGAGAAGGGGTGTTCACCCCCGCGGCCAGCGTGGGCGTCGCGGCGATGACTTTGATGAGTCGGTCGCGGAACGCGTCTTCGACGAGGCTCCGGTGCTTGCTCGTGTTGTGGGCAATGATACCGTTCGCGACGAAATTCGACGACTCCGTGGTGAGGTCGTACAGCTCTTCGGTACCTGTTCGTTCTATGTGCTCGATGCGATCCCAAAACACGTCGGAGTGTGCGAGACTCTCGAGAAGGGGATCATCTAACTGAGAGGCTAAGGAACCGAACGTCGTCCGTTTCATCGGAGTGATATTCCTTTCGAATCGAGAAAGGGTTGCCTTCGGAACCGCTGGCTCCAGCTCCGATAGACTCACACCTTCGCACTCGCGGAGTTCTCGGACATAGGAACCGATCGCTGACGGAACGACATCGTTCTGTTCCCGAGCAGCGTTAGGATTCTTTTCGATGGCGGCTCGCAGCGCTGCTGCTTTCCCGTCATGCCGGAACCCGATTTCCTCCTCAAACCTTCGTAGTTGGTCCCAGCCGTATATCGTGAGTCGATAAACATCCTGGTGTGTCCGTATCGTTCGACCGGCATGCTCCGTCACCCGTCCTTCTGTCTCCCGGCGGTCCCGAAAAGCGAGGATGCCGAACCGAAGTAGTGTCGTCTTCAACTGCGTAATGACCTCATCACTAGTGGAGTAGAACTCGACACACGGAGACCCGTTTTGGTTAGCTCGCGGCGAGACCGAGCCATCCGCGTCGAACAACCCGGACACGAATGCAGCCATCTGCTCGTCAGGAAGCCCAATACTGGGGAGTGATATCGGTTTTTCGCCTCGTGGACTCCCGAACTGCTCGGCGAACACATCTGCGACTAACTTCGAGCCGAGTGATCGAAACGGTGTTCCGGTGTGTGAGCGTGCTGGAATCGTTTCTCGTCCGAACTCCTCGTCAACGATTCGGTCGAACTCTTCGAGAATATTCGACTTTCCGGTTAGAACGACATCGTGTTCAGACACGTATCCGTCTCCAGCGACCGCACCCGCCATCCAGCAGACATCCTCGTTTACCCGTTCCGGAATGGTTACGGGTTTCTGCCCACCGTCCACGATAACCTGTTCGTACAGGTCGGAAGCTGCTTCCCCGTTTGCTTCCGCTAGTCCCCGGAACTCTCCAATCGTGATGTTCCGGTCTCGTCTATACGACTGCCGAACTTCGATATCTGATTCCGATTGCTCTAGTGACTCCGCGAGATGGTCGACGGTCTCGAACTCGCGGTACACGCGGCCGTCGCTCGGGAGCAGTTCCTCGAAGCGAGGCGGTTCGTCAGGCCCGACATCGACTCGGCGAGGGCGGGCAACGTACTCCCCCTCCTCGATTTTCCCCGCTTCTTTCCATTCGACGCCGTCCTTTTCGAGAACTGGAAGGGGATGCGTGGCGCTGAGCTGTAGTTCGTTCCCGGTTCGCGTTCGAACGGACAGCACGGGCCGTTTCCCCATCTGGAACGTATCCGTTATCCCGACCGAAGTCATCCGGAGGTCTTCCATTCCTACTGCCTGATTTCTCGCCTCCTTCTCGGTGACGACCCGGTCGATTCGGTCGAATGTCCCGTTAGGATGGAGGATCTGTGAGTCACCGGTGACGCAAAGTCCAGCGTGGTGGAATGCAGCGCCCTCTGCCACGGCCTCGGCGAGGTCGTCGCTGGTCGCGGTGTCGGATACGTCCCGGATGGCCGTCGCCAACTCCCGGAGGTCAGCGCGCTCCGCGTCGGTCAGGTGCTGGCGGGTCACGTTACCGAGCCGGGTCGCCGCGGATTCGGCGTTGCGCCGGGAGTTGACGAACACCAGGCTGGAGCCGCCCTCATCGAGGGTGTCGTCCACGAGCGCGGGCGTCTGCTTGCCGCCGCTGTCGACCGGTACCTCGCGCTGGGACCCGTCGGCGAAGTTGATGGCGTTGCCGTAGTGGACCCCTTTCTTGAGGTCGATGGGGCGCCAGGTCGAGTCCACGAGTTCGGCGTCCAGCCAGTCGGCGATTTCCGGGGCGTTCCCGACCGTCGCCGAGAGCGCGACGGTCTGGAGGTTCGGGTTGATGCGCCGGAGTTTCGCGAGCGTGACCTCCAGGGTGGGGCCGCGCTCCCGGTCGTCCACCAGGTGGACCTCGTCGGCCACAACACAGGAAAGGTCGTCCACCCACGGCGCGCCGTTGCGGATGAGCGAGTCCACCTTCTCGCTGGTGGCGACGATGATGTCCCGCGAGCCGAGCCACTCCCCGTCGGACTCGTAGTTACCGGTGGAAACGCCTACTGTGACGCCGTACTCCTCCCAGCGCTCGAACTCGGCTTTCTTCTCGCTGGCGAGCGCCCGCAGCGGGACGATGTAGAGCGCGGTCCCGCCGCGTTCGACGGCCGAAAGCATCGCGAGTTCGGCGATGAGCGTCTTCCCCGAGGCGGTCGGGACGGCGGCGACGACGTTCTCGCCGTCGGCGACGCCCCGCTCGACGGCCTCCGTCTGTGGCGGGTAGAGCTCCTCGATGCCCTCGTCTTCGAGGTGTGCCCCGACGCCGGCGGGGAGGCCCGAGAGCTCCGTCGGCTTCATTGGGTACTGGTTGGCCGTTCTCCGGTATAAGGTACCGGTGTTTCGTCGCCGGCAGTTCTTCGTCCGGTCGCCGCCTCAGGGCTGCCGTCGCTCCGTTTCCAGTACCGTCTCGGCGAGCACGTCGACGCCGATATCGAGCGCTTCCTCGTCCACGTCGAACGTGTCCGTGTGGTGGCCGCCGGGGAGGTCGCTGCCGATGCCGAGGTAACAGGCGAGGCCACCGTTCTCCTGGACCTCCCGCATGAGGAACGTGGCGTCCTCGCTCCCGTCGGGGCTGTCGAAGTACGTCGTGTCGGAAACCCTGTCTGACGCCGTCGCCACGTCCTCGACGACCTGGCTGAGTGCCTCGTCGGAGGGGGCTGTCGGCAGGAACCCTCCCCACCGAAGGTCCACCTCGCAGCCGTGGAGTCCAGCGGCGTGCTCGACCACCCGGGTCGCCCACTCTTTCATGTGGTCGTGGAGCGTGTTGGTCGCGCCCCGGACCTCGAACTCCAGGAACGCTTCCTCCGGGACGACGTTCGACGCCGTGCCGCCGCCGGCGGGCCCGACGCCGATGCGTGTCGCCCCGTCGTGGTGTCGCGGAATCGCGTAGAGGTGCTGAACCGCCGTCGCCAGCGCGAGCAGGGCGTTCCGTCCCGCTTCGGGCCGTCCCCCTGCGTGGGCCGCGACGCCGTCGAACTCCGCCCGGGCACCCGACACCGCCAGGAACTCCGAGATGCCGGGAACGACGGTCCCTGTCGGCTCGTCCAGTCCGACGTGGACCGCGTACAGGTAGTCCACGTCGTTCAGGTGGCCGCTTTTCGCCATCGGCTCGCCGCCGGCGCCCTTCTCCTCGCCCGGTTGGAAGAACACCTTCAGCGTCCCGCTGAACGCCGAATCCTTGACTGCGGCGAGCGCCCCGACCCCGAAGGTCGCGTGCGCGTCGTGGCCGCAGGCGTGCATCATCCCCTCGACCTCCGAGCGGAACCCCTCGGCCGCGGGGTGGTGGTCCTCGGCGTCGCTCTCCGTGCGTTCGAGGCCGTCAATATCGGTTCGGAGCCCGATTGTCGGCCCGTCGCCCATCCGGAGGACGGCGACGGCCCCGGTGTAGCCCTCACCCATCCGGTCGAGAACCCCGGGGTCGGCACCCGCATCCCGTGCGCGGGACCGCCACGTTTCGAGTTCCTCGCCGTCGGGCAGCGGGGACCGCTCCCCCTCGAACTCCGCGTAGGCCTCCTCGCCCAGGTGCAGTTCGTCGACCCCGATACGCTCCAGTTCCTCGACGATGCGCGCGGTCGTGTAGAACTCACGCCACGCTGGCTCCGGGTGTCGGTGCAGGTCCCGTCGCAGCGCGATGCGGTCGTCGCTGGTGCTCATGCGAACCCCGGCGGGTTCCGGCCGCTTGAGTATGCCGGTGGTGTCGGCCTTTGCTGGCTCTCAGACGCCCGTCGCCGCATCGCCGACACGCAGCTACAGCCGTGCCGCCAGCGCCTCGCGGTCGGTTTTCCCGCCGGCGGTTCGCGGGAGGGAGTCCACGAAATACACCTCACGCGGGTGTTTGAACGCCGCGAGTTCGGCCAGGACGCGCTCTTTGACCGCGCGTTCCGTGAGGTCGCTTTCCGGCACGGTGCGGACGAACGCGACCGGTTTCTCTCCCTTTCTGTCGTCGGGTTTCCCGATGACGACCGCCTCCTGCACGTCCGGGAGTTCCTCGATGACCGTCTCGATTTCCTGCGGGAAGACGTTCTCCCCGCCGGTGACGATGGTGTCGTCCGCCCGGTCGAGGATGGTCACGAACCCGTCGTCGCGGCGGGCGTAATCCCCCGTGTGGAACCACTCGCCGCTCCACGCCGCCTCGTGATCGAGGTAGCCCGTCATCATCGCCGCTCCCCGGACGAGCAGTTCTCCCGGTTTCCCGGGCGGGCACTCAGCGCCCGTCTCCCGGTCGATGATTTTCGCCTCGAACAGCCGGCCGCTCGGGCGGCCGACGCTCGGTGGCCGTCGTTCGCCGCGGCGGTCCTCCCAGAGACCGCCGGCGAACGTCTCGGTCATCCCCCAGCCGTTGAGAACCGGACAGCCGAGCAGGGCCTCCGACTCCTGAACGAGCGCCGCGGTCACGCCCGCGCCGCCGATAACGCCCGTGTGCATCGACGACGTGTCGATGCCGTCCCCGGCTTTACCGAGCCAGTCCCGGTACATCGTCGGCACGCCCGAGAAAACGTTCACGCGGTGCTCTGCAATCGCGTTGAGCGTTCGCTCGGGTTCCCAGCCCTCGTAGAGGAGGAGTTCGCCGCCCACTTTCAGCGTCGGGCCGAGAACCGTTCCGAGCCCCGTACAATGGGAGAGCGGCATGACCGCGAGGAACACGTCGCCCGGGCGCATCTCGTAGGACACCGCCGCGGCGTCGCTGACGGCGATGAGGTTCGCGTGCGTGTGACACACCGCCTTCGGCGCCCCGGTCGAACCGCTCGTGTGCAGGATGACGGCGTCGCGGTCCCCCAGGGTCTCCGGGATGGCGTACGCCGTCCCGGCGTCAGCGAGCGCCTGTTCCCAGTCGTGGAGCTCGCCGCCCGCGCTATCGCCGCCCGCACCGTCGCCGGTCACGAAGGTCGTCGGCGGGTTCGTCGCCGCCGCGGCGCTGGCGTCGACGACGGGCTTAGTCGAGTCGCTCACGACCGCCGCCGCGGGGTCGACCTGGCGCAGTAACCCCGTCACTTCCCGTTGCTCGAACCGGGTGTCCACGGGAACCAGAACGGCCTGTCTCGCCAGCACGCCGAGCGCTGCCGTCACGAACTGGTAGGTGTTCGGCAGCATCAGCAGCACGCGGTCGCCCGGTCCAACACCGGCATCCGCAAGCGTGTTCGCCGCCGAGCGCACGTCGTCGAGGAGGTCAGCGTACGTCCGACTATCACCCCCGGCCCGAACGGCCGTCCGGTCGGGGAACGCCCGCGCAGTCGCCTCGACGAAATCGGTGTAGTTCATCGTGTACTCGGCGGCGCCTGGGCAACAACGCGGCAACGGGAGCGAAAAACGTTCTGGTGGCGGAGTCGCGGGAAACCGAGCCTCAACCCCGGGTCCAACGGTAGCTATATCGGGGGGCTATCGCAATGGTGGCGCATGCACCTGACGGACGAACAACGACTCATCCAGCGCCACGTCCGCGAGTTCGCCGAGGCCGAGATAACGCCGGTCGCGGTCGAACACGAGCGTGACGGTCGCTACCCCTGGGAACTCATCGAGACGGCGGCGGACGCGGGGTTTCTCGCCCCGCGCCTCGACGAATCCGTCGGCGGGGCGGATCTCGGCGTCGTCGCCGCGCTGCTGCTCACGGAGGAGTTCCACCGGGCCGACCCCGGTATCGCCGAGTCGGTGACCTCGGTCACGTTCGGCTGTGAGCCGATGGTCGAATACGGCGGGTCGGACCTCGTGGACGAGTGGGTTCGACCGGCCTGCCGGGGGGAGGTGGTTTCCAGCGTGGCCATGACCGAACCCGGTGCCGGCTCCGACTTCGGCGCCATCGAAACCGCCGCGGAGCGGGAGGGCGACGAGTACGTACTGAACGGCGACAAGGTGTTCATCAGCAACGGCAGCGTCGCGGACGTGGTGCTCGTCTACGCGCGGACGAGTTCGCCGGAGGAGCCACACCGCGGCCTCTCAGCGTTCGTCGTGCCCGCGGACGCCGACGGCGTCGAGCAGACGGAGATGGAGGGGTACATGGGCCCCGGCGCGACCGATTTGGGGCAGGTGTTTCTCTCGGACGTGCACGTGCCCGCGGAGAACCGCCTCGGGGAGGAGGGCGACGGCTTCTACCAGGCGATGGCGTTTCTCGACGAGGCGCGACTCGAAGTGGCGGCGTCGTGTGTCGGCGCCGCCCGCGGGGCGCTGGACCTCGTCTCCGAGTACGTCACGGAGCGCGACGCGTTCGGCGGCCCGATTGCGGAGAAGCAGGCGGTTCGCCACCGCATCGCGGACCTGGAGACTCGGCTTGCGGGTGCCCGCGCGCTGGTCTACGACGTGGCCGCCGACCTCGAACGGGACGGGGAGGTCGAGGCGGCGCGCTCCGCGCAGGCGAAACTGCTCGCGACGACGCTGCTGGAGGACGTGACGAGCGAGGCGGTTCAGCTCCACGGCGGCTACGGGCTCTTCGACGAGTACCGGGTCGAGACGTTCTTCCGGTTCTCCAAGGTGCCCCAGATATACGAGGGGACCAACGAGATCATGCGGACAGTCATCGCCGACGGGACGTTGTGAAACGGGTCGCCGTCTGCTCGCGCAGGGGGAAGAGTTATTCCGGTATGGCCGGCTCCTCAGCACGATAGATGGACCGCGGAAGCCACCTCTTTCACAAATGGGGGCAGGGCGTCAACCCGGACCTCCCCCGTATCGAGCGGGCCCACGACGAGTTCCTCGTTACCGCCGACGGGGAGGAACTCGTCGACGCGGCCTCAGGCGCGGCGGTCGTGAACCTCGGCCACTCCGTCCCGGGCATCGAAGCCGTTCTCCGCGAACAGGCCGCGGAACTCGCCTACCTCTCCCTCTCACACTTCACCCACGAGGCGCCGGCGGAACTCGCATCGAAACTGGCCGACCGGGCCCCGGGTGACCTCACGGCGGCGTTTTTCACGAACTCCGGCAGCGAGGCCAACGAGTCCGCCTTCAAACTTGCTCGCTCGTTCCATCGGGCGACGGGGAACACGGAGAAATCGCTCGTCATCTCCCGCTGGCAATCGTACCACGGAGCCACGCTCGGCGCGCTGTCGGCGACGGGGAACACCAGCCGCCGCCGTGGCTACGAGCCGCTACTCACCGAGGGCGAGCACCTCTCGCCGGCCTACCCGTACCGCTGGGAGTTCAGCGGCACGCCGAAGGAGCAGGCGAAAGCGGCAGCGAACGAGCTTCGGGAAACCATCCGCCAGCGCGGCCCCGAAACGGTCTCGGCGTTCATCGCCGAACCGGTCGGCGGCGCGAGCCTCCCCGCCGCGGCGCCGCACCCGGCCTACTACCGGGAGGTGCGCGACATCTGCGACGAGTACAACGTCCTGTTCATCGCCGACGAGGTGATGACGGGGTTCGGGCGCACCGGCTCGCTCTTTGCGATGGAGCATTTCGACGTGGTGCCCGACATCCTCACGCTCGGCAAGGGGCTCACGAGCGGCTACGCGCCGATGAGTGCGGTCCTGGTCCGTGAGCACATCGCGGCGGAGTTCGACGAGGGTACCGGCGAGTTCCGCCACGGCCACACGTTCGGGGGGAACCCCCTCTCGGCGGCGGTCGGGAGCTTCATCCTCGACCAGTACACCGACGACGTACTCGCCCACGGCCGCGAGCGCGGGGCCCAACTCGTCGACGAACTCTCGCCGCTCCGAAGCCACCCCATGGTCGGAGACCTTCGCGGGAAAGGGCTCATGGTCGGGGTCGAGTTCGTCGCCGATTCCGAGACGAAAGCCCCGTTCGACCCTGCCGAGAACGTGTCCGAGAAGGTCTACGAGGCGGCGCTGGACCGTGGCGTCTACACGTATCCGGGGCGGGGTTCCGTCGACGGCCGCGCCGGCGACCACCTGATGCTGACGCCGCCGCTCACGTCGAGTGCCGCCTCGATTTCGGTGATTGCTGATGCTGTCACCGCCGCCATCGACGACGTGTACCGGGCGCAAACGCGATAGCCGAACAGGGCGGGGGACGCGAGCCCCGCTTCAGCAAGCGGTAGCGCGGGGTAGTCTACCGATTAATCAGTTCGTAAGGGTCGGCGTCGTCGGGGAGCGGCGACTCGTACTCGACCCCGTCCTTGCGCTCGTCGAACTCCGCTTTCGCCTCGGCCAGCAGGTCCTCGTCGCTCAGCAGGTCATAGAGCGAGCCAGCGATGGTCTTGGCGGCGAACAGCATCCCCGCCGTCCCGAGGTCCTTCCCCGCGGCGACGGCCTGCCAGGAGTGGGCCGGCGTCCCGGGTGGCCACGTCGCCGCGCTGAACCGCCCCAGCGGGACGTTCCACGACACGTCGCCCGAGTCCGTCGAGTACGAGCCCGTGGTCCCCTCGTCGGGCGCGTCGATAGCCTTGGTGAACATCGCCGCCTCAGCGGCCTCCTCGCGGTGTTCCGGCTGGACCCGTGCGTAGGACGGGTCGTCGAGGGTGGCCTTGAGTTCCGCCGCGAACGCCTCCTGCTCGTCGGTCAGCGGGAACTCGGCCTCTTCCATCGTCTCCCGGATGGCGTCGCCCAGCGCGTGGTTCGGGAGTACGCCGTACATCCCGGAGGTCTTGGTTGCGTCGAGGTCGGTGCCGGACATCAGCGCCGCGCCCTCGGCGGCGTCGGTGACCCACTCGGAGATGCGCTCGACCTCGTCGCGGTCGGGTGCCCGGACCAGACACTCCATCTCGGCCTCGCCGGGGACGACGTTGGCGGCGCTGCCGCCGTTGGTGACGACGTAGTGAATGCGGGCCGATTCGGGGACGTGTTCACGCATGTACTCGACACCGGTGCCGAGCAGTTGGACGCCGTCGAGCGCGCTCCGCCCCGATTCGGGCGAGGCGGCGGCGTGGGCGGTTTCCCCCTCGAACCGGAACGAGAAGGAATCAACCGCGAGACAGGAGCCCTTCCCGGGCGAGTTGTTCCACCCCGGGTGCCACGAGACGATAGCGTCGATGTCGTCGAAGACACCCTCCCGGACCATGTACACCTTCCCGCCGCCGGCCTCCTCGGCGGGCGTGCCGAGATAGACGACCGTTCCCTCCAGGTCGCCGCGCTCGATGGCGCGCTTGACCGCGACGGCGCCGCCGAGGCTGGCGACGCCGAAGAGGTTGTGGCCACAGCCGTGACCGGGTGCGCCCTCCTCGACGGGTTCGGGTTCGGCTGTCGCCTGCTGGCTCATCCCCGGCAGCGCGTCGTACTCGCCCATCGTGCCGACGACGGGGTCGCCGTCGCCGTACCGGGCGACGAACGCGGTGTCGATGCCGGCGACGCCGGTCTCGACCTCGAACCCCTCCTCGCGGAGCGCGTCCTGGAGTTTTTCGGCGGAGTCGTGCTCCTGAAGCGCCACCTCGGGGTTAGCCCAGATAGACTTAGAAAGGTCGGTCAACCAGCCCCGTTCCGCCTCCACGATGTCGAACAGGTCGGCCTTCTCCATGGGCGGATGTGCCAACCTGGGAAAATAAGCGTTCCTGCGGCGGCGGTTTTGACGAGGGCGGGCGTTACTCCCCGTCGAGTTCGATGCGGATGTAGTCGTTTTTCACTTCGACGACCTGCTCGGGCAGTATCGACAGCGTGTCCGTCTCGGGAGCGGCGGCCGCCTCCATCCGCGACTCGACGCCGGTTTCGGGTTCGAGACGTGCCTCGCCGTCCTCGATGCCGGCGACCCGGCCGAGCCGTTCGCCGCGAGCGTCGACGACGGGCATGTTCTCGTGTTCCTGCGTGAAGTGACGCATGCCCGGACGTACTGCCGCCACCCTGAAAAGGCTACTCGCCGCTGTCTCCCGGTTAGATGTCCTCGACGAGTTCGCCGAGGTCCTCGACGGGGATGATTTCCATCGTCTGGGTGTCCAGCCCGTACCGCTCGATGGAGACGGAGGTCTTGAACGCGCCGTCGCGGCCTTCCGCCTCGAAGATAACGAGGTAGTCGTGCTCGCCGAGAATCGCGTACGCGTCCAGCAACTCGCCGCCCAGCGCCTCGATATCGCCGGTCAGGTCCCCCCAGATGGTTGCGAGGTCCTGAATGTTCTGCACAGTCTCGTCGGTCACGTCGACCAAGGCCATATACGTGCCCATATCTCGTTGTTCAGCGGTCCGAAGGAAAGGCTTCCGGCCACCGTGTGATTGCCGGACGTGCGTCGGATTCCCCGCCGGTACCGGCTACTGGGCCCCGGCCTCCAGGCTGCGCTGCAGGAACGACTCGGGGAGCGCCTCCATCTCGCCGACTTGGACGTGCCAGAGGTTGGCATAGAGGCCGTCGGCATCGATGAGTTCGTCGTGGTCGCCGCGCTCGACGATTTCGCCGTCGTCCATCACGAGGATGGAGTCGGCGTCCCGCACCGTCGAGAGCCGGTGGGCGATGGCGAACACGGTTCGGTTCTCGGTCAGCGTGTCGAGGCTGTCCTGAATCACCGCCTCCGTCTCGTTGTCGACGTGGCTGGTTGCTTCGTCGAGCACGAGCACGTCCGGGTCCCGCAGGAGCGTGCGGGCGAGCGCGACCCGCTGGCGCTGACCGCCCGAGAGCTTCACGCCCCGTTCGCCGACCATCGTCTCGTAGCCGTCATCCAACTCGGTGACGAACTCGTGGGCGCCAGCGGTCTTGGCGGCCTCGCGCATCTCCGCGTCCCCCACGTCGGGGATGCCGTAGGCGATGTTCTCGGCGACGGTGCCGTAGAACAGGTACGGCTCCTGGCTCACGTAGCCCACCGCCTCCCGGAGGCTGGTGAGCGACACGTCCCGGATATCGTGGCCGTCGAGCCGTATCTCCCCGGAGTCGGGGTCGTAGAACCGCAACAGTAGCTTCATCGTCGTCGATTTCCCGGCGCCCGTCGGGCCGACGAGGCCGACGTAGTCGCCGGGGTCGGCCTCGAAGGAGACGGATTCGAGCACCTGTTCGGCGGGCTCCCCCGCTTCGTCCTTGTAGGCGAAGCTCACGCCGTCGAACGCCACGCGGCCCGCCACGTCCGTGAGGTCCGTCTTCTCCGTGTCGGCGGTCACGCGTGGCTCGTCGTCGAGCAGGCCGACGATACGCTCGCCGGCGGCCTCCGCGTACTGGTAGCCGTTGATTATCTGCCCCATCTGGCGCATCGGGTAGACGAACCGGCGCGAGTAGTTCAGGAACAGCACGAGCGTCCCGGCAGTCAGCGTCTCCCCGCCCGCCGCGAAGAAGGGGTGGGGCGGGCTGCCGGTGACCACCCACCAGCCGCCGACGAGGAACACCGAGACGTAGGCGGCGGCGGTTGTCGCCTGCAGGCTGGGGAAGAACTTCACCCGAGTCGTAATCGCGTCCCACTGGGCGTCGAGGTAGTTCCGCGAGGAATCCTCGACCCGGTCGGTTTCGAACCGCTCGGTGGTGAACGCCTTCACCGTCTCGATGCCGCCGATGTTGTTCTCCAGGCGGCTGTTGAGTTTGCCGACGGCGCTGCGGACCTCCTGATACTTCGGATGGATGGTTTCGACGAACCAGTAGCTCAGATAACCGAGTGCAGGGATGGCGGCGACGGGAATGAGCGCCAGTCGCCAGTTCAGCAGCAGCATCACCAGCCCCATTCCGCCGACCCGGACGATGATGGTGATGAGGCTGTTGAGGTTGTTGGTCAGGAACCCCTCCAGTTGGTTCACGTCGTTGTTCAGGATGCTCATCACCTCGCCCGTCTGGCGGTTGTCGAAGAAGGCGACGCCCTGGCGCTGGAGCGCGTCGTAGCTATCCACCCGGACGGAGTGCTGGAAGTGCTGGGAGAAGCTGTTCCAGAGGTAGTTGTTCGCCCAACTGAACAGCGAACTCAGCGCGTAAGACGCCGCGACCAGCCCCACCGCGAGCAGGAACTGCGGCCCCTGTTCGGTGGGGAGCCAGGCGTTCGGGAGGAACGGCAGCGTGAACGGTCGCGTGTCGAAAAACAGCGCGTCGATGGCGATGGCGAGGATGAACGACGGCACCAGCGCCATCAGCATCTGGAGGACCGCCGCGATACCGCCGCCGACGAACGTCGGCAGGCGCTCGCGGCCGTACTCGGCGAACAACCGGAGGATGGCGTTGCCCTCCTCGGCCCGCAGTTCTTCGAACTCGTCGTCTGCCACGTTCCTCATCCCCGCCCGAGCCGGGAAAACGGCTCGCTCCCGGAGAGCTTCGCGGGCTTTTCGCCGACAGCATCACCGGGACACGCAGCGACCGCTACCACTCCAGGGCCACCCTGTCGCCGACGCCGAGGCCGAACGCGTCGTCGCCGCGGCCCTGGTTGACCGCGAACTCGACGTTGCCGTGGCTCCCGACGGTGGCGAGGCGCTCGCCGGGTTCGACGGCGGCGTAGGAGCGCCGGACTGGCGTCCGTTCGCCGTTGACCGTGATGGCGTCGTGGCCTGCGAGCACCTCGCCGGGGATGTTGCTCACGCTGTTCCCGAAGTCATCGACGACCAACACCTCCCCGGCCGCGCTGTCGGCCGCTACTCGCGGTTCGGGGAACGTCAGGTCGACCCACGAATCGGTCGGACTTGCCCGCTCCAGAGCGCCGGCGCTGCCGGCCTCGTGGAGGTCAGCCGCCGCGGGCGCGAACACGTCCCGCCCGTGGAACGTGTTGCTCGTCGATTCCTCGTCGTACGCGAGGTCGTAGACGGTGAACGCCGCGGTCTCCTCGTCGCCGACGAGTTCCCGAGCCACGGGGACGGCGACGCCGTTGTCCGGCGCGACGATGTGGTGGTCGCCGGCCGCGATGGCGATTGCGGCGCGGTCGGTTCCGACGCCGGGGTCGACGACGACGAGGTGGGTCGCGGGCGGGAACTCCGGCAGCGTCTCGCGCAGCCAGAACGCCGCGGCGCGAACGTCCTGCCGGGGGAAGTCGTGGGCGATATCGACGAGGCGGGCGTCCGACCGACGGAGAATAGCTCCCTTCATCGCCGCTGGATAGGGAGTGCCGAAGTCGGAGGCGAGCGTAATCATGGCTGAACTCTCGGGCGCGCGGGACAGAAAAGCATGGGTCCAGGGGCGGTGCATCGGTCCAGGGATGGATTATCGGTCCGGGTGCGGACGGCGCTCCCGCTCAGGCCGAGTCGTCGGTGTG
>JBDGQC010000081.1:0-26533 GCA_042219375.1 Halolamina sp. | reverse complement strand
GGATTATCGGTCCGGGTGCGGACGGCGCTCCCGCTCAGGCCGAGTCGTCGGTGTGCATCTCGAAGCGTGCGCCGCCGTCAGTCCTCTTGGTCGTCCCGTCTCGTCCGCTGAACAGGCGCATCACAGCACCGTCGCGTCGCCGGGAGCGAAGCCGACGGTTACCGTGTCACCGTCCGGTTCCGGTGCCCGGAGCACGATTTCTTTGTCCGCCCACGTCCCGTAGAGGCGGGTGCCACCGCCGAGATACTCCGCAGTCTCGACGGCCACGGTGAACTGGTTGGTCGCCGTCGTCGCCGCTATCGCATCGGGGCGAACGCAGAACTGCACCCGTTCGCCGATGTCGGACCCGCCACCGTCACGGAGTACGAACTCGCCTTCGCCGTCGGCCGCGCCATCGACGTCGACGACGAGACGGTCGCCGTCGCGTTCGACGACCTCTCCGGCAAACAGGTTGTTCTCGCCGACGAACTCGGCGACGAACGGCGTCGCGGGCGATTCGTATATCTCCTCGGGAGTGCCCACCTGCTCAGCGCGGCCGTCGTGCATCACCGCCAGCCGGTCCGATACCGCCAGCGCCTCCTGCTGGTCGTGGGTGACATAGAGCGTCGTCACACCGAGTTCGTCCTGAATCCGCTTGACCTGGCGGCGAAGCTGTTCCCGCAGGCGCGCATCGAGCGCGCTCATGGGCTCGTCGAGTAGGAGCACGCCCGGCGCGGGGGCGAGGGCGCGGGCGAGCGCCACGCGCTGCTGCTGGCCGCCCGAAAGCTCCTCGGGGTCGCGGTCGCCCATCCCCGGCAGGTCGACCAGGTCCAGGAGTTCATCCACGCGCTCGTCGGGGGCAACACGCCCCGGCGCGTCGCTGAACTTCAGCCCGTAGCGGATGTTCTCCCGGACGGTCATGTGAGGGAACAGCGCGTAGCTCTGGAACACCACGCCGACGTCCCGTTCCTCCGGGGGAACGCCGGCAGCGTCCTCCCCGCCCAGTCTGACGACGCCCGCGGTCGGGTCGTCCAGCCCGGCCACGAGCCGGAGCGTCGTCGTCTTCCCACAGCCCGAGGGGCCGACGAGGGTGAAGAACTCGCCGTCCCGCACCGTCAGCGAGAGCGATTCGAGCGCGACGGCGTCGCCGTACGCCTTGCGGACGCCGTCGAGGTGGAGGTCAGCCACCGAACCCACCTCCTTCGCCGCCCAGGCGGTCGATGACGGCGAAGCTGACGGCGGTCACGAAAAGCAGCACACAGCCCATCGCCGTCGCCGGCCCCAGCCGGCGGCCGATGAAGCGTTCGATGGCGACCGGCATCGTGTAACCGGACCCGCCGGTGGCCAAAATCACCGTCGAATCGAACTCTCCCATGCTGATGGCAAAGGCGAAGGCCGTCCCCGCGAGCACGCCCGGCCAGACCTGCGGGAGTTCGATGTCCACCAGCACCCGAAGCCGCGAGGCGCCGAGGGTGCGCGCGGAGTCGAGCACCGAGCGGTCGATGGTGCTCAGCAGCGGCGCGACGCTCCGGGTGACGAAGGGGTAGGCGCCGACGGCGTGGGCGGCGACGACGGCGAGGCTGCCGGCGATGACGATTCTGTGCCCGAACACGGGGACGCCGAACACCAGCCCCCGGAGCAGGCCGACGCCGACGACGACGCCCGACACCGCGAAGGGAGCCATGGCGAGCGTGTCGACCAGTTTCCGGCCCGCGAACTCTCGGGTCGAGAGCACCGCGAACAGCAGCCCCAGCGGCACCGAGACGGCGAGGCTCGCGACGCCGTAGAGCAGCGAGTTGAGTACCGCAGTCAGCGGTTTCACCTGGAACGCTGCGGCCTCGGCCTGCCGGTCGACGAGGAACTGGTAGTGCTCCAGCGTGAGGCCGCCGTCCGGCCCGGTGACACTCGCCAGCAGCATGCTGGCGATGGGGCCAACAAACACCAGCAGCGCGACGCCCATATAGCCCCAGACGGCCAGGCGGTCGGCGGTGACGGGACCGAACAGCGGTTTGCGGGGTGGCGGCCGGGACGCGCTCGCGGCGCGCTGGCGGGCCTCGTAACGCAGGTAGGCGTAGGTGAGCGCGAGCGAGAACGCCGTCTCCAGCAGCGCGAGTCGGGCGGCCGTGGCGTAGTCGGCGCTGCTGACGCTGTTGTACACCCAGACCTCGACCGTCGCCAACTGAAGCCCCCCGAGCGCGAGCACGATGGCGAACGACATGAACGTGAAGATGAACGTGAGTAGCGCGCCGGTCAGCAGCGCCGGCAACAGTTGGGGCACCACCACGTCGCGGAACGCCTGCCGCGGCGAGGCGCCGAGGGTGCGGGCCGTCTCGGTGATGCTGCCGTCGACGCCCTCCCACGCCGCGGCGACGATGCGGGTGACAAGCGGCGCGTTGTAGAACGCGTGGGCGATGATGATGATTTCGAGGGTGAAAAGCAGCTCCACGGGCGGCAGCCCGACCGCCGTCAGCAGGCGATTGACCGTGCCGTTGCGGCCGAACGTGGCGATGAACCCCGTGGCGACCATTATCGAGGGCATCACGAACGGTAGCGCGGTGAGCGAGCGGACCGTCTTCCGGCCGGGGAACTCGAAGCGCGCGAGCAGGTAGGCGCCCGGAAGGCCGAGCGCGACGCTGGCGAGCGTCGAGAGCACCGCCTGGTAGGCCGTGAAGCCGAACAGCCCGAGTTCGTAGTCGGGGAAGGCGGTCCAGAGCACCGACGGCTGGTCGATAGCCTGCGCGAACACGCCGAAGTAGAACGGGTCGGTGAACAGCGCGAGAAACGGAGCCAGCCCCGCTCGCGTCGCCTCGACCAGGACGGTGGCGACTGGGTAGACGAACATCAGCCCGAGCAGCGACACGGCGGCGACGACGGCGGCCGGAAGCGCGAGCGCCGCCGCCGTCTCGCTCCGGGTCACGGAACCGGGTTGCGCGAGGAGCTACTTAAGCAGTCATCCCTCGGACTCGGTCTCCATGTCGAGGTCCTCCCCGCTCGTTTCGGAGACGACCTCCTCGGCGGCCTTGATGTCGGGGTCGGCCTCGCCGGACATGACCTTCTCGGCCTGCTCTTCCATCGCCGCGGTGTCGAGTTCGGCCGCCTCGTCGATCTGGCCGAGGATATCCTCGATGTCGTCGAGGCCCAGCATCTCGCGGGTTTCCTCGTCGAAGTCCAGCGACCCGAGGCTTTCTTTGGCTTTCACGTCGCTGCCGGTCAGGTGCTCGCCGTAGCGGCCGACCAGCGAGGTGAGCTCCTGGGGCAGGATGAACGTCGCGGAGTCGCCCTGTCCGATGTTCTCCAGCGTCTCCATCCCCTTGTCGATGATGGCGCGCTCGCCCATCGACTCGGCAGATTTCGCCCGGAGGACGGTGGAGATGGCGTCACCCTGTGCTTCCAGAATCTGGGACTGCTTCTCCCCCTGGGCGCGGATGATGTTGGACTGCTTCTCCCCTTCGGCCTCCTCGACGGCGGAGCGGCGCTCCCCCTGGGCCTCGAGAATCATGGCGCGGCGGCGGCGCTCGGCGGAGGTCTGCTGCTCCATCGCCTGCTGGACGTCCTTCGAGGGGTTGACCTCCCGCACCTCGACGGATTCGACGCGGATACCCCACTCGTCGGTGGGTTCGTCCAGTTCCGTACGGATGCGCGCGTTGATTTCCTGGCGCTTGTTCAGCGTGTCGTCCAGTTCCATGTCGCCAAGCACCGCACGCAGCGTGGTCTGGGCGAGGTTGGAGACGGCGGTCTTGTAGTCCTCGACCTCGAGATACGCCTTCCGTGCGTCCATCACCTTGATGTACACCACCGCGTCTGCGGTGACCGGGGAGTTGTCCCGGGTGATGGCCTCCTGTCGCGGCACGTCGAGGGTCTGGGTCCGCATGTCGAAGGGATGCGTTTGGGAGACGAACGGCGGGATGAAGTTGATACCCGGTTCGAGCAGTTGCCGGTACTCGCCGAAGACGGTCAACGCCTTCTTCTCGGTGGCGTCGACGATTTCGACGGCCTGCCAGACGGCGACGACAACGACGAGCAGGAACAGGAGCCCGACGATGCCGCTGATAGTGCCCAACTGAAGGGGTGCGATGACCATGGCTGGCGGTTTGTGTGTCGGCGCCTTAAGAGTTCCCCGCGAACCGAGCCTGTCGCCGTCCCGCTGAAACAGTTACCGTGTTGTTAGTTGCGTTCGCGCTCCCGCTCGGTGTCCGCTTCCCTCTCGGCATCCACCGCTTTGTCTGCACCGTCCGGGGTGTCCTCCACGCCAGTCCCATCCGCTGCGTCCGATTCCTCCTCGGCGACGCGTGCGGCGTCCCCAGTGCGGCCGCGTTCGAGTTCTCGGTCTATATCGCCCTCGATGGCGCCCAGCGATTCGACGGTGACGACGTTGCCGCCGCCGGGGTCAACGACGAGCACCTCCTCGCCCTCGGGGATTTCGCCGTCGAACGTCCGGGCGGAGTAGTACGGGTTGAAGCCGCCGCCGTCGACTTTCACCTGCCCGCCGCTGGGGCTGACCCGTTCGGTGACGCGGGCGGTCTTCCCTTTCAGGTCGTCCAGCCCGCTGGTCTGTGCCTGGCCCTTCCCGCCGTAAAGGTCTATCTCCCGGTAGCCATAGAGCGTGAGGGCGCCGAACACGAGCACGAGGACCGCGAGCACGAACGGGGAGGCCAGCGGGCTGGCCAGGAGGCCGACCAGTCCGGCCGCGAGCAGCGCCACGCCGATGACGATGAAGTGCGCGCCCGGCGCCAGCGCCTCCGCGATGGAGAGGCCTAACCCTGCGACGACGAGCAGCAGGGGGAGCGTCTGCGGGCCGAACAGGTCGAACTGGAGCAACATCGTACGGGAACTATGGCCGCCGGCCTATCAACGTTGGCCACGGCGGCACGCCCCCGTCAGACCCCGAACAGGACGTAAAGCGTGAGCGCGACGCCGAGCAGGATGAAAACCGTTCCTTCGAGCGAGGGCGAGCCCGGTTCGATGGGCGGCGGGGCTGGGCGCTTCTGTCCGCCCTCGGTCACGTCCTCGAGGCCGAACTGCCACTCACCCTCCTCGTCGTCGGTCGCGGAGTCGCTCATCTGGTCTCTGGTCGGGCGCGGGCGCGGAAAGCCGTTTTGGGTGGTCCGCGGGGCCGTCAGGGAGCGGTTCCGACCGCCGCGGTCCCCGTCGAAACCCCTTTGTTCGGGAAGGGCGGAGGGAAAGCTATGACCGACGGCGCGGACGAGCGAAGCTCGTCTGCCAGCAGGAAGGCTCCGCCTTCCTGCGATGTCGACGAGAGCAAGCGGGCGACGCTGAAGCGGTTCGCTGCAGCGGGTGCGGCGGCCCCCTTCGCCCGCCTCGGCGGCCGCGATGCGGACGCCGATAGCTCCGACGCCCGCGACGCCATCGTCGGCTACCTCGCGGGCACGCCCGGTGCCCACTTCTCGAAGCTCCGGGACGACCTGAGCATGGGCACCGGCGAAACCCAGCACCACGTCGAGCGCCTGGTTTCCGACGGCGTCGTCGACTCGCGGCGCGACGGCGACTACCGCCGCTTCTACCCCGCCGACCGCTTCTCCGCGTTCGAGCAGGTGGCGCTTGGCTACCTCCGCCGGGAGACCCCGCGCGGCATGATACTCGAACTGTTGCGGGAACCGGACGCGACGGGCGCCGCGCTGGCCGACGCGCTTTCGGTCTCCAGAGCGACGGTGAGCAACCACGCCGCCCGCCTGGAATCCGCGGGGCTGCTGTCCCGCGAGGACGGCTACAGCCTCGAACGCCCGGAGACGCTCATCACGCTGGTCGTGCGCTACGCCGACTCCTTCGACGCCGAGGCCGCCGCGTTCGCGGCCGAGGCCGATGACCTGCTGCGCTACGAGCCCTGACCGCTCTTCTTGGATGGCTGATACCTCCGAACTGCTAAGTTCTCACACACCCAACTCGCGGGTATGCTGGGCGGCCCGGTGCTCTGGCTGCTCGTGCTGGTCCCCATCCTCCTCCAGATACCGCTGTTGCTGTTCCTGATGCGCAACATGGAGGTGGACGAGGCACCGGAGCGCGCGCCGGGGGACGTGTGGGGCGAGGACGCCTACGACGACTGGGAGCAGGCGGGTGCGGCGCCCTCGGAGGTGACCCGGTGTCGGAACTGCGGCGCCGAGAACGACCCCGGCTACCAGTTCTGTGGGAACTGTACGAGTCGGCTGTGAACGGCCCGCTACTCCGTCCGGGTCACCTTCCACGTCGTCCCCGAGGAGTAACCCCACTTCTCGATATCGAGGCCGTGGTCGGCCGACAGCAGCGCCCGCATGTTCGCGCCGACCTCCTTGGCCGTCATGTCGAGGTCCTCGGCGACGAGCCGGGATTTGAAGTAGGTGTTCGCGCTCGCGGCCTCCCGCAGATACGCGAGGATGCGGCGTTGTTTCTCCGAGAGGTCGGGTGGTGCGTGTCCCCCTGCCGCGACGCCTTCCGTGCTCATGGTTCGCATGACGCGGCGGGTTCCCTTGAGGCGTTTGGTACGAGTGGTTAACACCGTCGCTGTCGGGCAGTTTTCCTCCCTCTCCGGGTCGGAAACGACCCGCCTGCTCCCCCGTTACGGTACGGTGGGCTAACGCGCCGCCGGGATTCGGAACGCCGGCGTCGTGTGATACCTCAGTTCGCCCCCGTTCAGAAGCTACTTACGGCCGCCCCGGCTCAGAGTCAAGCATGAACGGCCCCGCCGACGGGAGCGCTGCGGGCGGTACGCGGGCGGGGGAAACAGTCGCCGACGGCGGTGCCGGGACGGATACCGACGCGGGGGTGGACCACGGCGCGGACGGCGTCGAGGTCAGCGTCGTCCTCCCGGCCTATAACGAGGCAGAAACCATCGAGGAGACGGTGCGGATGACGCTCTCGACGCTCGGCTCGTTCCTCCCCGCTGGGAGCTACGAGGTCATCGTCGCCGAGGACGGCTGCGAGGACCGCACGCCCGAAATCGCCGAGCGGTTGGCCGACGAACTCCCCGCTGTCCGGCATTTCCACAGCGACCAGCGGCTCGGCCGCGGCGGCGCACTCGAACGCGCGTTCGCCGCCGCCCGCGGGGAGACGCTGGTCTACTTCGACACCGACCTCGCGACCGACATGAAGCATCTGGAGGAACTGGTCAACTCGGTGCGGTCGGGCGACGCGGACGTGGCGACCGGGTCGCGCTGGATGCCCGGCAACGTCGCCGACCGACCTGCCAAGCGGGGTGTTCCCTCGAAGGGGTACAACGGCGCGGTTCGGCTGTTCCTCCGTACCGGCATCCGTGACCACCAGTGTGGGTTCAAAGCCGTCTCCCGGGAGGCGTTCGAGGCGGTTCACGAGGACGTGGAGGACCGCCATTGGTTCTGGGACACCGAACTCCTCGTGCGCGCCCAGCGTGCGGGGTTCCGCGTGCGGGAGTTCCCCGTGGACTGGGAGCCGAAAGGCGACTCGAAGGTGGACCTCGTCCGGGACGTGTTCGGCATGGGGAGTCAGATTCTCCGCACCTGGTGGCAGCTGTCGGTCCAGCCGCGCATCACCCGCAGAACCAGCCTCGCCGCCAGCATGCTGCTGGTCCTGCTGGCGCTGGCGCTCTCGACACAGTATCTCGACTTCTCGGCGGTGGCGGCCCGCATCGGCGACGCCGACCCCGTACTCGTCGGCGCCGCGACGCTGGTGTATCTCCTCTCCTGGCCGGTTCGGGGGATGCGCTACCGGGACATCCTGGCGGAACTCGGCTTCACCGAACGGATCGGCTTTCTCACCGGCGCGGTGTTCATCTCTCAGACGGGCAACCTCGTCTTTCCCGCGCGGGCGGGCGACGCCGTCCGGGCGTACGTCGTGAAGGCCAGACGCGGCATCCCCTACCCCTCCGGTTTCGCGTCGCTGGCGGCCGAGCGGGTGTTTGACCTGCTGACTATCACCGCGCTTGCGGGCGCCGTGCTGCTGGGCTACGCCGCGACGGGCCAACTCGCGCAGGTGGTCGAGAGCGTGACGGGCGCGCCCGAGAGCGGCCGTATCGCCGTCTTCGTCGCCATGTTCGTCGGCGCCGTCGCCATCGCCGCCGTCGCGGGCATCGTGCTCTCGGCACGCTCGGAGCGCAACCGCGTGCGGGGGGTCGTCACCAGCCTCTCCTCGGACTCCTACGCCGACTTCGTCGCCGGCGTGCTGGAGCGGTTCGTCGGCGACGTCCAGAAGGTGGGTGGCGACCCCGCGGCGTTCAGCCGCGTGGGCGCGACCAGCCTGTTCATCTGGACGCTGGACGTGGCGACGGCGGCACTCGTGCTCGCGGCCTTTTCGCCCGGCCTCGCGCCCGCCACGCTGGTCTCGGTCTGTTTCTTCGCCGTCTCGGTGGGGAACCTCGCGAAGGTGCTCCCGCTCACCCCCGGCGGCGTCGGCCTCTACGAGGCGGCGTTCACGCTGCTCGTGGTCGGGTTGACGCCGCTCTCCTCCTCTGTGGCGCTGGGCGCGGCCATCGTGGACCACGCGGTCAAGAACGCCGTCACCGTCCTCGGTGGCGTCGTCTCAATGCTCGCGCTCAACGTCTCGCTGACCACCGCCGTCGAGGAAACGGAGGACGTGGAGGAGGACGGGATCGAGGAGCCGGTTGAATCGGCGTAATTGGAGGACATTCGGGAGTCTGCGAGTAGTTGTCCGGGTGTTTTCTGCTACTGCGGCGTGGTTCACCAGACCACCCTGAAAGCCCCTGTTCCGCTCGGGTTGCGCGCCTCAGTCGCTCCGCTCCTTCGGTGCTTACGTCCCCGTGCTTCCCCGAGCGGAACAGCCCCTTTCAGTCCCACCCTCTCCACCCGCCTCGACCTCCCCAACCGACTCGCTCTCTTCGGTCGCTCATCCCTCGCGCTGAGACGCGGCACCAGGCCGCGTCCGCTTCGCGCCACCCGCAGCACCGGCGTGCGCGGGCAGCCGCTCCGTTGGCTGCCTCAGCTCGCGCGAGGGACGTCGCCAATGCCGGCGAGCCCTCGTGGCGAACACAATGCGAGGCGGCGTCGGCTGGGGAGGATGTGGCGGTGCGGTACTGTTGGGGGCTTTCACGGTGGTGCTGTCCTAGTGAATCCGGCTGAAAGAATCCATTCTGAAGCATACCGCGCGAGCCAAGCGGAACAGGGGCGTTCACAGTATTGCTGACCCTCTCCCCGTCACCACAGAACCCAGCAGAAAGACCTACCCACAACTCAGTAGTGCTCGGTCACGAACGGCCCCATCGCCGCCGCAACCGCGGCTGCGAGCGCCTCGTCGCGGTCGACCACGCCGGCCGAGAGCGCGCCCGCGGCGCCCTGTCGCTGCGCCACGTCGTCCTCGCCGAGCACGTCGTCCATTACCGGCCCCAACTCCTCGCCGGCGTCGACGCGCTCGCTGATTGCGTCGGGGAGGCGGAACGAGGGCCCGGCGCCGCGGCCGGTCCGCTCGCCGTCAGTCACGGCGCCCCACATGATGAGAAACAGGCCGTCGGACCCCGGGAACTCGGCGACGCCGCCCTCCAGGCCGACGCCGATGTCGTAGTCGCCGGCCGCGAGCGCGTTCGCCGCGCGGTTGCCCGCGCCCGTGATGGTTTCTTGCTGGCCGCGTGGCTGTTCGGAGACGCCGGAGGCCACCGAGACGGCCTCCACGGTCGGGTCCGCGAACGTGGATTCGACGGCTGATTCGACCGCGCGACGCTTCACCGGGTTTCCGCTGCCGACGGCGATTCGCATTGCCCCGCGGTTGGGTGGTGGGCTACGTGGGCGTTGCGGTGGCGGCTCACTCCGCCGATGGTTCGGCGTCGTGCCGGGTCGCCGTGTCGTCGCGAGGCGGCGCCACGTCCCCGTGGAACAACCGCGCGAGCCGTTCTACCCCGTCCAGTAGCCGCGGGCTCGGCTGATTCAGGGCCGAGTCGTCGATGACGTGTACCTCGGCGTCGGGCGCCCAGCCGCGGTCGCGGAACCGGTCTGGGTCGACGGTCTGTCCGTGTCCGCAGAGATGGAGAATCACGTACTCCGGGTCGGCTGCCGCGACCTCCTCGCGGGCCACCTCGCGGGAGCGCTCGCCGGGCTCCACGAACGGGTAGTCGCCGCCGGCGGCCTCGACGGCCTCGGGAACCCAGTTGCCGGCCACCATCGGCGGGTCCGACCACTCCTCGCAGTAGACGGTCGGGCGGGGCTCGTCCGAGACGGCGTCACGAACCCGCGCGAGCCGTGCTCTGGACGCCGATGCCAACTCGGCACCCGCCTCGGGCGCGCCGACCGCCTCACCCAACGCGGCGAACCCCTCGACGGCCTCCGCGAGCGTGCTCGGTTCGCGGTGGAACACGTCCAGCCCTCGGGTGTCGAGGTCGTCGCGGAGTTCGCGCTGGAGCGGGTCGCTGGTCAGTACGAGGTCGGGGTCGAGCGCCGTTACGCGGCCGTAGTCCGGGTTGAGCCAGCCGCCGACGCGGTCCGGCTCGGTTCGCGTGTCGAGAGCGCCGAGGTCACAATGGAACGTAACGCCGACCAGCCCATCGCCGGCGCCCATCGCCGCGAGCGTGGCCGTCGCGCTCGGGGCAAGTGAGACGAGTCGCATTACCGGGCGTGGGAGCCAGGCCGGGAAATAGCTCCCGACCGCCGTCCCGAACGCGTTTCACCCCTGCCCTCCATCTCCCCGTATGTTCGATTCGTTCACCCTCGTCGCCGCAACCGCAGACCTCGCCGACGAACCGGCGGCCCGCGGCGTCGCCGACCTCGTGGAGTTCCGCATGGACATGGCGAGCGACCCGCTCGCACAGCTCGCGGCCTACGACGGCGACCTGCCGCTGCTGGTGACCAACCGTCCGGCGTGGGAGGGCGGCGACGCCGAAGGCGGCGAGAAACGACTGGAGGCGCTGGCGGCCGCCGTGGGCAACGAGATGGTTGCCGCCGTCGATGTCGAACTCGCGGTGCTCCGGCGCGGTGGCGACCTCGGCGCCGCGGCCGATACCGTGGTTTCGGAGGCCGACGCGCTGGGCGTCGAAACCGTCGTTTCGGTCCACGACTTCACGGGCACCCCCTCCGAGCGCACGATGGCCTCGCTGCTGACCGCGGCGTCGACGGCCGGGGATGTCGGGAAACTCGCGGTGACCGCCGAGAGCCGGACGGACGCGCTGGCCCTGCTGTCGGCGACCCACGCCACCGCGGCGACGGGTGAGCGGGTGGCGACGATGGCGATGGGCGACGCCGGCCGACACACCCGCGCGGTCGCACCCGTCTACGGCTCCCGTATCGGCTACGCGCCGGTGCGGGCCGCGGACGCGACGGCGCCCGGCCAGTACGACCTGGAGACGCTCGCGGAACTGGTCGCGGACCTCGGCGGCGCGTAGAGGGCGATTTTTCCCGCGGCCCTCCCCAGACCTATCCATGTCAACGCTCTCGGAGAAGCGCGTCTATGCCGAGCAGGGCGACCCCACACCCGTCTACGTCGCGGCCGAGCAGGGACTGGTGCGGGCGAAGGTTTCAGACGATGCCGTCGGGGAGTTCTCGCTGGCTCTGCGCTGTACCGCCCGCGATGTCGCTCTCGGCGACGACGGCCTGCTCGCGCTCGCGACGGACGAGGCGACGCTGGTCGGCGGCGGGGCGGCGGAGCTTCAGGAGACGGGGTTCGGCGCCGCCGTCGCCGTCTCGTTCGCCGCTGACCGGAGCGATGGCGGCTCCGGGGCGCTCCTCGCGGCTGACGCGGACGGCCGCGTCGCGCGACTCCTGCTCGACGCGCTGAACGAGGGGAAGCCGACCGCCGGGGACTGGACGGACCTCGGCACCGTCGCGGCGGTGCGGGCGATTGACGGCTCGCTGGTCGCCGCGGCGGACGGCGTGTATCGGATTCTGGACGGCGCCCTCGACGCCGCAGGGCTCGACGATGCCCGGGACGTGGCGGCCCGCGGCGTCCCCCTCGCCGCGACGGGAACTGGACTCTACGAACTCGGCAACGGGTGGATGGTCGCCCGCGAGACTGCACACGAGACCGTCGCTCGTGACGGCCAGCATGCCCACGCCGTCGATGCTGCAGGCGCCCTCTACCGTCGTGATGGGCGGGAGTGGGTGGAAGCGGCGTTCCCGTCCGAGCGGAGGCCGGCCGACGTGGCCCACACCGCCGATGGGGTGGTCGTGGCGACCGAATCGGGTTCGCTGCTCGTCGATGTCGGCGACGGCTGGCGCTCGCGCGCGCTGGGCGTGACGGGCGTGCGGGCGATTGCGACGCCGCGGAAGGCGTGACTGGCTGTCGACCGTGCTCTCTCTCCGCCGGCAACGGAGAGGTGTACCGGCCGGTTGTCCGTCACCGGCAACGGAAACGTATATCCGGCCGGTTGTCCGTCACCGGCAACGGAAACGTATATCCGGCCGGTTGCCAGCCACCGGCAACGGAAACGTGTTTACCGGCGGGGGCGCGAGGCTCTCCCATGATACTCCCGGGGTCGCACTCCCAGTCGCTCTCGGCTCGCCTGGCGGCGGCGACCGACCACCGGCTGGCCCGCGTGAGCTACGACCGGTTCCCCGACGGCGAACTCTGTACGGCCGTCGCGTCGCTGGCGGACGGCAACGAGGCGGCGCTCGCCGGCGAGGAGGCCGTCGTCGTCTGCTCGACGGTTTCCAGCGACGCCCACCTCGAACTCCTCCAGTTGCAGGACGCCGCCCGCGAGGCCGGTGCCGACCGCGTGACGACGGTCATCCCCTACATGGGATACGCCCGACAGGACGAGGCGTTCAAACCCGGCCAGCCGGTGTCGGCCCGCGCCGTCGCTCGGGCGGTTTCGACCGGGACCGACCGGGTGGTGCTCGTCTCGCCCCACGAGCCCGACATTACGGCGTTTTTCGACGTGCCCTGCGACCTCGTCAACGCCGCCCCGCGACTGGCCGAACCGCTTCCCGACGGGCTGGACGACCCCGTGTTCGTCGCGCCCGACGAGGGCGCCGTCGGCATCGCCGAGCGCGCCCGCGACGCCTACGGCCGGGGGGCAGCCGACTACTTCGAGAAGGAGCGTGACTACGACTCCGGCTCGGTGACAATCCACCCCGGGAACGCGGACGTGTCCGGCCGGGACGTGGTGCTCGTGGACGACATCGTCGCCACCGGGGCGACGATGAGCGAATCAATCGAGGCGCTGCACGGCCGGGACGTGAACCGTGCGTACGTGGTCTGTATCCACCCGCTGCTGGTCGGGAACGCCCGCACGAAACTCGAATCCGCCGGCCTCGCGGGCATCTGGGGGACGGACACGCTGGAGCGGGACGTGTCGGCCACCTCCGTCGCGCCGCTGCTGGCAGACCTGTTCTGATGGGGGCCGAGGAGCCCGCCTTTCCGGTCCCCGACGCCGCGCTGCCGGTCGAACCCGGCTGTGAGCGCTGCCCGGCGCTCGCGGACTGTCGGAACCGCATCGCGTGGGGGAACGGCCCCCCGGACGCCGACGTGTTCGTCGTGGGCGAGGCACCCGGCGCCGGGTCGCCGGACGCCGAGGACTGGCGCGGCGGCAACTGGACCGGGCTGGCCTACACCGCCGAACACTCGGGCCGGCGCATCCGCGAGACGATGGCCGCGGCGGGCTACCCGGACAGCTTCTACACCAACGCGGTGAAATGCTTTCCCGCCGACCCCGAGGACCCGACAACGAACCGGGAGCCGACCGCCACCGAACGGGAGAACTGCCGGGCACACCTCCGAACCGAACTCGACGCCGTCGCCCCGGCGGCGGTCGTCGCCACCGGAAAGCACGCGACAGCGTCGATGCTCGCGTTCGAGAACGAGCGCGTCGAGGGGTTCATCGACAGCGTGCTGGAGTCGCGATGGCTGTCTTCCCTGGATGTGACGCTGGTCCCGGTGCTGCATCCGTCCTACAGGGATGTCTGGCTCTCCCGGTTGGACCAGGACCTGCGGAGCTACCGTGAGGAGCTGTCGGCGGTGCTGGATGAGGCGGTCGCCGACGACCAGTTGCGGAGCCCGTAGCTTCATGCCGTCCCGACCCTAACGCCCGGCGCATGAGCGAGGACTGTATCTTCTGTCGCATCGTTTCCGGCGACATTCCGGGGCGCATCGTCCACCGAACCGACCACGCCGTCGCCTTCCTCGACGCCAACCCGCTGGCGCCGGGGCACACGCTCGTCGTCCCGAGACAGCACTACAGCCGACTCGACGGGATACCGGGTGACGAGTCGGCCGACCTGTTCGGCGCGGTCCACGACCTCGTCCCGCAGGTCGAGGCGGCGGTCGACGCCGACGCCGTCTCGGTCGGTATCAACGACGGCGAGGCCGCCGGTCAGGAAGTCCCCCACACGCACGTCCACCTTGTCCCACGGTTCGAGGGTGACGGTGGCGGCCCGTTCCACGCCATCGCCCCGGCCAGCGAGGAGCCTTCCGAAGTCGAACTGGACGATATCGCCGCGGCCATCCGGGGCGACTAACCGGGCTCGTACCCCCACGCTTCCGACCGGCCGAGTCGCAGTATTTTTGAACGATAACGAATGAAAAGAACTCCATGCATGCCACGACTGCGGCGCTCGTCGGCGCGGCCGGCGGTGCGGGCACGACGCGTAGCGCTCTCGAACTCGCGACCGCGCTGGCCGCCGGTGGCCACGACGTGGCCGTACTGGACGCCGCCTACGACACGCAAGGGCTGGCCCGCCATCTCCCCGGTCGTCTCGACCCCGACATGACGGCGCTGGTGACCGACGAGGCCGACCGACCGCTCTCGGCGGGCACGATCGAGTTCGACCCGGCCGAGAACTCCGGACAGTTCGCCGCCATCGACGGGGCAGAACTCGGTGACACCGGGCGGGTCGCGTGTTGCCCCGCGCGTGCCCCGTTCGAGCGTCTCGCCCGTGCGAAAGGTCCCGAGGCGGCACAGGAACTGGAACGGCGAATCGAGGCGGCCGCCGCGGCGTTCGACTGCGTCCTGGTCGACACGCCACCGCTGGGGTCGAACCCCGCAGTTGCGGCGGTTACGACCGCAGAGCGGGTGGCTATCGTCGCGCCCGCGACGAGCCGCGGTCTCGACGCAACCCAGGTGACTCGCGGCCGGCTTCAGGACGTGGGAACGGCTGCCGACGCAGTCGTCGCTGTGGATAGCGCGGGGAATCGGGACGTCCCGGAAGACGACGTTGACGCCGTGATTCCGTCGCTGCCAGGAGCCCCGGCGACCGCGCTACAGACCGAGGCCGGGGTCGAGGCGATGGAACGACTCGCGGCCGCAGCCGTCGACGAACGGATTGACCTCCCGGTTGCAGACGAGGGGTTGGTCGACCAGCTCCCTTCGATCCGGTCGAACTGACCCGGACTCGCGAGACGGCCCGAACTGCCCTTAGAAGAACTCGTCGGCGCTCCCGACTGCATCCGCGAGCGGCTCTTCTTCCGTCCGGCTCCCGAGGTCGGCGACGGCCGTCACCAGTTCGGGCGCAGGCTCGTGGGTTTCGATGTACGCGCCGAGCGCGAACTCCGCCTCGCTCACGCCGGCGAGTTCGACGGCCTCCGAGCGAAGAAGGTCGCCCGCGACCCAGTCCCGAACCACCTGCCGCGCCATCGGCGACAGCGGCGTTACGCCCGAGACGCCACAGCGGTGCAGCGCCTTCGCGGCGGTCACCGGCGCGATGCCCGCCTCGCGCGCGCTCTCGCCGACGCTCGTGCCCGCGGCGTGGGTTTCCACTACCGTCGCCGCGGCCTCGGGAGTGCACGGGAGCCGGTCCGCGTGCGGGCGGAGGCGGTCGAGCAGGCCCGTCCCCGTCTCGTCCACGGCGGCCACGTCGCGGCACTCCTGCTCGGCGGTCACTTCGATGCCGGCCGCGATCTCTGAGAGGGTCATGGCTCCGGTTGCTGCGCCCATTCATTTAGTTCTTTCTTCGGTTGAACTTTCTCCCGCCGGGGCGGTTCGATAGCCTACCGATAACCGGTACGTTCGCCGGACGGAGTCGGGCCCGAACCCGGCGGAACCACCGGGGTTTATGTATGGCATCGGGACCGAGTTCCGAGTATGAGCAAGGCACGCTCACCGGGCTGTCCGGAATGCGACGGGCGACTGACCAGCGAGGGCGACGAGACGGTGTGTGACGGCTGTGGCCTGGTCGTCTCGACCGACCGGCTGGACCGCGGGCCGGAGTGGCGCTCCTTCGCGGACGAGGACACCAACCCCGCGCGCTGCGGCGCGCCGCTGACCCGCTCCCGGCACGACCGTGGGCTCTCGACGGAAATCGGGCGGACCGGACGCGGGAAAGGGCGGAAGTGGGCACGGCTGCGCCGCCAGCACCGCCGGACACAGATTCGGTCGAAACGCGAGCGCAACCAGGTGTACGGCTTTACCGAAATCCGGCGCCTGATGGGCGCGCTCTCGCTGCCGGACCGCATCCGCGACCAGTCGTGTTCGCTGTTCCGGTCGGCCCAGGAGGAGGACCTGCTACGCGGGCGCTCTATCGAGGGGTTCGCCAGCGCCGCCGTCTACGCCGCCTGCCGCGTCGCGGGCGTCTCGCGAACGAGTAGCGAGATTCTCGACGTGGCGAAAGCGACGCCCGGGGAGCACCGCGCGGCCTACGACGCGTTGAACCGCGAACTCGGCCTGCCCGTCGCCGCCGCGGACCCGACGGAGTTCATCGCCCGGTTCGCCAGCGAACTCGGCCTCGGACAGGCGACCCGCCGGCGCGCCCGCGAACTCGCCACACGGGCCGTGGAGGAAGGCCACGCCAACGGCCGGAACCCGTCGGGCGTCGCCGCGGGCGCGCTCTACCTCGCGGCCCGCCGGGAGAACGAGGATATCACGCAGGCTGCGGCGGCCGACGTCGCCGACGTGACCGCCGTGACTGTTCGGACGACCTACCAGACACTCGAAAAGTAACGGCGCCGCGTTTTCGGCCGTTCCTGCTCAGGCGCGGTCGACTCGACCCGCCAACGTCTCGAACGCCCGCCCGGCCTCGCTCCCGGGCGCAGCGTCTACCACCGGCCGTTCTTCCACGACCGACCGGCCCACCCGCGGGTCCGCTGGGACCGTCTCCACGGGTGCGCCGAGCGCGCTCCGTACTGTCGGCGCGCCGTTACCGTCGGCCGACCGTGCGCCGACGGCGTCGCCGTCCACGACGCGGTTCAGTACGACGGCGGCCACGCCCGTCCCGAGTTCCCGCGCGAGTTCACGGGTGCGTAGTGCGTCCGCGAGCGCGAACGGTTCTGGGGCGGCGACCACTACCGCGGCGTCGGCGAGCGTCAGCGGCACTCCGACGTCTGCCCGCATCCCGGCCGGGCAATCGACGACGACGGTTCCGTGCTCGCGCTCCACCGCGTCGAGCGCGTCGCCAAGTCGGTTCAGGTCTGCGGCGCGCGCGCCGGCCAGCGAGCGGCCACAGGGGAGGATGTCGACTGGGCCGGCCTGAATCGCCTCTCGGGGGCTGGCTCTTCCGGCCAACACGTCGTGGAGAGTCGGCCCGCGGCCTGCCGGGAGGTTCGCCATCCCGAGGTCGCCGTCCACGACGACTGCCGAGAGCGCCGCCGCGACATTGTACGCGACGGTGGACTTGCCGACGCCGCCTTTGCCGCTCACGACAGCCAGTCTCACGAGAGCCTCCTGAGGGCGTCAGTCGGCGGCGTCACAGCCCGCGCCCGGGCCGCGAGGGCGGCTGCCTCGGCGGCGAGTGTCTCTAACTCTGCAGCGTCGTCGGTGAGCCGGGCTCCGGTCTGTTCGATTCCGTCGACCCCGCTGCTCGCGTCGAGAATCTCAGTCGCTTCCGGAACCGACGCGACGCCGAGCGCTTCCAGCGTTTCGACCCGCCGTCGATACGGGTCGAGCAGCGCAGCGGCTTCCGATGGGAGCTTTCGGCCCGTCTCCTCCCCTCCGCCGGCCGGGTTCACAGTATCGGCCCCGGCGTTTTCTGTGGGGAGGGTAGACGCCGCCTCTCCACTCCCATCATCCGGGCTCACCTCGCCGCCGAGTACGGCCCGTGGCGGACGTGCGTCGCCGAGGCGGCGTATCGCCTCACCCGCGGCTGGGTCTTCGGGTTCCGCCTCGCTCGGGGAGCCGATATCGACGGTTTCGACCGGCGGCTCCGCAGGAGGTGCGGGACAAGCGTACCCCAGCGCGACCGCCTCCGCGGCCGGAACGACCGTCGTGACACCCTCGCGGTCCCAGCCGGCTTCCGGTTCTTTCTCCCGCCGCGGCGGGAGCACGGGGCCATCGAGGCGGTTCCGGAGCCGAACCCGTCGCTCGACCGACCGTTCGTTCCCCAGGCGAACCCGGACGAGGGTGACGCCACCGACGGTGTCGATGGTCCAATCGAGTTCCATCGGCGGGGTTGGCGCGCAATCCGGGATAAGGTCGGCGTCGCGATAGACTCCCTCAGCAGCGGATGACCGCGGCGTCGAGAACGTCGGCGGCGGCCTTCGCGGAGTCGAACCGCCCGGTCGCGTCCACAACCGGGGCCCGTATGTCGGCGACGCGAACCGCCGCGAACGCGGCCGTCACGTCGTCACCCTCGATTTCGAGCGGGGCCGTCGAGAGCGCCGCTTCCCCGGGGACGGCTTCGACCGCGTTCTCGAAGGCGTCGGCGATTTCGCACACCAGCGCGCGGCGGGCGTCCCGGCGACGGTTCGCCACGCGGTCCTGCAGTCGGAGGCGGCGTTCGCGAACCGACCGCGCACGGCGTGCCCGGCGCTCGGCGGCCTCGTGGGCTTGCTCGGCCGCCAGCCGTTCGGTTTCGGCTTCCGAGAGCCGCGTCGCCGCGTCCGCGAGCGCTGCCTCGGCGGCGTCTGTGTCGGCGTCGACTTCGCGGCGGGCGTTCAGGCGGCCCCGTGCCGTGGCGACCTGCTCGCGCAGTTGCTCCACTTCCGCGCCCGCGGCCGCGAGCCGTTTCCGGGTCTCCGCAGGGTCGACGCGCTCGGCTGAGAGGTCGGCGAGTTTTCGCTGGGCCGTCGCCAGCGCCCGCTCCTCGGGGACACGTATCCCGCGAGAGCGCGCGGCGGCGACGAGTCGGTCGAGCGACGCCGTCCCGTCGGTTGGAACCGCGAGCGACTCCCACCACCCTGAGGGCGATGGGCACTCGACGGCGAGGGAGGCGTCCGTTTCGCCCCGTACCGCATCACGGAGCGTCGGGAGGCCGATGTCGGCGTCGCTGAGGTCGATAGCCTCGCCCGTTTCCGTTCGGTCGGCTCCGCCCATCTGAACGATACGCATCTCAGAGGTCTTCCCCGCGCATCGCCGTCGGCGAGGGGTGGTCGGTGCCGACGACGAACTTCGTGTAAGGGGTGCTGGGACTTTCGCGGGCCTCGTATGCATCGGCGGCCTCCCGGACGGCCTCGGGCACCTCCTCGAACTCGTTCAGCGGGCGGGTCCGTTCTATCTGCACGTCGCCGCCGTGTTTCTCGCGGAGACGGAGGGCGAGGAAGGCGCCGAGTTCGGTCTCCGCGAGTAGTGCGGCACGGCCGAACCGTCGGACTGTCGCGGACTCGTGGCTCCGACAGGTGTTCCGGAGGCTGTTTCGTGCCTCCCGGGAGTACGTGACCAGCAGCAGCATTAGTTGCTGCTACTCGGTTGGAAAATTAAAAGTTCCGAGAGCGGATCCACCGGTCGTCGTCGTCGATCTCCACGACCGCGTCCATCAGCGTCATGATGCCCTCGACGGTCTGCTCCTGGTGGGCGTCCGGGTCCATGTGGAAGTGGGCGAACGCGTCGACGGCGGCCATCCGGCCGGTGATGATGTGGAGGAACTCGTACGCCGTCTCCAGTTCTACGTACTGCAACAGCGCCGTCAGGGAGTCGAAACAGACGACGGTGTGGTTGTCGTTCTCCTCCCAGTCGGTGAGGAACTCGGTGATGCGGATACCCAGTCCCGTCAGGTCGTTGGGGCTACTCACCGTCTCGACCGGCCGGTCGGGGCCCATCAGGTCCGAACTGGCCCCGCCGCTCGCGCCGGCGACCGACCGTGTGGAGTCCTCGACGCTCACCATCCCCATGTTCGCCGGACGGTCCTCCGAGTGGGACTGCCACCGGCGTAGCTGTTCGTCCGGCGACTTGGTGTAGGACACCCACAGTACGTTCGACCTGCTGGCCGCTTCCGGCCGCAGTAAGTCGGTACACGTCTCCTCAGTCGCTTCCGCGAACGACGAGGAAAGCAGCAGGGTGCTGTTGGCCCCCGCCAGTCGATCCGTCAGCGTCTCCTCTTTCAACGTTTCTGTCACTGCCGGTGCCTCTCTATGCCATGGTAGAGCACCCCCAATGAAAGTCTTTTCGGCTTCTCAGGATTGAGAACCGGTCAGAGCGGCTCGACCTCGAATGCGGCGTTTTCGGCGTCAGCGAGGCTTCTGATGCGCTTTTCGGCACGTTCGGCGTCCGGGGCGACGACGACGACGCCGTCAGCCGGCTCCTCGCCGTGTGCGCGGTAAGCCCGGCGCTGTTCGTCCTCGAACTCGGTGGCGTAGCTCTGTAGCACCGACCGGACCCGCCGCTGGGTGGTCGCCAGGTCGTCGTCGCCGGCCTCGAACGCCCGCAGCGCCTCCTCGACGTTGCGCAGCGCGGAGATGCGGTCCACGGTGGTGGGTTTGCTCGGGCCGGGCCTATAACTCCCGGGGCGCTAGGTCGTCCGCAGGTGGCCCTGGACGGGTTCGTAGAGTTCGCCCTTCCGGCGGAGGTTCTCGATTTCGCTTTCGGCTTTATCGGCGTCCATTCCGATTTCGCCCGCCCGGTCGAGCACTTCCTCGATGGGCGCGCCCTCGTCGTACTCCTCCTCCACGTCGGAGATGAGCTCCCGGATGGACTTGATGCGGTCGCGCTGGCTCTTGCTCGTCCCCGTTTCGATGACGTCGGCGTCGAACTCGCCGGTTTCGGGGTCTACGCCGATGTTCTCCAGACAGGAACGCACGATGTCGATGACCCGCTCGGCGTCCTCCTCGTCGACGGTGTCCGAGAGGCGGACCCGTGCGGAGGCCTCCGAGAGCCGAACCAGCGCCTCCAGTTTCCGGGCGGTGACCGGAACGGGGGCGTCCTCGTCGGCCCCTTCCGCTCGCAGGTCGACGTAGAACTCCTCGATGGCGTCTTTCGCCTCGTCGCTCATCGTCGGGTAGACGTTGCGCTTGGCGTAGGCGATGTACTTCCGCAACAGGTCGGCCTCGATGTCGGGTGCCACCTCCTCGGTGACGTTCTCGACCTCCTCGGCGGTGAACTCCGACGTCGGGTTCTTCTCCCGCTGTGTGTGGAGTTCTCCGGCGTAGTTGGTCTTCAGGATGTGCTCGGCCAGCCGACTGTCGTGCTCGGGGTCGGGTTCGTCGGTGACTGTGAAGATGAGGTCGAACCGGGAGATGAGCGCCGGTTCCAGGTCGATCTGCTCGCCGATGGGTTCGTACTGGTCGAACCGCCCGTACTTCGGGTTCGCGGCGCCCAGCAGCGAGCACCGGCTCTTGAGCGTGGCGTTGATGCCCGCTTTGGAGACCGAGATTTTCTGCTGTTCGAGGCCCTCGTGCATCGCTGAGCGGTCCGAGGAGTTGTGGACGACCATTCCGTTGGCGACGAAATTGTGGGTGTCCTCGACGGTCAGGTCGTACACTTTCGGCTTTCGCTTCGCCTCTAGGCGCCCCAGTACCGACCGGATCTCACCACGAACAGCCTCCATCTCGGTTAGTGCTGCCTCACGGAGGTCGTCGAATCGGTCCGTCTCGACGGCATCTGCGAGCCAACGGGTGACGGTCGACTGATCTACGCCGACCGACGATGCGACCTCGGCGTGGCTGACGCCGTGGGCGTCGAGTTCCGCCGATAGCTCGTCCCGGGTTGTCGCCGTCGACGGCTGCCGGCTGAGGAGTTCTCGTGCGCGCTCCTCGGCGTCGTCGACACTACCGCCGAGTACGGCTGCGAGCCGCTGTGTAAACACTTCGGATCGGTTTTCCGCCGCCTCTGGCGGGTGACTCTCGACTGATTCGACGCGACGCCATTTCACGTCGCCGCGGACGAGCCGACGAAGGCCGTCGAGGTGCGTCTCCACAACCTCGGAGATGATTGTTTCGAGACGGTCGGTGACCGTTCGGCGGATCGTTTCGTCGTCGCCCCAGCGGCGGGAGATCTGTTGCTGGGTCGCGTCGGTTCCGTCCGCAAGTCCGGCCTGTGAGACGTGGTACCGCTCTTTCAGTTCAGACAGAAAGTCCCAGTCCGGTTCACCGTCGAGGCGACGGAGGTCCTCGGACGCCGTCTTCTGGCGACGTTCGAACGCCTCGAGGATGCGGTGTGCTCGGTGGAGCGAAACGTTCGCTGCGCCGCTCTCGAAGTCCTGGTACGTGCCCGGATTGAGGCCGCACTCCGACTGGTGAAGCCGGAGACTCTCACGACACTCGGCCAGTCGCTCTTCTGCGTCCGGTATCACGTCGAGAATCGTGCGGTCCCCGTCGGCGGCCTCGACGACGCGCGTCAGCGCCTCGGCTTTCCGGGTGGCGGTGAACCCAATGTGCTGTTCGAATCTGGCCAGCGAGTCGGCGTCGGTTATCGCGAGGGCATACACGTTCCGGTCGCCGTCGGAGTCGCGTGGTTGTAGCTGACTCGAAACGCCGAACTGTCGGAGCAGTTCCCGCGTTCCCCGGAGGAGTTCTCGGCTGGCCGAGAACACCCGAACGTTCCCCGTCGCCGTGTCGACGTTCCCTTCGCTATCGGCCAGCGCGCGGATGAATGCGGCCTTTGCCGCTCGTGACCCTTCCGAGACGACTGTGGGGAAGGCTTTCTCGTCGTACCGGCCGAGGTTCATTCCCGCCTCCAGCACTGCGTCGGCTTGGGCTTTTCCGTGGACGTGAACAGTCTCTACGTCACCGTCGCGCTGTTCGCTCGGGTGACGGACGGGCGTCGTGTCGAACACCTCCCGGGCCGCGCGCTCGAAGTCGTCGAGTAGCTCTTCGTCCGCGTTGGCGAACCGGACGCCGTAACTCCCTTCCTCGCGGTTGTAGTAGACGTTGCCGTCCCCGGAGAGGTAGCCGAGCACGCTCGCCATTGCGGGGCCGATGTCCCCCGCCCCCGCCTCGACTCCCTGAACCGTCGTGCCCGCGCCGTCGCTGGCTTTCGTCGGTATCTCTCGGGGGACGTACACCCACTCACCCGGGTCGAGTGCGGCGGCTTCCCGCTCGATTCGTTCCCCGTCTTCCAATACGAAGAACGGATGGTCGGCCGTCGCCGTCAATGATTCGCCGGTCCGCAGCGTCACTTCGGTTACTTCGCTCGGCCCGTCGTACTCGTGGACTACTGAAACCGGACGCTCGACCAGGTTCCCGTCCTCGTCCATGCTCCACACGTCGAGGTCAACGTCGCGAACCAGCCGACCGTTGTCAAGCTGTTCGACCTCACCGGATGCGGCGGCTTCGCGGGCCAGTTCGTCGATACGCTCGACGCGACCGTTCGACAGCGTGACGAGCGTGTCGCCGGTCACACAGTCCATCTTGTCAAGTTCGTCGACTGCGGCGATGCCCTTGTCCGCGAGCACGAGCGCACCTGCTTCCAGCGTCCACTGCTGGCCGTCGCCGAAGTCGTCGCGGACGGCGGCGGCGGTGTTGTGGGTTACGACCCCGTTTGCGAGGAAGTTGTGCGTCTCCGGCACCGTGAGGTCGAACAGTTCTTTCTTCCCGGTGTCATCGACGGCGGTCACCTCGTCCCAGACAAGGTCCGCTTCGACCGTTTCCTCGACGATAGACTCGACGTCCCCGAGTTCCCGGTCGCCGAGCATCTCTCGGGCGCGTTCCCGACTCGGGTTGTCTCCATGGTTGAGGTTCTGGTAGAACGGGCCGCCGGCGCCGTCGGCCCGGAGTAGCACGTCCCCGACCGGGAGACGCTCGCCGCGGCGCGGTACGTCGCCGACGGTTTTCGACAGCGCTTCCGATTTTCGCGTCGACCGGAAGCCGATTTCCGCGGCATAGGCGTCGAGTTCCGCGCCGTAGATGGCGAGGTGAGTCTGGACGGCGGTCGACTCGATTTCGTGGCCGTCAGCGCGCTCGTAAGTCCCCCGACGGTCGCGCTTGCGCGTCCGCGAGCGAACGCCGTAGGTTTCGAGCATCAGTTGGACTTGGTCCGCGAGCCGGTCACAGACCGTCGAGAACTGCACGCTTGACCCGCCGCCGTCGCGGTCACAGACCGAGCCATCCGCGTCGAACAACCCGCGAAGGAATGCGTCTGCGTGTTCGGCGGTGGTGAGCTTCGGGTCCAGCGCAACGTCGTCTTTCGGCGATTCGACACCGAGGTTGCTGAAGAACCGGGCGACAGTCGCGCTGTGGAGACGGACACAGGGAACGCGTTCGTCCTGATGTTCGATGTCAGGTCGTTTCCCGAACGTCTCTTCCATGATGTCGGCCGCCTCGTGGAGCAGTTCCTCGTCGCCGTTCGAGATGCGGACATGCCCCCGGTTCTCGCCGCGTCGTGAGACCATCACGTCGCCGTCGCCGAAGACGAGACCGATAAGGTACATGAGGTCAGCGTCGAAGCTGTCCGGAATCCGGACTCCGCTCCCGTGACGGAGCATCGCCCGCTCGATGTCGATATCGGAGCGGTCGGCGTCGATGGCGTCGAGTACCGTGTCGAGGCGACCTTGTGGGAGGTGTCGGTTCCGGAGCGAGTCATAGATGAAGTCCTCCGGGAGGTCGAGTGCGGCGGCAGCGTCCCGTAGCGTTCCGAACTCCTCCTGGAGACGGTCGACGAGGAGCGTCGCCGACTCCTCGCTCGGTTTCAGCTTCTCCTCGGTGAATTCGACGAACTCCATCGGGTCGGGTGCGGTGCGTTCGATGTCGGCGTACGACGGGACAGCGACATTGTCGCCAGCTTCAACTGCGGAGATTTCGCGCCACTCGATACCGTCCTCGCCGCAGACGAGAATCGGGGTGTTCGTGGAGGTTTCCAGTTCCTTCCCGTGGGCCGTCTCGATTCGCCGGCAGGGTTTCTCAGGCATTCGCCAGACGTGTGAACTTTCCGCGCGCTCGACGCTTCCGGCATCCCGGTCGTACGTGTAGAGCTCGTGAGCTGCCGGTGCCGACGTCTCCACATCGACTGGGTCAGGGTGGTGTTCGGTCGCGAGCTCGCGGATGGGGATGAATCCTTCAGCGGTGTGAACCATCGTGTCGCCGGTGACACAGAGCCCGGCTGCGGACGATCCTTTCCCGGAGGTGTAGACGGAGCGCGGCGCGACCTGTTCCACGTAGGAAATCATCTGGGAGTTGTGTGAGACGACACCGTTCGAGACGTAGTTGTGCGTCTCTTCGACCTCCAGGTCGTAGACCCATTCAGACTCAGGCTCTACTTTATTGATGGAGGCGATCCGGTCCCAGCCGATATCGCCCGTAGCGAGTGAGCGGAGGGATTCGACGCGCTGGGCGACGGTCACTCCGCCATCCGCTGCTAGCGAGTCTCCGGCTTTTGCCGGAAGCGCGCTGGAGAACGCCGAAGCGACGTTCTGCAGGCTTTCACGGCTCGGGTTGCGGTCGCCACGCTCGTAATGCTGGTACGTACTACGAGGAAGTCCACACTCGGCTTGGTTCAGGCCGAGTGACTCACGGAGTGACCGTAACTGATCACCGACGGGCACGAGATCGGTGTTGGTGTTTCCGGACGTCCCGGTGTGGCTTGCGGCGCTGGAAGCTTTGCGCTCGGTAACGAAACCGACGCGTCGGACGTATTCCTCGAAGTTGGAGCCGCTCACCCTGAGACGGTGGCTTCCGTTCTTCCGCGGGTGCAGCTGTGACTCGACACCCAGCGTGAGGAGCATCCCCCGAACGTCTTCCAGTAGTGCCTTACTCATCGAAGCGACAGAAATCTCTCGTTCGGTTGTCGAGACGTGTCCCTCTCCCTCGATGAACGCGCGAACGAATTCCCGCTTGGTCGGCGTCGTCGCGGAGAGGATCGGCTTCGGTACTCGTTGCGATTCCGAGCCTTTCAGGAGCGTAGGTGATAGTTCCGAGAGGAAACTTACGAACTCCCCGGACGAGCACATGATTTCCTTGGCACTCTTCCCTTCGTGTGCCTGCCGCTCGGTGTAGTTGAGCCCGAGCTGTTCGAGCGCATCTCCGACATGGTCGAGAACTTCGCGGTCGTTGTTCGTCACCGAGACGAATCCCGTCGCATTCGAGCGCTGCTCGACGTATCCTTCCGCGACGATGTAGCCAAGTAACCTCGCGAGCGACGGCGTCCACGATTCCGGGAGATCGAGCCGAACCGCGTTATACGACTTCGACTCCCGATATTCGACGTCGATCGTGTCGTTCCCGACTGTCGGGAGCGATTTCGGGGCGGCGATGAACTGTCCCGCTTCGAGCGAAGAGGCTTTGACCGGTTCAGGGCTGAACCCGTCGGACACGAACAGCGGGTGTGAAGGGGTAACCTCCAGTTCGCGCCCGCTATCCGTGCGGATACGGTAGAGATGTTCCGGTGCTTCCCGCTTCCATACCTTGGTGGCCTGTTGCGGTTCGATTGTCCCGTCAGGCTGCATCGACGGAACTTCGAAGTCGACCGTGTCCCAGACCCCATCGTCAACGGGCTTCGGGTCGTCGAGGTTCTCCTCCACTAAGTCACCGATCGCGCGTTCTCGACCGTCCGCGAGCGTGACGCGAGCGTCGCCGTTCAGACACTTACCCGTACCAGGGTCCCCTATCAAGAGCAGATGCAGGTCCCCCCGGATGCGCGAGC
>JBDGQC010000001.1:41407-52580 GCA_042219375.1 Halolamina sp. | reverse complement strand
GAGCGAGAAGGTGAACGCGTCGACGTTCGCGAAGCCGTCGATGAACGCGCCCGCGAGCGGCGTGATGTCGTAGGCAGCGAGGCTGTAGGTCGTCGTCGAACCCGTGAGCGTACTCGCAACGATGTTCGCGCCCGCGTCCTCGGCGGGGAACGCCGTGTAGCCGAGCGCCGCGGCGACGTAGCCAAGCGCCGTCGTGGTCAGGATGCCGATGATGACCGACCCCTTCACGCCGCGGGCGTAGAGCCCGAAGGTGAGAAAGAGGCCGGCGACCGAGAGCAGGGCGACGGGGTCCTTAGCGAACACGGGGGAGAACGTGACGAACGTCACGGGGTCGCCCGCGACGACGCGCATCGCCTGGAAGCCGATGATGGCCAGGAACAGGCCGATACCCGAGCCGACCGCGAGTTTGACCGGTTCGGGGAACAGTTTGATGACGTACTCGCGGGCGCCGACGGCGGTGAGGCCGATGAACAGCAGCCCTTCGACCACGACCGCCGCGAGCGCGGTCTGCCACGGCACGCCCAGCGTCAGGACGACGGTGAACGCAAAGAAGGCGTTCAGCCCCAGTCCGGGGGCCTGTGCGAACGGCCGGTTGGCGTAGAGTGCCATCACCAGCGTCGCCGTCGCCGCCGAGATGATGGTGACGACCGCGAGCATCGCCTTCAGCCGGGCCGTCCCGACGCCCTCGACGCTGATGGCCGCCGAGAGGATGGCGGGGTTGACCACGACGATGTAACTCATCGTGAGGAACGTCGTCAGCCCGGCCAACAGTTCGGTCCGGACGTCCGAGCCGTGTGCCTCCACCTCGAAGTACTCCGCGAGCGTCTCAGTAAGGCCCATGCGTGTTCCTGCATACTCCCGACCGAGCACATAAGGATTCCTATCCAATCATACACAGTCGTGACTACTTTCGCGGATTCCGTAACCTCAAGCCTTAGTTTGATTCACGAACGTGCGTACCCCGGGCCGGGAGCGGGCGGCCTACGTCCGGTCGAACGTGGTCAGCGCGCCGACGGGGGCGTCGGTTATCTCGCGCGCGCGCTCCATCCCCTCGTCGCCGACGGCGATGAGGGTGAAGACGCCGCCGACGACGGCGTCGGACTGGTCCACGATGTCGAGCAGGAGCTCCTGTGTCTCGCCCGAGCGGATGAGGTCATCGACGACCAGCACGGTGTCGCCGGCGTCGACGGCGCGGGCCGGGAGGTAGTAGGTGAGTTCGATGCCGGAGGCGAGCCGCTGGCGGGATTCGATGAACTCCTCGACGGCGGTCTCCTTGCTCTTCTTGGCGTAGGCGATGTCGGCGTCGAAGTAGGAGGCGATGGCGGCGCCGAGGGTGATGCCGTCGGTGGCGGCGGTCAGCACCACGTCCGGCGTCTCGAAGTCGAAGGACTCGGCGGCGACGGGGGCGACGAGGTCGAGGAACGACTGGTCGAAGACGACGGCGCTGTTGTCGACGTATCCCTCGTCGTCCACGCTCACGCGGGACTCCAGTTCGTCGGCAAGCGCCTCGCGACCCACGCTTTCGACGGTGGCGCGGGCCCGCTCGACGCCCGGGAGGACGTGGCCGTTGACGTAGCGGTTCAGGTCGCCGGCCGGCAGGCCGGTCAGGTCCGCGAGTTCGTCGTACGTTCGGCTCCGCTTCAGCGTCCGGAGGACGGCGACCGCGCGCAGCTGCAGCGCCGCCTTCTCTGCACGGTTCATGGCTTCCCTCATGGTTGCACAAACATGAACACGTCGAACACGAACGGCGCGGAAAACCCCGCAGCGTACCCACGGAGGTGTGCTACTCCCGGGTGTCGAGCAGTTCCGAGGCGGTCACCAGCGCCTCCATCTCGACGCCGTGGGCCGCGAGGTTCTCCCGGCCGCCCTCCTCCCGGTCCACGACCAGAAGCGCGCGGTTGACTTCCGCGCCCGCGTCCCGCAGCGCCTCGACGGCGTCGACAGCCGACTGGCCGGTGGTGGCGATGTCCTCGACGACGACGACTTCCTCGCCCTCGTCGAGTCGTCCCTCGATGCGGTTGCCGGTGCCGTACTCCTTGGCCTGCTTGCGGGCGATGACGTACGGCACGTCGGCGGCCGTGCTCGTCGCCGCCGCCAGCGGAACGCCGCCGAGGGCGACGCCGCCGAGTTTCTCGCCGTCGAGTCGCTCGGCGAACGCCTCGGCGATGAGGCGGAGACAGCGCGGGTCGGTTTCGAAGAGGTACTTGTCGACGTAGTAGTCGCTGGTGCCGCCGTGGGAGAGTTCGAACTCGCCGAACTTGACCGCGTCAGCCTCCCGGAGCGCCGCGATGAGGTCGTCAGTCATTGGTGGGAGTGGGCGAGGCGCGGGTAAAAACGGGACGGGTTCGGCGGGGCGCGGACGGACAAACTCACCAGGGCTCGTTTTTCACGCCCAGGCTGTAGGCGATGACGTTGGTGACGACGTGCAACAGCGGGGTGACGACGACGACGACGGCGACGCGTGCGGGCGTGAACGTTTCCAGCGTCCACCCCGGAGCCAGCAGCAGCGCGAGCAGCAGCGCGCCGCCGACGAAATCCAGTTGGTCCACCCCGGGAAACGAGGCACCGCGCTCGCGGCCGCTCCGGCGCTTGATGAACGAGGCGCCGATGTCCCCCAGCATCGCGCCGAGCGCGAGTCCGAGGGCGGCAAGTGGCGGGAACACCGGAAGCGCGATTCCGAGGGCGGCCTCGACAGGCGGGTTCACGGCGTTGAGCAGGAACGCGAGCGCGACGCCGACGGCGGTGCCGACGGCCGTGCCGCGCCAGGTCTTCCCGTCGCCGAGCAGGCGGCTGCCGCCGAGTTCGCGACCGGCGTCGATGGGGCGGCCGCCGCCAGCCAGGACGGCGGCGTTGTTCGGGACGTACGCCGGGAGCATCGCCCAGAGGGCGCCGGCGACGAGTTCGAGCATGGGCGGGCTGTCGGCTGGGTTCGTGGTAAGTGCGTGGGTCTCGGGTCCGCGACGGGGCCCGAGGCCGGCGAATCCGCTCTCGTCGGTAAATACGGGCCTTTTTCACTCGGAAGGTCCTCGATTCAGGTATGCAGGGTAATCTGCCGCCCGAGGCACAGGAGAAGATCGAGGAGCTACAGGACCTTCAGGAGACCACCGAGCAGCTCGCCGCCCAGAAGGGGCAGGCCGAGACCTCGCTGAACGAGGCCAAGACCGCGCTCGACGCGCTCGAGGACATCGACACGGACGCGACGATGTACCGAGAGATCGGCGAGCTGCTGGTCAAGACGGATTACGAGGACGCCGAGGAGAGCCTCGAGGAGAAGGTCGACAGCCTGGAGGTCCGCGTCGAGCAGCTCGAAAAGCGCGAGGAGCGCACCCGCGAGCAGTTCGAGGAGCTTCAGGAGGAGCTTCAGCAGATGCTGCAGGGCGGCGGTGGCGGCCCGATGGGTCCCGGCGGCCCCGGTGCGGGCGGCGCGTAAATGCCGACTGACGGCCCGACCGACGAAGAGGTCGTCGAAACCGCCAGCGCGGCCGCGGAGGGTGTCGTGCTGGACCGCTACAAGCAGTCCGAGTTGAAAGACCTCGACATTACTGTCACCTTCGAGGACGGCGTCCTCGACGTTGACGTGTACATCAACCCGCCCGCGGACGCCGAACCCGACGCTGAAGCGGTCGCCGACGAGGCGGCGCTTGCGGCCCAGGACGCGGTGGACGACCTGTTCGCCTGAGGGCGGACCCGGGCGGTTCTCTTTCGTTTCGACTCAGGAGCGGTGGCTGGGTTCGCCGCAGTAGCTACGTCACGAAGAAGAGTAGGACGCTGATTGCCGTCACCGCGAGAATGACCGCGGCGGCGAACGCGCCGCCAACCGAGACCACCGCGTTGGCGTGGGAGGCGAGCGACTCCGTCCGGTCGTTGCCGAACACCGTCACCTCCGCGCGCTCGGTGGCCATGCCCGCCTCGACGGGTTCGGTGTCGTCGCGGGCGTCGGCGACGATGGACAGAACGGTGTCCACGAACTCCCCGTGGTCGATGGCGTCGCCGACCTGGTTCTCCGCCTCGACGGTGTTGACGATGTGGGTGTCGGTGGTCATCACTTCCGCGGCGTCGACCCCCGCCTCGATGAGCGCATCGACGGTCCGGTCCCGTAGCCACGGCCCCATGTTGTTGCCGTCGACGAGCACGTACGCCGTCTCCTGGCCCTCGACTTCGACGATGGCGGCGCGGATGCCCAGCGGGCCGATACCTTCAATCGGCTCCCAGTCCGTCTCCGCCCAGGCGACGCCGAGCGAGAGGGAGCCTTCGGGAGCGTCCGCCAACCGTTCGCCCACGAGGCCGGCGGCCTGAATCATATCGAACGAGCGGGCGCTTCCGGGAGTGACGTGGCCCAGGTTCGGGCCGCTCAGTCCGTTGTTGCAGTTGTGGGCGTCTACCAGTAACACGTCGTCCAGCCCGTGGGTCCGGGCCTCGTTGGTGGCCGCGAGGCCGACGCCGTACTCCACGTCGTCGGCGAAATCCGGCGAGAACGTGTTGACGAGCAGGCCGTCGCCGCCGAACGCCTGGCCCAGCATCTTGGCGTCGCCCGAGCGCAGGCGGACGCTCTCGGTCGCCGTGGTGTCGTAGTCGATGCGCCGGTGGGCGCGGTCGGCGGCGTCGATAAGCCGGTCGACCTCGCGCTCGGTGACGAGGTTGAAGTCGTGGCCGGCGGTGGCGTGTGGCGGGAACGCCATGCCCTCGGCGGTGGTGGCGACCCGCTGGGGGAGGTTCCCGCCGCCGATCTCCCCCATCGGCCCGGGGTGAATCATCGGCAGCACGAACCGGGCCTTCTCGGGGCCGCCGTCGGGTTCGCGGAACGAGAGCACCGTGACCGGGACGACCGCGTGTTCGCCGATCTCCTCGAAGAAGTCCTCCAGTTCCCGGGAGCCCTCGGCGACGTGGCCGATGAACCCGCGGAGGAAATCCAGCATGGAGACGCCCATCGAACGCCGCCACGGCCGGTCGATGGCGACGAGGAAGACGTAGACGGCGACAGCATAGAGCACACAGAGCATGCCGAGCAACACGAACTGCGTCGGCGAAACGATGCTCAGCACGCCCGGCGCGTCGGCGGTCTGGTTGAGATACGGCATCAGATACGCCCGGAGCGGGGAGCCGCCGTCGGCCATGTAGCGGATAGTGCCGCTGTAGATGAACAGCAGTACCGCGGCCGCGGCGGTCTGGATGCTCGCGGGCAGTATCGCCAGCGGGAGCGACGAGCGTGACACCGCGAGCACGACCAGAAGCCGCAGCGCGAAGACGGAGGCCAGCGCGACCATCAGCGCGTCGAAGACGAACGTCTGGCCGAGCTGGTCGAAGAGGTACGCGAGCAGGCCGGCGACCGAAAGCACCGCGACGATAAGCAACTCACAGACCAGCGCGAGCAGCGACGCGCGGTTGTAGGTGAGGCGGCCGCCGGTGAACCGGTCGACCCAGGGGGTCGCGAAACCGGCGATGACCGTCGGGATGCCGATGAAGAACACGCCCTCCCAGGCGTCCTGTCCGATGAAGAGGATTCCCTGGAACACCGCGTTGGCCTCGCCGCTGTCGAAGGCGCCGATACCCGTAACGGCGGCCACCAGCAGCGCGAACGCGAGGCTGGTGTACCAGTTCGGCGCGCGGAAGACGAACTTCGAGAGTCCCGCGAGATTGCTCTGGGACGTCGTCATCGCTTCGAAATGCTTGCCGGATGCTGTAAAACCCGGCTACTCGCCGGCGATGCCGGAACCCGCCTCGTTCCAGAGGGGACACCCGCGTTCGCGGCCGTCGCGGGGGGCGCTCGCCCTGGGTTCACGCTACCACGCCCGACAGATATCGAGGAAGTTCTCGAACAGTTCCTCGCCCTCCTCGGTGTGGGCCACCTCAGGATGCCACTGGACGCCGTAGAGGCCCGCCTCGGGGTTGCTCATCGCCTCGACGGCACAGACGTCGCTCCGGGCGGTGCGCTCGAACCCCTCGGGCACGTCGTCGACCTCGTCGGCGTGGCTCGCCCAGACGCGTGTTTCGGGGGCGAGCGAGCCGACAAGCGGGTCCTCCTCGTCGAGAATGTCCACGTCCACGTCGGCGTAGCCGCCGTAGTCGCCGGATGCGGTACTGCCGCCGAGTTCCTCGGCGAGGAACTGCATGCCGAGACAGATGCCGAACACGGGCACGTCGAGGTCGAGATACTCCGCGCAGCGGCCGACCCGGTCCATGTCCGGGCCGCCCGAGAGCACGAGGCCGTCGGCGTCGATGTCGTCGGGGTCGGTGTCGTTGTCGAGAATCTCCGTCTCCACGCCGAGGTCGCGCAGCGCACGGCCCTCCAGGTGGGTGAACTGGCCGTGGTTGTCGATGACGACGATGCGGGTCATGTGCTGGGTAAGGGGAGCCGGCCCAAAAGCGACTCGGAAGCGTGTTCAGCCCGTCGTTGCGCGCTACAGCGCCGCGGGGTCGAAGTGCTCGTTCCGGCCGTCCCATTCGTCGATGTCACGGCGGTCGCGCGTGTCGACGTAGAGTTCGACGCCGTTGCCCGATGGGTCCTCGAAGTAGAGCGCCTTGCTGATGCCGTGGTCGACCGGCGAGACGGTGACATCGCGCTCCAGCAGGCGCTCGTAGGCAGTTTTCAGCGCTTCGGCGTCAGCCAGTTCCCAGGCGACGTGGTAGAGTCCCGGTTCGGAGGCCCCCGGGCCGGGTGCCGGTTCGTCACCATCCAGGCCCTGAAGCGCGAGGTCGTGGTGGTGCTCGCCCAGCGACAGGAAGACGAACCGGCCCACCCGCTCGACCACCTCCAGACCGAGCATCTCGCGGTAGAACTCGACGACGCGTTCGAGGTCCCGCACCTTGAGATGGACGTGGCCCAGGTGGCTCACACCGGTCATACTCGGGAGTCGGCCGCCGGACGCAAGGCCCTTTCGCCGGGTCACTCCTCGCGGCGCTCGCTGGCCGACTCGAAGCCGAGTTCCTCCATCTCCGCGCCGCGGCGCTGCTCGCGGGCGGCGATTGCCTCCGGGTCCGGGCTGGCGTCGTCGTCGATGCGGGCGAACGAGCGGTGGACCTTGGTGTGACACCACCGGCAGAGCCCGACCGTGATTTCGTGGGACGGTTCCGCGTCGCTCCCTTCGTCAGTCGCCCGGTCCTTGCCGGCGGCACCGCCGTAGGAGAGGTGGTGTTCCTCGACCAGCGGCCGGGCGGATTCGTGGGCCATCCGCACCTCCTTGAGTCCGCAGCGGGTGCACTCTTTGGCGTCCGTCGTGGAGCGGTAGTGGGGGCATCGCTTCCACTCCACGGCAACGGCGGGGTCCGCTTCCGACGCCGCTGGCTCCTCGCCGACCAGGCAGTCATAGCCGTCGGCACGGCGCTCGGCGGCGAACCCCGGGTCCGCCCCTGCGTGTTCCAGCGCGTAGCGACAGCGGCCGTCGCTGGTCAGGTGGTCACAGACGCCGGCCACCTCGTAGGGGTCGTCGACGCCGACGGGCGTCCCCTCTGGCGTCTCCTCCATAGCAGACCTGGGTCGGCATCGACCTTGAACGCTTGGCTGTGGCGGGGGAACGCTTAGGGGCCACAGGCGAGAGGAGGTGCCCGTGCGAGTCGTTCACCGCCGCGGCGACGAGACGCGGGTGCTCGCGAGCGACGCCGAGCGCGCCGACGGCACTCTCGCGAAGGCGCGGGGTCTGATGTTCCGCCGTTCGATACCGGCGGGATACGGTCTGGTGTTCCCGTTCGAGGAGGCGCGGTCCCGCAACATCCACATGCTCTTTGTCCCGTTCCCGCTCGACGTGCTCTGGCTCGTGGACGACGAGGTGACGCGCGTCGAGCGCCTCCGCCCGTGGGTCGGTATCGCTCGCAGTATCGCGGACACGGTCGTCGAACTCCCCGCCGGCGCGGCCGACGGCGTCGAGGCCGGCGACACCGTCGAGGTCGTGGACTGACCGCCGCTTCAGGCCGTCCGCCGCGGCGAGAGGAGATACGTCGCTTCGCCCGTTTCCCCGAGGTCGAACGAGAGCACGACCGGCTGTTCGGTCCCGAGTTCCACCGCTACCTCCGTTCCCGACGGAATCGGCCGGGAGAGGTCACGGAGGTAGTCGAGCGAGAACAGCGACTCGGCGTCCGCGGGGTCGAACGCCGGGAGGTCCGTGCTCGGGAACGCGAGCGACACGTCGTCGGTGTCGCCGGCGGCCTCGGCGTAGAACCGCTCCCGGTCGGCGCCGAGGGTGATGTGGTCCGACACCATCGCCGCGGCGTCGACGATGCGGCCGACCTCGCTCCCCGGAAGCGCGAGGCGCGCCGGACAGTCGTACTCCATCTCCGCGGGGTCCAGCGGCTCCCGGATGGCTTCGGGGTCGATGAGGCCGAGCGTGTAACTGAGTTCGCCGACCAGCAGGTAGAGCCGCCGGCGCTCGGTATCGAGCGCGAGGCGGACCGTGCTCCCGGCGTCGGCCAGGCCGACGACTTCGGCGAACCGCTCGATATCGACGCCGACGGTCTCCCCGGCGGCGTCGTACTCCTCGAACGCGGCCCCGGGGAGCCGTACCGAGACGGCGGCCACGTTCGCGGGGTCTACCGCGCGCACGCGCAGGCCGTCGGCCGCGAGTTCGAGCCGGCATTCGTCGACCAGCGCGCCCACGACTGACAGCGCCGACCCGAGTCGGTCGGCGTCGATGACGGCGTCGACTGCGGGACTCTGTGGCAGGTCTGCCCGGGCGGTGACAGCGTCGCTCATGTGTCGTCCGTACGGCTGTCGCGTCGAGGAATAAGCGTTGCCCTCGAACCGACGTAGATAACCCGAAATAGAGTATCAAACACAACAGTTTAGGATACTCATACTCTATAACTGGTTATGTCTGAATCCGACCGTGGCCGCGGTATCCTGAGTTCGGCCGACCGCGCGTACCTGCGCGGCGAGACGGAGTACGCGAGCGTCCAGTCCGAGCGCAACACCCGGGGCCGCATCCGGGACCGGACGTTCCAGGCGGTGCGGGACTTCGAACTGTTGGTCGAGGCGCTGCCCGAGCGCGACCGGAAGCTCGTTTTCGAAAAGCGGTTCGGTGAACTCGCGGGGCCGGAGGCGTTCGACGCGCTGGTTTCGGCGCTGGCGTTCCTCTACACCGGCGTCGACGACACCGGGCTCGACTTCGAGACGGTGCTGAGCGAGGCGGTCAACGTCGCCGAGGCCAGCGGGGGCCGCGCGGCGACGGTCGAACTGGAGTTGACCTACGAGCGGCTGAGCCCGGAAGGGCTGCTCCACAAACTGGAGATGGGCAAGGAGCTGTCGCTGACGGAACTCGCGTATCTCCACGACCACGACGAGGTGAGCCGGGACCGGCTGGCGCGCTATCTCGCCGACGCCGAGTCCGACATCGACGACGGCCGCATCCAGTCGAAGGTCACGGAGTTCTGAACTGAGGGACGGGGTTCAGTCGCCGCCGGACGCGTCCCCGTCACAGCACCTAAGCGACCCCGGAGCCTATCGGGTTCATGAACGTTCTCGTCACGGGAGTGACCGGCTTCGTCGGGAACCGCCTGGTCCCGGCGCTCCTGGCGGCCGGTCACGACGTCGCCGCGCTCGTCAGGGATGCGGGACGGTACGAACCGCGGGACGGCGTAACTGTGTTCGAGGGCGACGTGCTGGACCCGGACTCGCTCGATGAGGCGGTGGCGAACGTCGACGCGGCGTACTACCTCATCCACACGATGGGTGGCGGGGCGGGGTTCGAGGAGCGCGACGAGCGCGGGGCGCGGAACTTCGCCAGGGCCGCCGACCGCGCGGGCGTCGAGCGGATGGTCTACCTCAGCGGGCTCGGCGTCGACGGCGACGACCTCTCCGCACACCTGCGCTCGCGCCGGGACGTCGAGCGGGTGCTCGGGGAGTGGTCGTACGCGCTGACGGTGCTCCGGGCGGCCATCATCATCGGCGACGGGAGTGCGAGCTTCCGTATCGTTCGCCAACTGGGCTCCCGGCTCCCGGTCATGATTACGCCCCGCTGGGTATCGACTCGGGTCCAGCCCATCGCCATCGAGGACGTCGTCGCCTACCTGACCGGCGTTCTCGAAACCCCCGAAACGGCGGGCGGGACGTACGAAATCGGCGGGCCGGAGGTGCTCACCTACCGCGAGATGCTCGTCGAGGTCGGGCGCATCCTGACCGGGCGCGAGCCGTTCATCATCCCGGTTCCGGTGCTCTCTCCCCGGCTCTCCGCGTACTGGGTCGACCTGGTTACTGACGTGCCGGCGGGGGTGGCGTACCCGCTCATCGACGGCATGGCGACGGACGTGGTCGTGACCGACGACCGCATCCGATCGCTCGTACCGGTCGAACGCACCCCGTTCGAAACGGCCGTCCGACGCGCGCTCGGGGAGGCGAGCAGCGCCTGATGGCGCCGAACTACGGGGAGACGTGGGCGTACGAGAGTCTCGTCGGCGCCGTTCCGGGGCTCGACCTCTCGGACCGGATGGCTCTGGGCGTCCAGTTGGTCGTGTTCGAGGCGACTGTCCTGGCCGTCGCGGGGTTCTACGGGCTCTGGAGCGCGGTGCCGGCCGCGACTGCGGCCATCGTCGTCGCCGTGGCCGGTAGCTGGCTCATGCTGACGTTCAGCCGGACGCTTCGCGGGCTCCGGACGCCGGCGCCGTACCGCCGGCTGCTGTTCGGCTCCAGCATCGAGTTGGCGCTCAGCGTCCTCGCGTTCGTCCTGTTCGTGACGTACCTGTTCGTGGTCGACCCTCGGACCCCCGGAACGACGCTACTGACGGACCTGCTGGGGACGACCCCGCCCCCGCTCGCGGTGGTGTTGCTGTTGCTGGTCTGCTGGGACGTCATCTACCGCATCGGTGCCTGCTGGTGGGCGACGGTCGTCGCCATCTGGCGGGCGACCCGCTACAGCTTCGGCCGGACGACGACCCGCCGGCTCACCCGACTCGACGGGCTCAACGTGGTGTTCGCCGGCGTGCAGGTGACGATGGTGCCGTTCGTCCTCGACCACCCGGTTCTCGTCGGGGCGGTGGTTGGGCATCTGGTCGCCGTCGTCGTCGTCGCCGCCGGCGCCGTCGTGGTCCAGCGCCGGCGTGTCGTCGATGGGGCCGAGTGAGCCACGGGTGGGGTCGGGACGCCTCGCTCGCCGGGAACGTGAGAAGCGCCGAGGAAGGAATGTTGAACTACGCCGAGATGGTCCTGCTCGGCTCGCCTGCGCGGGCTGCGACTCGTCTCGTTCAAATC
>JBDGQC010000001.1:1376-41307 GCA_042219375.1 Halolamina sp. | reverse complement strand
TTCAAATCCCTTCGTGTGGCTTTCACCTGGAACGGCCGGCGTCACGACGCGACGAGACGCGTCGCTCGCCGGCGTGGTTCCGGGAGAAGCGCCGAGGAAGGGATTTGAACCCCTGAGTCCGTGAGGACAGTAGATTTCGAATCTACCGCCTTGGCCAGGCTAGGCTACCTCGGCTCACCACCCACTCCGCCCCGCTCCCGTTAATCGGTTACGGTTCAGCGCAGCGCGCTCACCAGCGCCACCGCCCCCCCGGCCAGCAGCAGGAGCGCGGCCAGCGGCTGGCTCCCGGCCGCGGCCGCGAACACCGCGTAGCCGACGACGACCGAGAGCGCACCCACGGCCAGCGAAGCGGCGCTGTGGACCGTTTCGGCCCGCATCGTCGGCGTCTCGCGACCGAGTTGGGCGCCGATTGCGACGGCGTTGCTTCCGGCGTCCCACGCAAGCACGCCCGCCAACGCGCCCACCAACAGCGGTTCCGGCGAACCGCCGGCGTACCCCGCGTAGAGCACGCCGACGATGAGCAGCGCCCCCGCCGTGGTGACGGCGCGCTGTGACGCCGCCGTCAGCCCGATGCCGAGCAGGAGCGTCCCGACCAGCGCGGCGGCGGCGCCGGCCACCGAGGCGACCGCCGTGGCGACGACCGACACCATCGCGAACGAGAGCGCGAGTCCGATGCCGAACCGGGAGGGCCGGCGGGTGATTTCGTTCGTCATCGGTTCCACCGTTCGCTCGCCCGTGTCAACTCGACAGCCAGCGGGCGGTCACCCCAGTCCAGCACCCGGAGGCCGCCGTTACGGAGGTCCCGCAGGCGCGCACGGCGCTCGACATGCGCGATGCGGTGGCCCGGCGTGTCCGTAGTCGTCGGGTCCGGGCTGATGACCGTCACGTTGTGGCCGTAGGCGTCCAGGCGCTTGGCGACGGTCACGAGGTAATCGTCGACGACGGGGGTGAACAGCACCACCTGTGCGTCCGCGGGGAGGCGTCGGCGGAGCCGTCGGAGCGCGATAGAGGGGTAGAACGGGTTCTCGGTCGGCGATACCGAGAACGCCGGGTGGGAGCCGAGCAGCCGGCGCGCCTCCGCGCGGTGACGCTCGCCGGTGTTGGGCGGGAGCCAGCACTCCTCCGGGCCGTAGCTGGCGATACCGATGCGGTCGCCGGTCGCGAGCAGCGCCGAGAACGCCTCGCCCGCGGCCTCGACACTCCGTTCGACGGCGTTCTCCGACTCCTCGTCCGGCGAAACGTACGCCTCCTCCCGAGAATCAATCAGCAGCACCACCGTCGCCGCCCGCTCCTCCCGGAACGAGAGCGTCGATAGCTCGCCGGTCCGGGCGTAGCGGTTCCAGTCAACTCTGGAGAGCGGGTCGCCGTGTCGGTAGCGCCGTGTGGAGTGGAATTCGATACCCGCTCCCGCCACCTCCGTGGCCACCTGGCCGGCGTAGGGCGTCGTCAACCCGCGCAGCGGCAGGTCCGTCGTCGACGAGAGCTCCGGCAGACAACGGAGCGTGGTTTCCGCGCTCGTTTCGATGGCCCGCTCACGCGACCCGCTGGCGTTCCGAACGATGGCGGTCAACGGGTCCCACTCGTGGGTCCCCCGGACCGCCGTCACCGTGTAACTGTAGGTCGCGCGTTTCCCGGGCCGGAGCGCCGTCGCGAGGCGGGCCGTCCCGTCGGTCACGGCGAGTCCCGGGGGGACACCGTCCACCAGACGGAGGTCCGGCAGGGTCGACTCGCCGTCGTTGGTGACGGTGACCGTCACCGTCACCTCGTCATCGGCGGCGGGGCTGGGGTCCGAAAGCTCCCGAGTGACCGTGAGTTCCGGCTTCGGCACCTCGCCGATGTTCGCGTAGGCGGCGAAGCCGACGCCGACCAGCGCGACCAGAAAGAGCCCCTCCTGTCGCAGCGGGAGGCCGACGGCCAACGCTGCCAGCGCCAGCGCGCCGATGCCCGTCCAGTGTTCGGTGTCGAACGGCCGGCGAATCACGGCTCCTCACCCCCGCTCAGCGCTTCGACGGCCCGGACGGTTCGGTCGAACGCGGTTCCGAACCGGGAGAGCGGCGACCCGACCAGCATCCGCAGTCGCTCCTTCGGGGGGAGTTCGACGGAGTCGCTCAGGAACCACGCCGCCACCGGGTCGTCGGTCCACTCGCCGGTCCGAACCCGGCGGGCGGCCTCCGCGTGCGAACAGCCGGTCACGTCCATGATTGCTGCCGTCGCTGCGTCCCCCGCGCGCTCGCGGAGCCGTTTCCGCAACCGCCGCCCACGCCGCGACCAGCCCCGGGCGACCCCGAGCGCCTCGTCGGCATCGTCGCCGGGGGTCGGGGCGTCGTATCGCCGCTCCGGGTCGGCGGTTTCGGTCGCCTCCAGCGGTGTCTGCCGACGCGTCTGGACGAACCGGAGCGCCTGCACCCCGGCGATTACGGCCACGAGCACCACGAACGTCCACTCCAGCGAGATGGCGGCGGCGAACTCCCGCCGGACGATGAACAGCAGGCCGGTCAGCACCGCGAGCGCGCCGATGACGGCCGAGAGCCGGAGCTTCACTCCTCCCCCTCCGCGTAGCCGTCCTCGACGCGCCGGAGCGCGGCCACCGCCCGCGCCTCGCGGTCCGCGGTCGCCTCCTCGGTTCCGTATCTGACAGCCTCGAACAGGTCCGTCAGTTCCCGCACGTCGTCGGGCGCCATCCCGGCGTCGATGGCGGCCTCGGCGAACTCGGCCGGCGTGCTCGATTCGGGCCCCTCGACGGCCAGGTAGTCGGTCATCTCTGCCCAGGCGCGGTACACCTCGTTCTCGGCGTCGGCCTCTCCCACGATGCGGTCGGCGGCGTCGCCGGCGGCCCGCCCGATGGCGCCGATGTCCGGCATCTCCGGCTCGGACGGCATCTCTTCGGTCTCCTCGGGCTCCTCGCCGGCGTCACCGGTCGCGACAAACAGCAGGAGCACCGCGGCGCCGACCAGCACCACGAGCACGATGCCGAGCAGTATCGAGGGCTGGCTGGCCACGGCGTCGGCGGCGTCGCCCATCGACCCACCCGCCGTACTGTTGTTGGCGCCCTGCTGGCCGGCGCCGAGACCGATTCCGCCGCCGAAATTCAGCTCCAGCGTGCCACAGGTCGTCAGTATCAGGAAGATGGTGTAGGTGAACACCGAGAGTGGGCCGATGATGGCGACACCGAGCACCGGAACCTCGGAGAGATACGCCGCGATGGCGCCGATGGCGAGGATTGCCAGCACGATGGCGAGTTTCACCGGCAGCGTGTCGAGGTGGTCGTAACAGGGGGCCGGTGCCTCGAGTTTTCCTTCCTCCAGGCCCGGTATCCCGAGGCTCGGCGAGCTGTTCCGCTCGGTTTCGGTCTGCTCCCCGGCACCGCTGCCGATGCCGCCGCCGCTCCCGGAGCCGAAGCCGTCGCCGGAGCTACTGACCGGGTTGTCCAGCGTCGCTGCGGCGATGCCGATGGCGAGGAGGGCAAGCAGCGCGAGGACGAGCGCCAGCGCGGTGTCCCGCTTCACCCGCGGTGGTTGTGGGAAGCGGGCTAAATGGGTTTCGCCGGCCGGGTCGGCCTCAGAACGTGAGCACCTCGACGCCCTCGGTTTCGTACTCCGTCATCGCCGCCAGGCGGTCCGATACCTCCTCCAGAGCCACCTCCCGGCCGACCAGTTTCCCGGGCGCCAGACTCCCGTCCTCGACCATCGCAAGCAGTTCGCCGAATCGGGCGGGCGGCATGCCGCGAGAGCCGAGCCAGTCGATCTCCCAGCGGGTCATCCAGTCGGTCGGTAGCGACACCTCGCCGCGCTCGGCGTCGGTGGTCAGGCCGACCTGGACGTGCGTCCCGCGCTCCCGCAGACAGCGCACGGAGTTCCGTGCCGTTTCCGCGCGCCCGAGGGCGTCGACGCTGACGGCGGCCCCGCCGTCGGTGATTGCGTCGATGTCCGCCACCACGTCGCCCTCGCCGGCGGTGACCGTCGCTGACGCGCCCACAGCCTCCGCCCTGGCGAGCGCATCGGCATCCACGTCGACGGCGATGGGCCGCGCCCCGAGCGCGTCGGCGATTTGGACCGCCGAGAGCCCCACCCCGCCGCAGCCGTGGACGGCAACCCAGTCGCCACCGCCGATGTCGGCGCGGTGGGCGAGCGCGTGGAACGCGGTCATGTATCGGCAGCCGACCGCTGCAACGTCGCGGAAACTTACGCCCTCGGGGAGTTCTTGGAGGTTGTGGTCCGCGCTGGGGACCGCGACCTGCTCGGCGAACGCGCCGGGCACGTCGCGTTCGAACCCCAGCGCCAGCCCGTCGGTACAGGTGTTGCCGTGACCAGTCCGGCAGTTGTGGCAGGCGCCACAGCCCAGGCTGAACGGGACGACCACCCGGTCCCCCACCTCGAAGCGCTCCACGTCGTCGCCCACCTCGACGACCCGACCCGCTGGCTCGTGGCCCAGCACGTAATCCAGCGGCACCTGGTCGTCGGCCCATTCGCCGTGGCCCTGCCAGGCGTGCCAGTCCGAGCGGCAGATGCCGCAGGCTTCGACGGCGACGACGGCGCCGTCCGCTGTGGCCTCGGGGTCCGGGCGCTCGGTCACGTCGAGCGGTTCGCCGTACTCGCGGAGGACGGCAGCGCGCATTGGCGGGGGTTGGGAGGTCGGTGAGTAAGAGCTGTCGGTGGGGGAAGGCCGGCGCGGCGCCGAGACGCGCCCGATTAGTAGTCCCGGTAGTTCATCATCACCGCCTTCACCTGGGTCATCGCCTCCAGATGCCACTTCGAGCCGTAGCGGCCGCCGGAGCCGGACTGCTTGTAGCCGCCGAACGGGAGCAGGCGCTCCCAGTAGTTGTTCGTCTCGTTGATGAACACGCCCCCGGCCTGAAGCCGGTTGGCGGCGTCGTGGGCGCGCTCCAGCGAGTCGGTGAACAGCGCGGCCTGCAGGCCGTACTTGGAGTCGTTGGCGATGCGGATGGCCTCGTCGTAGTCGTCGGCCTCGATGATGGGGGTGACGGGACCGAACGTCTCCTCGCGTGCGATAGCCATGTCGCCGGTCACGCCCGAGAGCACCGCCGGCTGGTAGTAGAGGCCGTCCGTCTCCCCGCCAGTCTGGAGGGTCGCGCCGCCGTCGGTCGCCGCATCGACGTGCGCACGGGTCTTCTGCTGGATGCGCTCGGAGACCATCGGCCCGACGTTCGTCCCTTCCTCGTAGGGGTCGCCGACGACGAGGTCCTCCGTCTGCTTGACCACCTCGTCGACCAGCGCGTCGTGGACGCCCGCGGTGGCGATGACCCGCTCGGTGCCACAGCAGACCTGTCCGGCGTTCCAGTTCGACCCCGAAACGATGGAGGCGGCGGCGTGTTCCACGTCGGCGTCGTCGAGGACGAGAATCGGGTCCTTTCCGCCCATCTCCAGCAGGCACTGGGCGTTGCGCTCGGCGGCGGTCTTGGCGATTTCCTGACCCACCGCGGTCGACCCGGTGAAGGCGATGAGCCGGATGCGCTCGTCGCCCACGAGGTCGGCGCCGGTCCCGCCCGCGCCCGTGACGAGGTTGAACGCGCCGTCGGGCAGCGAGGACTGGGCGAACGCCTTCGCGATGTGGTAGGCCGTCAGCGGTGTCTCCTCCGCCGGTTTGAAGACGACGGGATTCGCTGTCGCGATGGCTGAGTAGATGGACCCGCCCGGGACTTCGAGCGGGAAGTTCCACGGCGAGATGACCGCGCACGGGCCGTAGGGCTCGTGTTGGGTGTAGGCGAAGCGCCCGCGGAACTCAGAGGGAACCACGTCGCCGAACAGCCGAATCCCGTCGTGAGCGTAGTCGTCGCTGGACTCGATGACGTACTCCGTCTCGTCGTAGGACTCGTGGAGCGGCTTCCCCTCCTCCTCGGTGATGCCGCGGGCGATTTCGTCCTCGTGTTCCTCGAAGTACTCCGTCACCTCGTCGAGCACCGCCGCCCGTTCGAAGGCGGTCATCTCCCGGAGTTCGTGCTGTGCGCGCTCGGCGGCGGCGACGGCCTTGGCCACGTCCCGGTCGTTGGCCTCCGGCACGGTGTCGATGACCTCGCCGCTCACCGGCGATTCGACCTCGATACCCTCGTCGGACTCGGCCTCGACCCACTCGCCGTCGATGTAGAGTTCCCTCATGTGTGACACTCTCTGTCTCAACGGTGGGGGACAAAATAGTTTCCGAAACACCGGGTCGTTAGCCGAAAAAAATTCGGAACCGCCGGCTCAGGCGGCGTGTTCGGCCCAGTCGGCGATGTCGAGGCGTTCCAGCGTCTTCTCGGTCGGGACACCGTCGTCGGTCCAGCCACGGAGCCGGTAGTACTCGTCAAGCATCCGGTCGAAGCCGTCCTCGGAGATGGCGTTGCCGTCCGCCGGACCGCCGTCTTCGAGGGGGGTGGTGAACCGTTCGGGGAGGCTGTCCTCCGCGCGGGCGAACCCTTCCCGGGCGTTGAACAGCCGGGTCATGTTCCAGGCGCGCTCGCCGACGGTTTCCAGCTCCGCTTCGTCCACGTCGTAGCCCAGTTCGTTCAGCCACTCACAGACTTTCTCGTAGTCGTAGGCGGTGAAGTCACACGCCACCGCCGAGAAGGTGAGCGCGTTCTCGTCCTGCTCCTCGACGACGACAGCGGCGTGTTCCTCGTAGGCGAACGGGTCGCGGTCGCCGCCCAGAGCGTCCGAGCCGATGGGCCAGGCCCGCTGGTGACAGCCGCCACGGTCCGCCGTCGCGTAGGCCAGCGCCATCCCGTAGGAGGCGCGGGGGTCGTAGGCGGGGAGTTCCATCCCCTTGACGTTCACCGACGCCTCCAAGGCTCGCTCGTCGTCCAGTTGCTCAGCGGCCTTCTGGGAGCCTTCGGCGAGCATGTCCGCGAGCTCGCCGTCGCGGTGTGCGATATCGGTGACCAGTTCGGCCGCGGCGTGAGCGTCACCCCATCCGAGGTCGTAGTCGACGACGCCCGCCTCGATACACTCCATCGTGAACGAGAGCACGTTGCCGAGCGTGATGGTGTCCATCCCGAGCGTGTCAGCGCGGTTCGCCAACTCGGTGATGGCGGTCACGTCGGTGATGTCGGTGTTGGCGCCGACCATCCCGACCGTCTCGTACTCCGGCCCCCACTCCACCCGCGCGTCGGGGAACGCGCCGTCGATATCGGTGTCCGAGAAGTCGGTGATGTGACCGCAGGCGACCGGACAGCCGAAACAGGAGTCCGTGCCGACGTGGCCCGTGGCGAAGGCGTCGATGGAGATGTCGTCGACGTCTTCGACGGTGCCCTTGGTCCAGTTATGGGTGGGGAGTGCGCCGATGGCCTGGGTCCACTCCGGGATGAGTTGGGTCCCGCCGTCGCGCGCCCACGCGACGTCCTCGCTGGTGCCGAGGCGCTTGGTGTGTTCGGCTTTCAGCCCCCGGATGTTGTCGGGGTTGGGCGGGTCCTGTGCGGTGGCCACGACGGCCTTGAGCTTTTTCGACCCCATGACTGCGCCGACGCCGCCCCGGCCCGCGTGGTGGGTTCCCTCGTCGCTGGTGATGGTCGCGAAACGCACCTCGTTCTCGCCCGCGGGGCCGATGCAGGCGGTCTTGGTGAACTTCCCGTCGAACTGCGCGGCCGTCTCCTTGGTGTCCATCCCCCAGAGGTCGGTCGCGTCCTTGAGTTCGACGCCGTCGTCGGTCACGTCGAGGTAGACCGGGTCGTCGGCCTCGCCCTCGACGGCGATGCCGAGATACTCCGGGAGCGCGAACCGGAACATCGCCGGGAAGTGGCCGCCGGAGTACGAATCCACGAACGTGCCCGTCAGCGGCGATTTCGTCACCGCGCCGTAGCGGGAAGTGCCCGGGGCGAACCCCGACAGCGGCCCGAAGGTGAAATAGAGCGTGTTCTCCGGGGAGAGCGGGTCCACGCCGGCCGGCACTTCATCCAGGAGCAGCGCCGCACCCAGCCCCTTGCCCGAGATGAAGCGGTCACGGTAGTCCGCCGGGACCTCCTCGGTTTCGACGGTACCCTCGGTCAGGTTCACCCGCAACAGGTGGCGCAGTTCACTCACGTCGGTGCTCGGTTCGATAGCCTGTGACATGGACAGGGGTTACACGAGTACCGTGAAAAACCTATCCGAAAACGTTCTCTTCGGACGGGGTTATTCGCGAATAGTTACGGCGAAAAGCTGAATACACCGAGATTACTTCGTCAGCACCACGCTGTTCCCCGCGGACCAGCCCACCTCGACCGTGCTACCGGTCGAGAGGTACTGCCCCTGGTCGCGAATCTGCATGTCCAGCGTCAGTTCCTGGCCGTTCTCAAGCGCGACCAGGAACTTCCCGATGTTGCCCTTGTATATCTCGTCGATGACGTCGGCGGTGAAGCTGTTCTCCTCGGCGACGGCCTCGTCGCCGAGGCGGATCTTCTCCGGGCGGACGGCGAAGGCCACCTCCCCGCTGGCCTCGGGGTTTCGGGGAACGGTGAACGTGAGGTCGCCGGACGTGACGGTCGCGCTGTCGCCGTTGTCGCTGTACTCGCCGCGGATGAGGTTGGTTTCGCCGATGAAGTCCGCGACGAACTCCGAGGCCGGTTCCTCGTAAATCTCGGTCGCGGTCCCCAACTGCTCGACGTGGCCGTCGTTCATCACGGCGATCTCGTCGCTCATCGTCAGGGCCTCCTCCTGGTCGTGGGTAACGTAGACGAACGTGATGCCCAGTTCCTCCTGGAGGTTCTTGAGTTCGACCTGCATGTTCTTCCGCAGTTTCAGGTCGAGCGCGCCGAGTGGCTCGTCGAGCAGCAGCACCGTCGGCTCCGTGACCAGCGCGCGTGCGAGCGCAACCCGCTGTTGCTGGCCGCCGGAGAGTTCGTCCACATCGCGGTCGCCCATCCCCGGGAGTTCGACGAGGTCGAGCACTCGCTGGACCCTGGCGTCGATTTCTTCGCTGCCGTGGCGGCGCACGAGGTTCGCGAACGCCCCGGTGATGCCGTTGCTGGTGCCGTGGGCCTCCTCGCCGGGAATCCCCTTCATCTGGAGACCGAAGGCGACGTTCTCGTGGACGGTCATGTGCGGGAAGAGCGCGTAGGACTGGAACACCATGCTCGTCTCCCGCTCGAAGGGTGGCACCTCGTTGACCCGCTCGCCGTCGATACGCACCTCGCCTTCCGTCGGCGTCTCGAAGCCGGCGATACAGCGGAGCGTCGTCGTCTTCCCGCAGCCGCTGGGGCCCAGTAGTGTGAGGAACTTCCCCTCCTCGATGTCGAAGCGCACGTCATCGACCGCCGTCACGTCCTCGAACCGCTTGGTGACCCCGTCGAGTTCCACGTCGTACTCGGTCATACTACGGTCGGAGGCGCCGGACGGTCGAATGTGTTTCCGTCCATCCTACGCGTTCTGAATCTCCGTCCACGCCTCGCTGTAGAGTTGGGTGGCGTCCCCAACGTTCTTGATGAACTCCAGGCTCTCGAACGTCTCCTCGGGCGGATAGATGCGCTCGTTGTTCAGCATCGACTCGAACATGTACTCCTTGGCGGCCTCGTTGGGCGAGGGGTAGTAGACGTAGTTGGCGATTTCGGCGTTGACCTTCGCGTTGAGCACGAAGTTGATGAACGCGTGGGCCGCGTTCGGGTTTTTCGCGTCCTTCGTGACGGCCGCGGTGTCGACCCAGACGACGCTTCCCTCCTTGGGAACCTGATAGTTGATGGGCGAGGAGCCGTCCGAGTAGAGCTCCCAGTAGGCCGAGAACGCGCCGCCGGACCAGCTATGGATTGGCGAGAAATTCTCGTTGATGAGGTTCTCGGACATGTTGACCGAGTCGTAGGTGCCAAGCAGCTTCTTCTGCTCGATGAGAATCTCCTTGGCCTCCTCGATTTTGCTCTCGTCTTTCGTGTTGAGCGAGTAGCCGAGATACTTCAGCGCGGCCCCGATGGTTTCGCGCTGGTCGTTGAGCATCGTCATGTCGCCGCTGAAGCGGTCGTCCCACATCACCTCCCACGACTGGAAGGGGAGTTCCTCTTTCACGGAGTCGGCGAACATGTTCTCGTTCCACGCCACGCCGGAGGTGCCCCAGAAGTAGGGCGCGGAGTAGCGGTCCTCGCCGGGGTCGTAGGGCGCGTTGTCGATCCAGTACTGTTCGAGGTTGTCCCAATGGGGGATGCGGTCCAGGTTCAGCGGCTGAATCATGTCCTGGCTGCTCAGGACGCTCACCATGTAGTCCGACGGGAAGATGACGTCGAACTGGCTGGAGCCCCCGGCTTTCAGTTTGTTGAACATCTCTTCGTTGGAGGCGTAGTTCGAGACGTTCACCGACACGTCGTAGGCGTCCTCGAACTTCTCGACGGTTCCGGTAGGCCAGTAGTCCGCCCACTGGAAGACGTTGAGCGAGTCCTCGATGTCGTAGTCGAGTTCCGGCAGACCCAGGTTCTCCCGCCGTGTGGCGTTGCCCGGATACGCCGTCTCCGTGCTGCCACCGCCGCCGCCGCTACAGCCGGCCAGTCCGGTTAGTGCAGCCGTCCCAGCGAGGCCGGTGCGTTTCAGAAACCGCCGACGTCCCGAATGATTTTTCTTTTTCATGGTATTTCGTCACCTACCTTTCGGGTATCGTAGACCACAACATAAAGTTTCTGGTAACGTGTGTCACACCACGCGTCCCGGTTTTCCGAACGCCGGGGACCGGTTACGGGTCGTCGAGGCCACGGTCGCGGGGCATCCGGGAGTGCTTCACCAGGTGATACCCTCCACCTTCTGGGCCAGCAGGATGAGCGCGAGCGTGATGAACAGGATGATGGTCGCCACCACGTTCACGCCCGGGGAGATGCCCTGTCTGACCATCGAGAAGAAGAAGATGGGCAGGGTGGTCTCGTTGCCGATGATGAAGAAGGTCACCACGAAGTCGTCGAACGAGAGGGCGAACCCCAGCAGCGCGCCGGCGATGATGCCGGGTTTGATGAGCGGGAAGGTGACCCAGCGGAACGTCTCGAACTCCGTGGCGCCGAGGTCCATCGCCGCCTCCTCCATCGTCCGGTCGAAGCTCTGCAGGCGCGCGAGCACGATGACCGTGACGTAGCTGATGTCGAAGGCGATGTGGCCGATGATGGCCGTGCCGATGCCCTGGGTGAAGCCGGCCATGTTGAAGAAGATGAGCAGCGAGATGCCCATCACGATGCTCGGGATGATGAGCGGCATGTACACCACGCCCTGGAACAGCTGTTTTCCGGGGAACTCGTAGCGGTCCAGCGCCAGCGCCAGCATCGTTCCGAAGACGACACTAACTAAGACGGTGACGACGGCGATTTCGACGGAGTGTTGCAGCGCCGTCCACGCCACGTTCGGGTCGACCCGGCCGATGGACTCCCCGCGGAGCAGGTCGGCGTACCACTCCGTCGTGAACCCCTGCCAGACGATGGCGTATCTGGAGTCGTTGAACGACAACGCGACCAGGATGAACACCGGGACGTAGAGGAAGAGATAGACCAGCACCGCCTCGGCGCCGAGGAAGGCGCTCCCGAACCGTTCCATCAGGCTCGACCGGGCGCGCCGGAACCGGCTGCTGACGCTCATGCCAGCCCACCCCCTGCGCGCCTGAGGTAGATCCAGATGCTCCCCATCATGATGGCCATGAGGACGAACGAGGCGGCGGCCCCGAGCGGCCAGTTCCCCGCGGCGCCGAACTGGGCGGCGATGAACCGCCCGATGGTGGAGTTGCTCGGCCCTCCGAGCAGTTCGGGGATGACGTACGCCCCGACGCTCGGAATGAACACGAGGATGCTCCCGGCGACGACCCCCGGCAGCGAGAGCGGGAACGTCACCCGGAGGAAGGCGTCCAGGCGGTCGGCGCCGAGGTCCATCGCCGCCTCCTGCATCGTGAAGTCAATCTGTTCGATGCTCGCGTAGGCGGGCAGAATCATGAACGGCAGCCAGATGTACACCAGTCCGAACTCCACCGCGAAGCTGTTGTAGAGCAGGGACGGCTGGTTCGAGACGAACGGCAGCGTCCCCACAAGCGAGGGGATGATGCCGTTTTTCGCCAGCAGCAGTTTGACCGCGTAGATACGGACCAGATAGGACGCCCAGTAGGGCAGCACGACCAGCGCGAGCAGCAGGTTCCGGTGCTCAGCCGGGGCGAGTTTCGCGATGTAGTACGCGGTCGGGTAGCCGATGAGGAAACAGACCACGGTGGCGACGATGCCGTACCAGATGCTCCGCAGCGTGAGTTGGACGTACGCCGTCGGCGCCGCCTCGGTCACCTGGAGCCCGGGGATGACCCAGCCGACGAACCAACCCAGCGAGACCCATATCGTCTCCAGCAGGGTGAGCCCGTCCGGGACGAAGAACGTGCGGTAGTTCTGGAGTCCGAGGTGCTCCAGCCCCAGCAGCACCTCGCCGAACGCGCCACGCTCCCCGAAGCTGTAGGCGAACATCAGGGCCAGCGGAACGAGGAAGAAGATAGCGAGCCACAGGGCGGCGGGCGACGCGTTGAACAGCAGCCCGGCGTAGGGGTGGCTCCGTAGCCGCTCGACCACCGTTCTGTCAGTCGTGTCGTGTTGGCGTTCCATGCGTAGAAGTCACAAACGCTGAGTGGCAGGTCGCCGTCGCGGGATAAATAATTTTGGAATACCGAACAGAAGCCGATAGTTTTCTGCCGAACGCTACCCAAAACCGCAGTTCTCGGGTCCACCACCGTTATTACCCTGCCCGTCAACACTCCGTGTATTCGTGACTGAACACGTCGGCGACCTCGACGACATCGACCGAAACATCCTGAAGATTCTGCAGGCCGACGGGCGGACCGCGCTCTCCGAGATCGCTCGACGGCTCGATATGGGAACGGCGACCATCCACGAACGGGTCGACGGACTGGAGGAGGACGGCTACATCAAGGAGTACCGCGCCGTCCTCGATCCCGACCTACTGGGCGCGACCGAGGTGGCGTTCATCTCCGTGCACACCGAGCCCGGCCGGTTCTCGGCCGTGGCCGAGCGGCTGGCCGAGGACCCGCAGTTACAGGAGATTCACGAGGTCACGGGAGAGGCGGACCTGCTGGTGAAAATCCGTGTCAGAGACCGCGCGGAACTGACCGACGCGCTGGCGGACCTCGGCTCCTACGAGGGGGTGGAGGCCACCGAGACGAAAGTCGCGCTGCGGAGCGTGAAAGAGGAGAGCAAACTCCGAATCGAATGACGGGGGCACCGAACGGCTGGGACCTGCGTCCGTCGGTCCGGCGGGATACGGGACGGCTCGAACGCGTGCTCGTTCACGAACCGGGCGAGGAGTTCTCCACCGTCGTCGACCCCGACGACTGGGGATGGAACGGGCTCCCCCGGCGCAAGCGGGTGGCCAAGGAACACGCACGCGTCGTCGAAATCCTGGAGGACTACGGGGTGACTGTCAACCGTATCGGTGAGGTGGACTCCGAACTGGCCGAACTGCTGTTCGTCCGGGACGTCGGGTTCGCCCTGGAGGGCGGCCTGGTCGTCGCCAGCATGGTCGAACCCAACCGACGGGGCGAGGAACGGCATCTGACCGAAACCGCCGTCGACCTGGGGATCCCCATCTATCACACCGTGCACGGCCCCGGCGGCTTCGAGGCCGGCAACATGGTCTGGCTGGACGAGGAGACGGTCGCCGTCGGGCGGTCGAAGACCACGAACGCCGAGGGCATCCGCCAACTACGGTCGGTGTTGGACACCTACGGCATCGAACTGGTGGAGGTGCCCATCTTCGGCTCGACCGAATCCAGCGGGCAGACCCACCTCACTCTCGTGTTCGGGATGGTCCAGCCCGACCTCGCGCTCATCTACCCGCAGGCGGTCCCGACCGAGTTCCAGGAGCTCCTGGCCGACCGCGGCATCGAAACCATCGAGGTACCGATGCGCGAGCAGCGCAACCGGGTCACCAGCACCATCGCCCTCGACGACGACACGGTGCTGCTGGCGGCGGGCAACCCCGAGACGAAGGCCGCACTCACGGAGGCGGGGATGGACGTGGTCGAAACCGACATCCGCGAAACCGCGAAAACCGGCGGCGGGCTGAAAGGGCTGGTGCTCCCCCTCGAACGGCCGTAGCGGGTCGTTTCGGAAAACGTTCGGCTAATTCAGCAAATATCCGAAAAACGAATGGATTTATACCCGCTCGGCGGCCACCACACCCCATGGAGATACTCGTCGTCGGCGCGGGCGTCGCCGGCTGTCAGGTCGCCCGGGAGCTCGCCGCCGACCACGACGTAACCATCCTCGACAAGCAGGGGGTCGCTTCCGGCGCTACGGGGCTCTCGGCCGGCATCGTCGCGCCGACGCTCTTCTACGCGGAAACGCCCGACGTGGCACGGTACGCCAACGACTTCTTCCGCGAGTTCGACGGCACCGCGGGGTTCGAGTTCACCCACCGGAACCGGCTGGATTTCGTCACCGCCGAGGAGGTAGACGAGCACCGCGCGCGCGCCGACCGACTGGCCGCCGAGGGGTTCTCGGTCCGGTATCTCCCGGCCGCGGACATCCCCGACTCGTACCCCGGTTTCACGCCCGACGATACCGCGTTCGTCGGCGCGGTCGAGTTCGAGGACACCGGCTGGGTGGACCCGTACTCCTACGCCTCGGCGCTCGCCACCGTCGCCGAGGACCGCGGCGCGACCATCGAGACGGACGTGACGGTGGAGTCGGTGACTGTCGAGGACAATTCGGTGACGGGAGTCGAGACGGCTTCCGGCCGCTACGAGGCTGATGCGGTGGTACTCGCGGCCTGTTGGCGGACCCAGTCGCTGCTTCCTGCGGGCGTGGAAATCCCAATCCGTCCGTATCGCACCCAAGTTCTCGTTCTCGAACCGGACGAACCGCTGAACGACGGGTTTCCCCTCGGCCGCATCGGGAGTGAGCACCTCTACTTCCGGCCGGAGCACAACGGCGACCTGCTGATCGGGGGCGAGCACCACCTCATCGACGACCCGGCGGCGGCCTCCGGCGACGCGGACGAGTCGTTCAAACTCGACGTGGCGGGGTTCGTTCCCGGTCTCGTCCGTGGGTTCGAGGATGCTGGCTTCGTTAATGGGTGGGCCGGCGTCGACGCCGCGACGCCCGACACGCGACCCATCATCGACACGGTGGGCCCGGATGGGCTGGCTGTCGCCACCGGGTTCAACGGTCTCGGCGTGATGGCCTCGCCGGTGGTCGGCCCAACCGTGCGGGAGCGACTGACGGGCGACCCGGCGCCGTTCCCGACCGAACCGTTCGCCCTCTCGCGGTTCGACTCGCTCTCCCCCGAGTTCGAGTACGTCTCGACATCGGACGTATAACCCGATTGTGACGCAACTATTACGATATTCAGCGGCGTATTGTGGACAGCAATTCGGAAATAGTCTATTTTAGCCAAAGATTTATTGGCTGCGTGGTGCTCTGATTCGACGATGAGCCAGCCTGACGGCGAGTACGACCACGCGAAGCGACTCCGGGAGCGGACCCCGGAGAGCCGGGAGTTCCACGACCGGGCGGCGGCGGTGACACCCCTCGGCGTGGAGTCGAACGTGCGGGCGTTCGACCCCTATCCGTTCTACATCGAGGAGGCGGAGGGGTCCTACGTCACGGACATGGACGGCAACGAGTATCTCGATTTCCTCCTGGCGCTGGGCCCCATCATCCTGGGCCACAGCCACCCGGAGGTTGTCGAGGCCGTCCAGGAGCAGGCCGCCACGTGTGACCTGACGGCGACGCCCCAGCCCATCGCCTTCGAGTACATGGAGAAGGTCACGGAGATGACCCCGAGCATCGAGCAGGTGCGGCTTGCCAACTCCGGGTCCGAGGCGACGATGCACGCCATCCGCGTCGCACGCTCCTACACGGGCAACGACCTGATTGCCAAACCCGAGGGCGGCTACGCGGGCGCCCACGACTACGCGCTCCAGTCGGTGTACGCCTCCGAGGAGGCGATGGGCCCCGAGGACGAGCCAAACACCGTCTCCTACGGCACGGGAATCCCCGACGCGGTGTCCGATACAGTCGTCGCGTTCCCGTTCAACGACAAGGCGGCCACGGAGAAGATTCTCCGCAAGCATGCCGACGAGATGGCGGCGGTCATCATCGAACCGGTGATGTTCTCCTGTGGCTGTCTCAAGCCGCGGGACGGCTACCACGAGTTCCTGCGTGATCTGACCGAGGAACTGGGCATCGTGCTCATCTGGGACGAGGTGATGACCGGCTTCCGCCTCGGACCGCAGTCCGCCCAGGGCCGGTTCGGCGTCACGCCGGACATGACCGCGTTCGCGAAAGTCGCCGGCGGCGGCTATCAGATGGCCGGATTCGGCGGCAAGAAGGAGATCATGCAGGAGATTGCGCCGCCCCAGAAAGACGAGGCCCACAAGTGGAACACCGCCGCGTTCCACGGCGGCACCTACAACGGTCAGCCCGTCTCGGTCGCCGCGGGCCTGAAGACCCTGGAAATCCTCGACGAGCGCGACGTGTACGAGCACATCGAGGAGATGGGTGACCGCCTGTTCACCGGCCTGCAGGAGGTCGCCGACGACGTGGGCATCGACGTGAACGTCCAGCACATCGGCTCGATGGGACAGGTGTACATGACCGACCAGGACATCCACAGCTACCGTGACACCTGGCAGTCCAACGAGGAGCAGTTCGCGGACTGGTGGCTGGAAGCCGCCGGCCGCGGGGTGCTGTTCGGCAACCCGATGCAGGGCGAGCGCTTCTTCACCACCTACTCCACGACCGAGGAGCAGGTCGACCACGCCCTGGAGGTCGCCGAAGAAGCCTTCCGCGCCGTGGACCACCCGTACTGACGAGTATACGTGACCGACGACACCGCTGCTGGCGACCCGGCGACGGCGCTCGACCGCGGGTACGACCTCGCAATCGTCGGCGGGGGCGTCGTCGGCTGTGCGGCCGCCCACGCCCTGGCGCCCGACCACGACGTGCTGGTCGTCGAGCAGGGACAGGTCGCTGCTGCGGCGACCGCCCGCGCCGCCGGTGAAGTGACGATGGCGCCGTCGTACAGCGATTTCCCGCAAGTCGCGGCTCACGCCAACGAGTTCTTCCGGGCGTTCGACGGCACGCGGGAGTTCACCTATCATCCGCGGCCCAGCCTCGAACTCGTCCAGCCGGGACGGGGGGAGGTCGCTCGACGCCGTGTCGAGCGATTGCAGGGCGAGGGACTCGACATCGCGTATCTGGAGCCGGACACGGTGGCCGAGGCGGCCCCGCGACTTCGAACCGACGAGATTGCGGGCGCGGTCCGGCACGGCGAGACGGGCTTTCTCGACCCGTACACGTTCGCCGTGACCCTCCGCGCCGAGGCCGAGGAACGGGGCGCGACGTTCCTGACCGGGACCGCAGTTGAATCGCTCGTGGTCGGCGAGAACGGCGACGACGGAGTCGACGGCGACGCGGGGACCATAACGGGCCTGGTCACCGAGGTCGGGGCGGTCGACGCGGACCGCGTTCTCGTGGCCGCGGGCTGGCGAAGCGAACGGTTTCTCCGAGGGCACCTGGAAATCCCGGTCCGGCCCTACCGGACCCAATGTCTCGTGCTGGAACCCGCGGACCCGCTTACGGAAGCGTTCCCGATGGGCTGGATTCCGGGCGAGCACGTCTACTTCCGGCCCGAGTTGAACGGCGACCTGCTGGTCGGCGGCTGGTCGTTCGCGGAGGACCAGCCAGAAGCGGCCAGCGAGCAGGCCGACGAGGCGTTCCGCCAGCACGTCGCCGGCCTGCTGCCGCGCTTTTTCGACGGGTTCGACGACGCGGGCTACGTCGATGGCTGGGCCGGCGTCGACGGCGCGACGCCGGACACGCGGCCCATCATCGACGCGCCCGACGCGGGGCCGGCGAACCTGCTCGTCGCCACGGGGTTCCACGGCCGTGGCGTGATGACCGCGCCGGTGGCCGCGGCGCTCGTCCGCTCGTTCGTCACGGGTGAGGGGACTGAGCTACCGGAACAGTTGTTCGCGCTCGACCGGTTCGACTCCACCTCCCCGGCGTTCGAGTTCACGTCGATTTCCGCGGGTGACGACGACTACGAGGGGGAGCCGGAGTAACAATCGGATTTTTCCTCCGTTTCAGTACCTCGTCGCCGGCCGCGCGCGAGGGTGCGAACTCCGGTATCCGCGGGCGAACCCGCTCCGTATCCGGCGCGACGGTGCGCGGGAGCGGGAATCCGCGCTGACTCCGATTAATCGGGGTTAAACGGCGCGCAACTCGGCTGGACGGCTTCCCCGGTTCAAGTGTGGGCGTCCGCTCGTCCCGGTCAAGATGAAACCGGAACGCATCGCGCTTGTCGGTGTCGGCGCGGTTACGGTGCTCGCCGCGGTTGCGACGGTAGCGCCGTGGCTCACGCTCGGCCTCGTCGACTGGCGGGAGCTGTTCGGGCTGGTGCTCGTCGGGACGACTCTCCTCTTCACGGCGACGGCGCTCGCCTGGGTTGTCCTCACGTACGTCGTCGGCGCGGGCTATGAATCGCCCGACCCGGTCCACGGCGCCGACGACTGCCAGGTCCGCATCCTAACCGTCGATGCGGAGTCAGTCGTTCAGTCGACTGTCGACTCGCTGCCCGCCGGGTTCGACGACGTGCACGTCATCGCCGAGGCGGCCATCGACGTTGACGGCGCAACTGTTCATGTCGTCCCGGACGACTTCGACTGTGAGGCAGTTCGGAAGGGACGCGCCATCGAGTGGGCCCGCCGGACGTTGGCCTGTGACCGGGAGTTCGTGCTCTACCTCGATGAGGACAGCCTCGTCGAGTCGTTCGAGGGCCTCCCCGATGCCGACGTGGTCCAGCTCCGCGAACGCCCGCGCCGGACCGGGTCGGTGTTCTCCTATCTCGCGGACATCTACCGGATGGGCGTCCAGATCGAGCAACGGGCGTTCGCCCGGCTGTCGGTTCCCCTGTTCGCGTGGGGCGGCGGTATCGCGGTCCGCCGGTCCGTCGAGGAGACGGTGACGTGGGACCGCGAGACCATCGTCGAGGACACCGCGTTCGTCTGGGCGGCCGCCCAGCAGGTCGAGGGGTTCACGTTCGAACTCGCGACCGCGACGTGTGCCAACGAGGCGCCGCCGTCGCTCTCGGAAATCACCCAGCAACGGCGGCGGTGGGCTGCCGGCAACGTCCGCGCGGCGACGGCGCTTCCCTTCGGCTATCAACTCCTCACGCGGGTGCGGAACTACGCGTGGGCGCTCTCGCCCATCGTCACGCTCGTCGTGGTCCCGCTGACCATCCTGGGCGTCGGCATCGCCGCAACCGGGCTGTTCGCGGTGACGTCGATGCTGCTGGGCGCGCTGACGCTGTTCTGGTACCTCCGTGGCGTGCTCTACTACGGCCGGAGCAAGTTCGCCTGGGCAATCGCGGTGCCGCTGGCGCCGCTAGTGACCGTCGTCCACTCCATGGGAACCGTCGCGGGCATCGTCGACCCGCCCGAGGGGTTCCGGGTGACCGAGAAGGTTGGGGAGTCCTGAGGGCCGGACTCGCACGCCAGCACGCGCTCGCTGCCGGCACAGCTAACAGGCTGGGAGGCGCCGTGTCCAACATGGCCTACACGCTCGACCGACGTGTCGACGGCGCGTTCGACGACATCATCGCGCGAGCCGGAGAAGCCCTCACCGACGAGGGGTTTGGCGTCCTCTGTGATATCGACATCCAGCACGCCTTCGCCGAGAAACTCGACGCGGAGTTCCGCAAGCACCGTATCCTCGGCGCCCGCAACCCGCCGTTGGCGAAGCAGGCCATCGAGGAGGAGCTCCAGCTCGGCGCGCTGCTCCCGTGTAACGTCGTCGTCTACGAGACTGACGACGGCGGTGTCGGCGTGAGTGCTGTGGACCCGAACGAGCTGCTTTGGTGGTCGACAATCCGGCGCTTGACAGGGTTGCCGACGACGTGCGCGAGCGCTTCGACCGCGTGCTCGCGGAGCTCGCCGAGGACTGACGACCATGTTGGGGTGGGGAGATGACTGACGACGGAGCGACGGCTGACCCTGAGCAGCGGGCCGAACCGGCCCAACCGACCGACTCAGAGAGCCCAGCAACAGCACCACCGGACGTGGGCGAGGGGCTGCTGGACGAGGAGATGGGCCCCAGCTCTGCGATGGCGCACCTCTACCGCGGCGAGGTCCACCGGATGAAGTTCTGGCGCGAGCGGCTCGACCGCACCACCCGCTGGGCGGTCATCGTCGTCGCGGCCATCATCACGTGGGCCTTCTCCAGCCCGGATAACCCCCACTACGTCGTGCTGGTCGGGGTCGCCACGCTGGGCATCTTCCTCACGATGGAGGCACGCCGCTATCGCGGCTACGAGATCTGGCGGAGCCGCGTCCGCATCCTGCAGGAGAACGTCTGGGCCTACGGGCTCGACCCGTCGCTGGGTGTCGAGGACCCCGACTGGCGCGAGAAACTGGGCCGCGATTACCGGTCGCCGACGATAAAGATCTCTACGGAGGAGGCCATCGCCCATCGTCTCCGCCGCATCTACCTCCCGCTCTCGGGGGCGGTGCTGGCCGCGTGGCTCATCCGGGTCACGGCGTTCGACCCGCGTCCGTTCCCGCAGAGCGCGACGGTCGGGCTGATTCCTGGTTCGGTCGTGACCCTCGTGGTCGTACTGGTGTTCCTGGGGGCGCTCGTGGTCGCCTGTCGGCCACGTACGTGGCACGCCAAAGGGGAACTCCGGGCGGAGGCGCTGCGAGAGCAGGAGGAGTAGCGGGATTCATTCAGCCCGGAGTTCGGCGATCCGTTCTTCGACGGCGTCGAGAACCAGTTTCGTCATCTCACGGTAGTCAACTGGCCAGCCGGGGTCTTCACCGTGTGTCGGTGCGTCCGGTGGCGGGTGGAGATGGTCTCGCGTGTTGTGGGAGTTCGGATGTCTGTCCCACCGCTGTTCCCAATCCGTCACTCCGTGGTGCTCTCGGTAGCGGATTTTGCAATCGTCGTTCGTGTACCAGCGAACGAGCAACCCCGCCGAGAGGTCGCTCGGGTAGTACGACTCCGTGAGACGGACCCGGAGTGCGAGATGGCCATCGATGTCGGTTACCGTCGCGTCCACCACCTGTGTCGTCGTTTCGAGCCTGTCTCGGAGCTGTTCCAGTTCCGCTACTCAAGGAACAGCGACTCAGCCACGTACGCCGTCACCGTCCAGTTCGGCGCGTCGACGACCTCGCTTACCTTCAGGTCGACGGCGGCCGAACAGAGGATGTACGCCTCCCCGCGGGTGAGGTCGCGCTCGGCTTCGAGGTGGTCGATCATGTGCAGCACCGCCTTCTTCGTCGCGTCCATCAGGTCCGGCGCGATCCCCGTGGTCGCGTACATCGGCTCGTCGCGGCCTGTCGGCGTGTAGGGGTGGTCGCTCTCGAACTGCGGCTGCTCGATGTCCATGTCTTTCCGGACGTCGAAGCGGGCGGTGACGAACATCGGCGCCTCGATGCCGGTGACACAGACCTCGCCGTCACCCTGCGCGGCGTGACAGTCCCCCGTGGAGAAGTGCGCGCCCTCGACCTCGACGGGGAGGTAGACCGTCGAGCCCTCGGTCATGTGCTTGACGTCCATGTTGCCGCCGACGTCGCGCGGCGGGAGCGTGTCGTGTTCGCCCTCCTCGGCGGGCGCGTTCCCGATGGTGCCCGGGAAGCAGTCGACGGGGACCTCGATGCCGTTCACGAACTCGGCGACGCCGTCCTCGAGCTCCCAGGCGTGGTAGCCCGGATCCTCGAAGTGCTCTGGGAGGAGGCCCAGGCCCATCTCGCCGGGCATGAAGCCTGTGTACCCCCAGCCCTTGTGCTCGAACTCGAGCAGCTCGACCTCGAGGACGTCCCCTGGTTCGGCGCCCTCGACGGCGACCGGCCCGGTGAGCGGGTGGACCGGGTCGAAGCTCACGTTCCCGAACTCCTCGGCGGTCGAGTCGGGGCCGACCTGGCCGTCGACGGCGTCCCGGCACTCGAAGCGGACCACCTCGCCCGGTTCGACCGTCACCACCGGGTCGATGCTGTTGTCCCAGACGTGGTGGACGTTCTCGTCGTCGTCGCTCAGCTCGTAGTCGACTGTATAGCTCTGTGCCATGCCCTGACGATTGGGAACTGATAGCATAAATTCGGTGGTGCCGACACGCGGGCAGGTCCGGCCGAATCCGGACCTACACCCGGCCGTCGAGCCGGTGCACGCTAATCGGGTTCTCGGTGTCCCCGTCGGTCACGAAGTCGGCGAGCGTCTCGCCGACGACGCTGCAGAACTTGAACCCGTGGCCGGAGAACCCGGCGGCGATGGAGACGTGAGGGTACTCGGGGTGGGCGTCGAGGTAGAAGTGGCCGTCGAGGGACCTGGTGATGATGCAGGTCGCGAGGCGCATCGTCGGCCCGTCGGCGCCGGGGAACGTGTTCTCCGTGAGCTGCCGCAGGAGCTTCTCGTCCTGGAGCGTGGGTTCGTCCTGCCAGTCGTCGGGGTCGATGGTTGCCGAGAAATCGGGCGTCCGCCCGAACTTGAACCCGGGGCGCTCGGCGACCGGGAAGCCGTAGAAACTCCCCTCGGGTACGTCGACGCTGAACACCGGGAAGTTCGAGGGGCGGAAGTTCGCCGGCTCGATGGGGTGGAGCCACGCCATCACCCGGCGCTGGGGAATCAGCGCGTCCGAGAGCAGGTCGAGGTGCTGGCCGGCCCACGCGCCCGCCGCCACGACGAGATTGTCCGCGTCGTAGCTCCCGCGGTCGGTCCGGACCGCCACTCCGGTCTCACGGATGGTCAGGTTCTGCACCTCCTCCCGGCCGTGCACCGTCGCGCCGTGCTCGTGGGCCTGATTCACGTGCGTCGCGACGGCTCGCTCACACCGCAGGAAGCCCCCGTCGGGCTGGTAGACGCCACGGTGGTCCTCCGGGAGCTCGTAGCCCGGGAAGCGCGCGTTGATCTCCGCGCCCGTCAGCAGCTCGTGCTCGACGTCGTCGGCTTCGCAGGAGTCGAGCGAATCGGTGACTTTCGCCCCGTCGGCCGGCCCGGCGTGGACCGACCCGGTTTCGGTGAGGATGGTCCGGCCGGATTCGGCCTCCAGCTCCCGCCACAGCTCGCCCGCCCGCTTTGCGAGGGGGACGTACTCGGGGTGCTCGGGCTGGGTCAGCCGGAAGATTCGCGTATCGCCGTGTGAGGAGCCTCGGGTGTGGGGGATGTCGTACTGCTCGATTCCGAGGACGTCGACGCCGCGCTTGGCGAGTTGGTAAACGGCCGCGCTCCCCATGCCGCCGATGCCGACGACGATCGCGTCGTAGGAACTCTGGTGCATTGCCAGTCGGGTCGGCGGAGAGCGGGAAAAGCGTTCGTCCTTCCCCGGCGGCGTCAGCGGTCGTTCTCTCTCCAGAGCACCTCCATTCGGGCCTCGATGGTGTGGCGTCCGTTGCCAGCCGGGTGCTCTTCCCGACGGAAGACCGCGCTATTCGACGTCTTCGCGAAGCCGGAGACGAGGTCTCTCGTCCTCGACGATATCCACGACCGCGTCTAGTGTGATCCGGCGGTACGCCGGGATCTCCACACCGACGTTGATCCGCTGGTCGTCGTTGATACAGTCACCCACCGCCGCGAGGAAGCAAGGGAGGAACGGATGAGGATTCGTGGGATTCCGATTGACAGCGATTGGGCTTGGGTTCTCTCTATCCACTAAACAAAACTGATATCCGAGCCCCGAGTTATTTTCCAACAATGGTCGGTTTAGGACGACTACTACGCGCTATCACTACCAAGTCTCCTCTGTCACTGACCAGCATCCTTCTGGCTGGGTGTTTATTCATAGTACTGGTTCCGACGACGGTATCAGCACACAGTACGACGGCCGCGGGCGTCTCCCGATGGCACGGGCTGTTGGTTCTCTTCGTCGGTGTCGCGATCGCTGGGGCCGGTGTGCTGGCCAAACGGTACGAGCGACTCACCGCGACCACCTCGCTATCGGTCGTCTTCACCGGAATCGTCGTCGGGGTGATCGGCGCCGTGCTGTTCGACGGCCTCTCGCCAGACCCGACATATCTCGCGACGTCGATACCGTTCTCGCGGGCGTGGTACCCGCTGATCGGCGTGACTGTTGGCCTCTCGACCGTCGTCGCGAGCTTTTTGATTGGCTGGCTCCGCTGGCCGACTCGGCCTCGCTACATGGTCCTCGGGATGTTGGCGGGCGGCTGGATCATGTACCCGGACGTCGTGCCGGGGTTCGCGAGCAAGAACCCGCTCGGCTACGCGCTTGTGCTGGGGACGCCGCTGTTCGTCGGCTACGTCCTCTGGACCGACACCCGCCACGTGTTCCGAACCGTGCTCAGTAACACGGTTCCCCGGCGTTTCGGTTCGGGGATCGCTACTGTCACCGGGTTTTTCTTCCTCTCGATAACGGGGTATCTCTCCTTCTTCCCGGAGGAGGGCGTGCCCGACCAGACCGTCGTCACCGTGCTCCCGGCGAAGTACCAGCTGGTCGTCTGGCCGACGCTCGAGGTGCTGCTCCCGGAGATCCCGTTCTTTCTCGCGCTCTCGATCGGCGAGATCGCGATCGTCGGCACACTCAGCGTCCTCATCGGACTGCAGGCAAGCTTGATCGCGCAGAAGTGGATCGTCGACGAGAGCGCGGGATTCGTGAAAAACACCGCGAACGCGTCCGCCATCGTCGGCTCGTGTACGTGTGGCTGCTGCGGGCCGCTCGTCGCGAAAGTCATCATTCTCGCCGCCGGCCCTTCCGTCGCTGCACCGCTGTACTGGGTGTTCGTCGACACCGCGTCGCCGCTGAGCGTGGTGTTCATCGTCGGGAGTATGCTCCTGTTCACGGGGAGCATCCTCCACTCGGTGGCTGCGGTGGGCCACGCAGACCGATCGACCGCGATCGCATCGGCACAGACGAACTAGCTGCACCGAGGTTCGGACCACACGACTGTGACCTCCGGCGGTGACTATTACGGTCCTGGCCGAGAAAACTACAGAGAGTGAGCCTGTATGAGTGGGGGACATAGCCACGACGGGGCGGACCAGAGCACCCGGAAACTGGGCGCGGTCGCGTTGATCAATCTCTTGGGCTTTGCGATCGAACTCGCAGGGGGGATTCTCTTCGGCTCCGTGGCGCTGCTGGGCGACGCCTTCCACATGCTGTTCGACGCGCTCGCGTACGTGCTCGCGCTTGCCGCTGCATACGTCGGTCATCAGGCTGAACCCGGTGAGTACTGGTCATACGGGCTGAACAGGGTGGAACCGTTCGCCGCGTTCTTGAACGGCGTGCTCCTCGTGCCGATGGTCGGCTATCTCGTCTGGGAATCGTACCAGCGGTATCTCGACCCTGTCGAGATCGACCCGTTGATGACCGCGGCGCTCGCTACCGGTGGGCTGCTGGTAAATTTCGGTTCTGTCTACTTCTTACAAGGCGGCGAGATGAGCCTCAACGAGCGGGGAGCCTTCTACCACCTTCTCGGTGATACGGGGGCATCTATCGCGGTCATCGTCTCGATGCTCGTCATCGAGTTTACTGGGTACACGATTGTTGACCCGATTACTGCGGTCCTCATCGCGATCATCATCGTCTGGTCGGCCATCAAGCTCCTGAAAGAGAGCGGTGAGATTTTCTTCCAGCGGAGCCCGGTATCGGTAGAGGAGGTGGAAGCACGATTGTCCGAACTCGACGGAGTGGTGTCAGTTGAAGAAATTCACGTCTGGCAGCTGTCGAGCACGCTCCGGGTAGCTTCCGTGCACCTTCGGGACGATGTCCAGTCACTCGACGCACGCGAAGAACTCAAAGCACGGATCGTCGACGTCCTTCACGAAGAGTTTGATGTCGGCCACGCGACTGTCGATATTGCGTCCGAAACGAGCGAGTTCCCGTGGCTCGCGGAACACAGTTGATTCGCCGTCTCTGTCCGGCGGCGATCTTTGGTACCCCTCTTTTCGTGCTGTACGATCGTCGTGGACAAATAGCGGGTATTCCTCGGAGGCTTTATTAACTGAACAGCAAATAATTATTAGTTACTCATAAGCAAAGACGCTATAATAGCAGCTGGATTAATAGGTGCGGAGCGATTTCGCCTACATAATGACCGATTCCCGGGATACCCCTCCCGATGGTGAGGACCACAGCCACGATCGTGACCACCAGGAACAGGGCGCCACCAAGGACTTTAGTGAAGGAACGGCCGCACAGTTCTCCGTCCCGGAGATGGACTGCCCCTCCTGTGCAGGCAAAGTTCGCAACAGCGTCCAGAAACTCGACGCCGTCGAAACCGTCGATCCTCAGGTCACGACGGGCACGCTGACGGTAACGTACGACGAGGGCGAGACGGACAGCGAAGCAATCGCTGAGCGTGTCGAGAAGGCCGGATACGCTGTGGAATCCGGTGTCGGTGAGATTAGTGAGAAGTTCACGGTCCCGGAGATGGACTGCCCCTCCTGCGCTGGGAAGGTCGAGAACGCGCTCGAGAACGTCGAGGGCGTCACGACCTACCAGACACAGCCAACAACCGGGAAGGTCGTCGTCACGTACGACCAGTCGCGCGTCTCAGCTGACGACATGAGGCAGGCCATCGAGAGAGCAGGCTACGAGGTCACCGAGACTACTGCGTCGGACAGTACCGAGGGAGATGCGATCGCCGAGACTGAAAGCGTCTGGAAGAGTACGCGTGCGGTCAAGACCTGGGTCAGCGGTGGATTCGTCGCGCTCGGGCTCCTCTTCGAATTCCTCCTCGGTGGGCTGAACCCGGAACTCGTCGCAGTTGCTGGGGCGCCGCTCTCGCTTGCTGATTTCCTGTTTCTCGCAGCAGTCGTCGCGGGCGGACAGGAAATCATTCAGGGCGGTTACTACTCACTACGGAACCGCAATCTCGACATCGACCTCTTGATGAGTATCGCCATCCTCGGCGCCGTGACGGTCAGCCTCGGGTTCGGTGAGAACCTCTACATGGAGGGCGCGACGCTCGCGTTCCTGTTCAGTATCGCCGAACTCCTCGAACGGTACTCGATGGACAAGGCCCGCAACTCGCTGCAGGAGCTGATGAACCTGTCGCCCGACGAGGCGACCGTGCGTCGCGATGGCGAGGAATTTACTGTTCCCGTCGACGACGTCCGGGTCGGTGACGTGGCGGTCGTGAAGCCGGGCGAGAAGATTCCGATGGACGGTGAAGTCATCGACGGCGAGAGTGCCGTAAATCAGGCACCCATCACCGGTGAGAGTGTTCCGGTCGACAAAGTTCCCGGCGACGAGGTGTATGCGGGCACCGTCAACGAGCAGGGCTATCTGGAAATTCAGGTTACGTCCGAGGCCGGCGACAACACGCTCTCGCGCATCATCGAGATGGTCGAGGACGCTCAATCGAACAAGACCGAGCGCGAGCAGTTCGTCGAGCGGTTCGCGGGCTACTACACGCCGGCCGTCGTCGTCTTCGCTATCCTCGTAACGTTGACGTCGCCGACAGTATTCGGCGTCTCGTGGACCCAGTCCCTCGTTTACGGCCTCACGCTGCTTGTGCTCGCCTGCCCCTGTGCGTTCGTCATCTCGACGCCCGTCTCCGTCGTCTCCGGCATCACGAGCGGTGCGAAAAACGGCGTCCTGATCAAAGGCGGGAACCATCTCGAAGCGATGGGCGATATCGAGGCCGTCGCAGTCGACAAGACCGGGACGCTCACACGGGGTGAACTTACTGTTACTGATGTCGTCCCTCTAAGCGACAATACAGAGGACGACGTGCTCCGCTGTGCACGCGGTCTCGAATCCCGCAGCGAACACCCAATCGGGGAGGCCATCGTCGAACACGCGACGGACCGTGACACCGGTGAACCCGCGGTGTCGGAGTTCGAGAGCATCACGGGGAAGGGCGTCCGTGCGGATCTCGATGGAACGACCCACTATGCGGGCAAACCCGGGCTCTTCGAGGAACTCGGCTTCGATCTTGACCACGTCCACGCAGCGACTGACGGCGGTCGAAAACCGGGAGCCGGTTTTCGAGCCAGTCAGGCCGAGGAGCGGTCTGACGACGGCGTCGTCACCCAGAAGAGCCGCGATCTCTGTGAACGGAGCGGCTGTCTCGACCTCCTCAAGGACGTCGTACCTGAGCTTCAGGCAGAGGGGAAGACGGTCGTCCTTGTCGGAACAGCGGACGAACTGGAGGGTGTGATCGCCGTCGCCGACGAGATCCGTGATGAGGCGAGGTTCGCCGTCGAACGGCTTCACGAGCTTGGGATCCAGCACGTGATCATGCTCACGGGAGACAACGAACGAACCGCCCGTGCGATTGCCGAGAAGGTGGGTGTGGACGAGTTCCGTGCGGAACTGCTTCCCGAAGACAAGGTCGCAGCGATCCAGGAGTTCGATGCACAGTACGACGGTGTGGCGATGGTGGGTGACGGTGTGAACGACGCCCCGGCACTCGCGACCGCCACGGTCGGTATCGCGATGGGCGCTGCCGGTACCGATACAGCACTGGAGACGGCTGACATCGCGCTGATGGGCGACGATCTCACTCGCTTGCCCTATCTCTACGAGCTCTCCAACGACGCGAACGGCGTCATCCGACAGAACATCTGGACCAGTCTCGGTGCCAAAGGGATTCTTGCGCTCGCAGTCCCGTTCGGGCTTGTCCCGATCTGGGCGGCTGTCCTGATCGGGGACGCCGGAATGACGCTCGGGGTCACCGGGAACGCGATGCGACTCTCCCGCATTGAGCCAAAAGAGGCTGATTGAGGCCATATCCCGATTGGTTTAGAGCCGTGGTGTGTCGGGGTGCTATTGTACTGTTTTCAGAGTGAGTGTAGGTGTTCTAAGTGCCCAAACGAAGTAACGCTGCCAACACATACTATCCAAAGTAATTTGTTAGAACAGACTAAAAATTGAATATGGTCGCTCCCAAGTTCGGAATGGTCACAGTCGAACTGACTGAGCACCAAGACCAAGTTGCACTCCCTAAAGGGATTGCGACAATTGTTGAGGTCGATCCTTTGAACGGACCAAAGCATGTCTCAAATAACGTCAACGGGGTTGTCTAAGGTGCCGTCTATAAACTTCAAAAGACAGTCGAGTATACTTCGCCGCTGTAATTCCTTCCCGAGTGACTCGGCATCGAAACTAACGACTTTCGCCGAATCTACTGTCAAGCAGTTGGTGGACACCTCCCCTGGGTGGATTTTTCAGCAACGTCAGTTTCGTCCGACTCAGAAGTGCTCAGATTACGATAACTAACGGATAATTGATTCATAATGACTGCAATCGAAAAATTACTCGTCGACCTCGTAGGACGGAATCCAGTTCTCCTCGGCCTTGCAGGTGGTATCGTGATCGCCTTCATGAACCTCCTCGGAGCATCGCTGGTCCTCGTGTGGCGAAACCCGACAGAAGAGTTGTTAGACGCAGCACTGGGATTCGCCGCTGGGATTATGCTCTCGGCGAGTTTCACCAGTCTACTACTGCCGGGAATCGAATTCGCCTCCACTCCGGACTACAAGGGGCTGAGCTTTGGTGGATTCGAACTTACCGGGATTGTGCCGGTATTAATCGGGTTCTTCTTAGGGATGATCATCCTCGACCGCGGTGAACGGTGGGTCCACTACGTTGGACCCATAATAAGCAAACGTCTCGCGGAAGGAGACATCCAAACTGATGGCGGTAGTGAGGGTTCCGATCACACTCAGCATGGGGTAATAGAGGCAGATTCCGGGCTGAAGTTGGATTCTCGGGTAGCTGCTGTACTACTGTTCACGGTCGCCATCACCCTGCACAACATGCCCGAAGGATTAGCCGTCGGTGTCGGATTTGGTTCGGGAGACCTTGGAAATGCGGTGTCGCTAATGCTCGCGATCGGAATCCAGAACATCCCTGAGGGCCTCGCAGTCTCGGTCGCAGCGATTAATGCTGGATTCAGCCGGAGATGGTACGCTGCGGTCGCCGGGGTCCGTGCTGGGCTGGTGGAAATCCCGCTCGCCGTGTTCGGTGCATGGGCTGTGGTCGTTGCTGCGCCGGTACTACCATACGCTATGGGATTCGCCGCTGGCGGCATGCTGTACGTAATCGGGGACGAAATCATCCCCGAAACGCATTCACGTGGTAACGAACGCCTCGCTACGCTCGGCTTTATGATCGGTACTGCAGTAATGCTCACCCTTGACGTGGTCCTTGGATGAGCGGATAACCTTCCACTCACCTATCGTTTGGCGAATGTCTATTTGAGTAGCCACGGTCGAAGCCGTAGTTCCTTATTGCACTTTGACTGAGTCCCCCAAATATGAAAACTAATTGAGCGTCTACAGGCGCTCGCCTACGACTGCCTGACCCTGGGTAACTCCGCTACCCATTCACCCGGAGCAGTTCCTCTCGACAAAATTCACGGTTGGCGAAATCCTCACAGCGTTTGAATAGTGATCATATACCCTAACACTACCGCGGCGTACAGTATCCCGAGCACGACGACCATCTTCAGGTGGAAAATGAACAGGTCCTCGTCTTCCGCTTCCCGCGCACTTTCGTACCGTTCCTCTTCTGCGCTATCGAGTGTCCCCCGATGGGTTTCACCGACGTGGAGTGCAAGCGGCCGGTCATCTGTGAACGGCCGTCCACAATGAGGACATTCCACGGCTTCCTCACTATTTGAGTTGATGCGTGTCTCGGGGTTGATCGTGCGATTGGTCATAGGTATGCTGGGGGGACGTACGGCGCTGTGATGATCCAGAGGCTGGTCATCGTGTAGAATACCATGACAGCGATGAACGAGTACTGGCTCTCGATAGCTCGGATTTTTCCGGGGAAGATTTCGAGCCCGAGCGAATGAGCGACCCATACTCCCAAAACATGGCCCAGTATGATGAGCGACAACTGGACGTTGACGAACCAGCCCGGAACTGTGAGAACATACCCTGTTGAGGCCGGGACGAGCGGGTTCGCGAGAGCTACTGCTAGAGCGGGAGCAAGTCCGAGGAAGTACGCGAGGAAGTGTGCAACGTGGTAGCCGGCGGCAATCGGAACGAGCGCCGGGGCGAACCACCCTTCGATGAATCGCTCAGTAATGGGCGTCTCGGTTCGACTTCGTGCATTGGCCGCTGCCCATCTGTACGCCCCGAGGAAAACGAGAAACCCGGTTACCAGCGCAAGGAAATAAATCAGAAACGGTGGAATACCGAGCGTTCCGAAGAACCGAGCCACGCTATTCCAGGCCGCCGTTGACACGATACCGTCGTACGACGTCGCCCACAGGAGAGCAATAATGAGGGCGACACCATCCGTTGATTCCGCGTCCTGCATTTCTGTTAGACGGGCACCTGGGATCCGGAACTCGATACCCGCCTCAGTTCGGTGAAAGGGGGCCATCCGACCGTACGTTCGATAAACTGCCGAGAGTGGGTCGACACGTTCGAACCACTCATCGACGCCGACAACCCCGGCGCCAATCATCGTGACAGTAGTGTACGCGAGCACAGTAATCGCGAGTAGCTGAGAATCGCTGGCCAATGGCGCGAACACTTCGATGTATACGAGTACGAGGAGCCCGACAACGGCAGGCCACTTCCCGAACCTGTTCGGAACCCCGCGGCCGAGTGATGGAATCCACGATGCGATCGTTCGCCACGGATTCAGCACCGGCCAGGTGTTTCCGATGAGATACGTGGTCATCGAGTAGCCAGCCCACCAACCGACCCAGACGACGAGAATCGCGGCGTTCTGCCTCGGAGTCGCCGCTCCTACGAAGCCCCGGTATACGACCAGAAGGAGGAGAAGTACCCCGACTGCCCGCCCGAGTGATTCGAGGCCGGAACCGAGACGCTCGCGGTCTGGAAGCGGAAGGAGAAGCGACCGTGCGTTGACCGACCGAACCGCCTCATCATCTGTCAGGAGGCTCGTGAAGAGGAACGAGCCGGCGACAATCGCCCCACCGGTCACGATGGTGAGCCACGTCGGGATCGAAGCCGACCGCATCGCGCTCCCGCCGAGTGATCCCCCGTGCGCACGAACAGGTCCACTAAGCAGTACCAGCATGAGCACGACCGCGAGATACTGGCCTACGTTCAGTACGGCTTGAAGCGCTGCTGGCCCAACGAAGGGACGGTTGTTCTCTCCTTCCAGGGCTCTGAATTCGGTGCCGAAGTCCGTTCTCAGTATCTCTGTAGTCATTGGTTTAGAATCTGTCCGGCCTTTCGTCGAACACGATTCCGACGGAGCGTGAGTTCACCGACCAACCAGCCAATAGTGAGAAGGCCGGCAAGAAGTGAGCGGACCAGCCCCCACGAGCTCATCCATACTGGCCGCATCCACGGTGTGATGTGCGACCACCGAGCTGCGAACCACGCTGCCTCCTCGCTTATGGGGGTGCCGGCGAAGCTCTGGGCTACCCATTGTGAGAACGTTTGACGTTCGCCCATCAGTTTTTCACTCCCTGATAAGGTGACGGCCCCCGTTGCGTTCTGCTCGCGGATTGTCGGGCCACCGGCCTCGTCCCCCCAGCGGACCCGTTCCGCGTCGTACGTACCCCACGGTGCGTAGAACTCCCAGACGACTTCGCCTTCTGGGGTCACCTCCATCACCCTGTGATTCAGCGTGTCCGTGACCAGCGTATTCCCGTTCGGGAGGCGGTCTGCATCGCGGGGCCAGTTGAATTCCCCCCTCAGCGTCCACGTCCGTCGCCAGTCGCCGTCGACTTTCGCGTACTCGACGATCCGGTCGTTCTCGCTGTCGGCGACGAGCATCGTCGGCGTCCCGTTCTCCCCCCGCAAGAACTGCGGGTTGTGCTGTTCGTACATCACGGAGTGGTTCTCGTCCGAGCCCACCTGCATCGTGACGCTCTTGCTCGTCCGATTGACGCGAATCACCTGGTCGAAGTTCCGGGGTGACGCGATATACTGGCCTGAACCGACCTTATCGACGTCATTGACGTGTGTCCAGTCGTCAGTGTAGTCGCCGCCACCGCTTCGGTTGAACCCGTGATTCCGGAACTTCCACTCCCAAACGACCTCGGAATCGGAAATATCGTAGAGGAGCAACCGGTCGTTGTTTTTCTCGGTCATCCCGTCGTAGTTCCGCATATTAGCGACCAGCAACTGGTCTCCGTTGACCAAGTCGACGTCGTGGGTGTCTTCCCAGTCGAACGTTCGGGACCATTCCGTTTCCCGTGTTTTCGGGTTCCAGATCGACACGACGGTCTGTCCAGGCTTCGTGCCGGTGATGAGGAGCGTCCCGTTGTCCAGGGGGTCGACGTCGTAGAACCAGACGATACCGTTCTTGCTCCCGTTGTACTCCCATTTTAGCTCCCCGTTCGGGCCGACGCCGACGAGCCGTGCCGGTTTCTTCCCGCTGTCCTCTCCAGCGATTTTGAACCCCTGTACGGAGATGACTGTCGTCCCGTTCGCTGGCTGCTTCACGGTGCCGCTCTGGAGAGTAGCGGGATCGTACGAGAACGCCGACGCGACCACTGGGAGAACCAGGGCGACAACAAGGACGAGAACGGTCACACGCGCGAGCGTTACGCCTGATACAGTTCTATCTGTGAGTCTCATTTTACGAATGTATTGGTTCCGCGATCGTAGTCGTGCTGTATGTGTTCGGGGAAACCGCTGCTTTGTATGCTACCGTAACTACGTGAGATTCGGGAAATTCAGTCCGATATCGGCCTACTGTGGTTGTGCTGGAACTCATTCTTGAATGTAGAGCGAGTACAGGATTATCGCGAGCCCGGCGGCGACGAACGTGCTGTTGACCAGTACGCCGATATCGAGGGGGAGCGAGTAGAACTGGTTCGCGACACCCGTAATGAGCGCACCCACAGTAATCACCCCGAATCCGACCCCGAGTATCTTCAACGGTTCTGCGGCCGTCCGTCGATACGCTCTGAATGCGATGACGGTGACGCTCCCCCCCAAAACCAGTATAATCGACTTTATCGTGATCAGTAGCACGTCGAATACGTTCATAGCTCATCACCCATCTTCGACCAGATTGCAGCAAGCCGCTCTTCGGCGTCATCTACTGCACCTTCGAGACGTAAGGTGAACCCGTCTGTGCTGTGGGCCCTGATCGTGATGCTATCGAAATCACAGACATAATGGCTCACACGTCCCCCATCGGTGCGGACTGTATTCTGCTCGTGCAGAAGACCGACGCTGCTGAGTCGGTTGAGCTTTCGATAGAGTGTCGACTCTGGAATATCGACGGTTTCTGCCAACTCGTTCGCCCGTTTGGGTTCATCTGTTTCTCGGAGGATATTTCGACAGTCCGGGTCCTGCAAGACGTCCAGAACTGCTTGAAGCTCGGCCTGTCTGGGTTCTGGATCGTCTCGTGGCATTCCTGTTGGTTGTTTGGCGAAGTGGCCGGTTCCTCGGGTTAGTGTAGCCATGTAATCGTTCGCATCGTATGAATTCGGTGAATCAGCCCGAAGGCCCCGAATCCGCGTATATCTCTAATAGCTCCTGATAGCGGTCTCTTATAGTTACCTTGCTCACGCTTTCGGCGTCCGCTACGGTCTGTTGTGTGAGCTGTTCGTTCGCCAGATGGGAAGCCGCATACAGGGCTGCCCCTGCCAACCCAGCAGGACTTTTTCCGCTGTGTGCTCCCCGTTGCTTAGCTGTTTTGAGTAACTCCTCGGCCAGCCGTTCAGATTCGGTGCTCAGGTCGAGAGAGGAGGCGAACTGCGGAAGGTACTCGATGGGATCCTCAGGCTCAACTTCGAGGGACAGTTCTCTATTGAGATACCGGTAGGTCCGCTGGAAACGCACTTTTTCGACGCGGCTCACCCCCGCAAACGCGCCGAGTGTGCGGGGAGTCCCATGCTGTCGAGCGGCGGCGTAGAGAGAAGCGGTTGACATCCCCTCAATCGAGCGACCTCTCAGCAAGTCCTTACTGACCGCGCGACGATAGAGTATGCTTGCCGTTTTCTGAACCGATTCGGCAAGTCCGAGCGCCGATGCCATCCGCTGAATCTCTCCCAGTGCCTGTCTGAGGTTTCGTTCTTGGGAATTTTTTGTTCGAAACCGTTCGTCCCACGTGCGAAGACGCTGAATCCGGCGACGCTTTTTCGCGGAGAGTTCTTTCCCATATCCATCCTTGTCGTTCCAGCCGATGTTCGTGCGTAACCCTTCATCGTGGAGGAGTTTTGAGGCTGGGGCACCGACACGGGATCGCTGCTGGTTCTCTTCTGATTCGAACGACCGCCACTCCGGACCACGGTCTATCGTGTCCTGATTCAGTACCAAGCCGCACTCGGCACACGTGACTTCACCCCTGTCTTCCGCAGAAACCGGTTTGCCCCCACATTCCGGACAGCATTGTCCAGTTTCGACATCTCGCTGAGAATTCTCTTGTTCATCGCTCTTCTGTGTCACACTTTCTGCCGGATTACCCATGATCACACCTCCCATACCGTCATAACTCGCATATTTGCTCTGACGGTGTGTATAATAGGGGCGGACTCTCGCTTTCTGGGAAACCGCCCGGTTATTATCAGTCCTCGCCTCCTCCCTATAGTAGCAAAATGCCGGAAAGCGATCTCTATAACGATCGAATCCCTGGGGCCGAAGCAGAGGAAACGGGTGACGAGAACCAGATCATCCGTTATATTGCTATCGCGATCGCAATACTCGGTATTTATGCAGTCTTAGTATTGGCCGTCGCCATAATGAATCTCTAACTTCCCTGTACTCGACCATTCCAAACACGTGGATAATTACTACGATCCCTCATTCGACTACTGAGGGAGACGATTCCCGGCACTCTTTCGGCGTGAGACATCGCGGGAGGCCGTCGGCTATCTCCTCGAACCGGGAGAGGCCCGACCAGGATCGATTGCGGAGGAACTTGGGAGTTCATAGCCCGGGAAGTGCGCGTTGATCTCCGCACCGGTGAGCAGTTCGTGCTCGACACCGTTGGCCTCACACGATTCGAGCGAGTCGGTCATCTTCGGGCCGTCGGGCGGCCCAGCGTGTACCGAGCCAGTTTCGGTGAGAATCGTCCGGCCGGATTCGGCCTCCAGCTCCCGCCACAGCTCACCAGCCCGCTGTGCGAGGGGGACGTACTCGGGGTGTTCCGGTTGCGTCAGCCGGAAGATCCGCGTATCGCCGTGCGAGGAGCCTCGGGTGTGGGTGATGTCGTACTGCTTGAGACCCAGCACATCGACGCCGCGCTTGGCGAGTGATAGACGGCCGCGCTTCCCATCCCACCGACACCGAGGACGATGGCGTCGCACGAACTCCGTGACATGGCCGTCGAGTGGGCGGAGAGCGGCGAAAGGGTTCGTCCAGTTTTGGCAACCGCTGGTCGCCGCCGAGCGTCAGCGCCGACGCCGGGCGAGCAGCGCAGTCACGAGCAGCGCGGCGAGTGCGGTTAGTGCGCCGAAGCCCGGGAACAGCACGTCGGTCTCCGTCGGCGTTGGCGTCGCCTCGGTCGCGTCGGCGGGCGGTGCCGTCTGGTCGGTCGCTTCAGCGGGCGATTCCGTCTGGTCAGTCGCATCGGCGGGCGTCGCCGTATCCGTCGATTCAGACGCTGTCTCGTCCTCCGGAGCGACGCCGATGGCGAACTCCGAGAACCCCGGGGAGGTCGCGACGTACTCGCCGCCGCCGACGTAGTCGGTTTCGAGCCGTTGCCAGGCCCCGTCGGTGTACCGGTAGAGCGCTACATCCTCGGCGTCCGTACCCGCGGGCAGGGCGCTCTCGTTGACGGTGAAGGAGAACGCCACCTCGTCGAGCCGGGCCTGGTCGATGTTGACCGCGTTGACCTGCAGATAGGCCACCGGCTCGGCTGCGTCGAGCGGCGGCGCCGAGGTGGGTTCGTCGGTCGGCCGGAGGATTTCGAGTCGGAACCCGGGGTCATCGAACTTCATGGCGATGTCGAGTTGGGTGACGCTGACGCCGGCTCCGGTTACCGTGTCACCGAGGTCCACGCTCATCTCGGCACCCATGGGAACCTCCCGGAACATCACCGTCACCTGGTCCTCCAGGTGAGTCGTACTGATGTCGGCCGACGATTCCCCGGAGTCACCGCCGCCACCGCCGCCACCGCTACCGCCGGACTCCACGTCGGTGGACGGCGTCGCAGTCGTCTGGTTCGAGGGGTTGGTCCCATTAGCCGGCTCGCTTTCGGCGGTACTGACGGCCAGATCGAGTTCCCGGACATCGTTCGATTGCCAGGTCACCGTGGTGTTTGCCTCCATGCCGTTGACGCGGAACCGGACCGTCGCCTCGCCGTCCTCCTCGGTGCTGCCACGCACCGTCAGTTTCTCCTCGCCGATGCCGGCGCCGCCGAAGGAGCCGTTGTCCCCCGTCGTGATTTCGCCGCGGACCTCGCCGTCGATGACGGCCTGCACGGTGACACCGGCACCGGCGGGTTCGCCGTCCACCGTCACGGTCCCGTAGTAGCTGGCGGGGACCGGGTCCGGGCCCTGAGCGGCGACGCCGAGGGCGAACACGCCGGTCACGCTGGCGGCGATGACGGTTGCCGCGAACACCCCTACCAGGAGCGCTCGCACCCGCGGGTGTGTCGTCTCGATCATCGGTCTATCCGGCGGTGTTTCTGACGCGGACCTCGAACGCCCCCGCCTCGGTGCGGGTGTCTGCGCTGACGATGTTGCCCGCCTCGCCGGAGTACGTCACTCGCACAGTCTCGTTGCCGTCGAGCTGTCCATCGAGGGTCAGCAGCAGCGTCTCGTTCTCGGCGCTGGCGGTAACCTGTACCCCGAAGCCGTCGACGGTGACGTTGATCCCGGACGCGTCACCCTTCGCGAGGTCGATAGGCCGGTCGAACGTGACGGCGATGGTCTGATTGTCGACAGTACTGGCGTTCTGGACCTTCGGCGCGGTGAGCTCCGATCCGAGCCGGACCGTCGCGAATGACTGGCCGGCCGTCACCGTCCCGAAGGCGGCTTCGGAGACGGTCGTCGCGTTGAGCGTGAAGCTGAGCGTCCGTTCGGCGCCGCTCTCCAGCGAGACGTTCCGGGTCGCGATAATCGACTCGCTGGCGGTCAGGCTGTCGACGCTGAGGTTCACGGTGCGGTCACCGGCGACGTCGCCGGCGTTCGCGACGGTTGCGGTCAGCTCGTAGGAGCCGTTCACGTAGGCGACGGAGGCGTTGGTCACCTGGATGTCTGAGCCGGTAGTGAGTTGCAGTTGACCGACGTCGGTGCCCGCGTCGGCCGTCGCCGTCGCGTTGCCGTAGCCGTGGGCGGTCGCCCGGAGCGGGACGTCCGTCGCGTCGACGGCGACGCCCGTCACCTCGAACGTGCCGTTCGGCCCGGTCGTCGCCCCGAGGTCGGTCCCCGCGACCGTCACCGACGCGCCTTCGACGGGGGTACCGTTGCTGTCGACGACGGTGCCGGTGACGGTGGTCGTGTTCATTTCGAGATTCGTGTTCGCCTCGGGTCGGGTCATCCCCTCGTAGGTGGCGCCGGCGACGCTGCCGTTCTCTTCGGCGTAGATGAAGTAGCCGTTGAATGGTGAGAGTTCGTCATTGCCCGCGCCGTACTCGACAGCGCCGGTGACATCCTCGCCGTGAACCGCCACCGACGGGGCCCCGTCGTGCGTGTCGAGGATGCGGGCCGGCTCGATGGTGCCGAGGCCGAATATCTCCGTGGGCGTGCCGCGCATGGGCGGCGCGACGAAGTTCCACCCGGTTTTGAGTTCGACATCCGCGGGCGTTACGGTGCCGTTGGCGTCTGACTTGAACCGAAGGACTGCGGTGGCGTCCTCCTCGACGGTCACCGCGAGCGCGTCGAACTGCGACAGCGAGGCGTTGGCCGACGGCCTGTACCACTCGTCCGCGTCCCGGTCGTAGGCGTACACGACGCCCGTGGGGGTGTCACCGTCGCTCGTGTAGAACGCCTCGGCAACGGTCCCCTCCACCGGGCCGGGAATCCCGATCGCGTACGACTCGTTGGCCGCGAGGTCGAAGTGGTACGTCGCGGGCGCGGTGGCGGTCACCTCGACGGTCGTTCGCTCGCCCTCGGCCACCGTCACCGTCTGCGTCTCGGTCTCGTACCCGGCGGCGTCGACCGATAGTGGCTGGCTGCCGGGGAGCGTCGCGACCTCGAAACTGCCGGTGGCGTTCGTCGTGGTCGTTACCCCGCCGACCGAAACTGTCGCGCCGGTGACCGGGTCGCCCTGGCTGTCGAGGACCTGGCCGGCGACGGTGCCGTTGGACACCTGCCGGACCGCGGCCTCGGCGTCGATTACGCCGTTCCCGTAGCGCGTGTCCACGGCGTCGGCGAAGTCGGGCTTTCGCGCCGTCTCGACGACAGCGGCTTCAGCCTCGGAGACGGAGACGTTCTCGCCGGCCGCGAAAACGAGCGCGACCGTGCCCCCGACGTGCGGGGCGGCCATCGACGTGCCGGAAAGCTGTTCGTAGCCGCCGCCGGACGCCGAGGAGGTGACGTTCACGCCCGGCGCGACGACTGTCGGGACGACGTAGTCCTCGTACGTTCCGTTCTCCCAGACGCTCCCGTTGACGATTTCGCCGCTGGAGAACGGGGCGACGCGACCGTCGTCATCGACGGCGCCGACAGAGAGGACGCCGGGGACGTTGCCGGGACTTGCGGACGTGTTCGGCCCGTAGTTCCCGCTGGAGGCGACGACCACCGTGCCGGCCGCACGGGCGTTCTCGACCGGCTCGATGAACTCGTCGGCGTAGATGTCGGCGCCGAGGCTCATCACGGTAACGTCGGCGCTCTGGTTGACGGCCCACTCAAGACCGGCCAGGACGCGGACGAAACTTCCCGTGTCGCCGTCAATGACCTGCGCGTGCAGCAGCTCCGCCTCGGGGGCGACGCCGATGTACTCGCCGGAGGCGTTCCCCCCGACGACGGTCCCGCTCACGTGGGTGCCGTGGGTGGCCGTGTCGAACGGCTCCGTCCGGTTGACGGTGCCGTTCTCGTCGACGGTAACGAACTTGGAGACGTTGATGTCGGGGTGGCTGCCGTCGACGCCGGTGTCGAGGACGGCGACGGACGCGCCCTCGCCGCGGGTCGTGTTCCACGCGTCAGGGGCGTTCACCTGCTCGACGCCGTCGGTGGCGTTCGGCGCGTCGGCGGTGGCGACGGTCTTGGTGAGTTTCACCTCGAAGTTCGTGTG
>JBDGQC010000001.1:0-1276 GCA_042219375.1 Halolamina sp. | reverse complement strand
AGTGCCGGGGAGACGTCGGCCGGCGTCGCGTCAGCCATGGATGGCGATGTCTCGCCGGGCGACGCGACAGCCATAGCTGGCGATGTCTCTGCCGGCGTGGCGCCAGCCATGGATGGCGACGTCTCGCCGGGCGCCGCGGCCAACACGCCGGGTGCCATGACCGACGTCACCATCAGAATCGCGATGGCGGCCGCTATCCAACGGGTGCTCGATCTGGGGTCCATGATGGTACATTTTTCCGACGCGTGGAATAGCATAAAAAATTTCGGCCAACGTATCAAAATAAACTGTGGTTCGCCCGCATAGAATGGGCTACGTAGTGGCTCAACCGAACCTGCACAGAACCCTGTTGGGGGATGGTTCCGTGTTGTCCGGCAGTCGGAGGACGCTCCGAGAACCGGCAGATGATATCGAAACCAGGATAGCGGGCGATATCTACGGCGAGCACGGCTGTAGCCAGACGTGTTCGACTCCTTAATTCAACAGTATATAACCAAATATTTATATCGGGTAATGAGCACACCATCAGTAGACTCAGCGATGCCCGACTCTCCCTCACCGGTCGACCGCGTACCCGCGCCAGTCCCGCCAGGCGACGGCGACGCGTGGTACGCGCCGGCGACGCTGGCACAGTACGAAAGCACGCCCGGCGTCGTCGCGACGGTGAGCCACGAGGACGACGGCGAGCGGTTCAGCTACGAGGCCCGCGAACCACCCCTCTCGCCGAGCGAATCGGCCGCGCTCGACGAGGTGCGTGAGCATTTCGCGGGAACCCAGCGCCGCCGCCCGCTCACCCGTCAGGGCGCCATCGAGCGCGCCGAGGCAGGGTTCTCGCCAAAGTACGAGCGCGCGCTGGACCGCCTGCTCCCGACCGACCCGGGGGCGCGTCGACGCCTCGACTACCACGCGCTGCGTGACCTCCGACTGCTCGGCGAGGCGACCCCGCTGGCGCTGGACGACGACGTGGAAATCGCCGACAGCGAGGCGGCGGCCGGGAAGTTGGTCGTCCACACCACGGATTTCGCCCCCGCCGTCACCGACCGCGACGCCGACGGGGAGTTCGTAGACCGGGTCGCCGCCGAGCGTCTGCGCCGCTACGACGTCGCGTTCGCGGGGCAGGAGGTCCCCGTCGTGGTCTACCGCGCCGGAATGCTTGGCAGCGACCGGTTCGCCACCCGGTACGCCGTCCTCGAACCCGACCTGCTGCCGGGCGACGAGGGGCTCATCGCCGAGGCCAAGGAGCGCATCTGGGAGACCAGCACCGAGTCGGTCATCG
>JBDGQC010000049.1:32885-59914 GCA_042219375.1 Halolamina sp. | reverse complement strand
CGGCGTCGCGGAACGCCCGCGCGATGACGTGGGCCCCCCGGTCGTGGCCGTCGAGACCGACCTTGGCGACGAGACACCGGATGGTTCGTTGCTCCTGGTCTGCGCTCATAGGTGGTAGTTTGCGAGGCGCCGGTTTGACTCTAACGGCACGAGACGGCGCGCTGCCGGGTCGCCGTGGCAGGTGGCCGATTCCGAGTTCGGGCCGGTGCCTTCGACCGACGGTACCCCTGGCCAGTTAGACGTGCTCGTCGAGGAAATCCACGACCGCCGAGTAGGCCTCGATGCGGTTGGCCAGTTTCGAGAAGCCGTGACCCTCATCGGGGAACAGGAGCTTTCGGACCGGAACGCCCTGCTCCCGGGCGTCCTCGGCGACCTGTTCGGCCTCGCTCACGGGTACGCGCGGGTCGTTCTCGCCGTGGAGCACGAACAGCGGCGAATCGATACGCTCGATGTTGTTGGTCGGGGAGATTTCCTGCAAGAACTCCCGGTCCTCCGCCAGGCTGCCGTACTCCGCTTCGCGCAGCGAACGCCGCCAGTCGCTGGTGTTCTCCAAGAACGTGACGAAGTTGGCGATGCCCACCACGTCGATGCCGGCCGCCCAGAGGTCGGGGTACTCCGTCAGCGCCGAGAGCACCATGAACCCGCCGTACGAGCCACCGTAGGCGACGATGCGGTCGTTGTCCGCGTCGGGGTGGTCGTGGAGCCACTCCACGCCCGCCTTGAGGTCCTTCACCGAATCCATCCGGTTGCGCACGTCGTCGAGGCCGGCGTACTCCTTCCCGTAGCCCGAGGAGCCACGGACGTTCGGTTCGAACACCGCGTAGCCGTTGTTGAGGAAATACTGCTTCAGCGCGCGGAACGAGGGACGGCGCTGGGACTCGGGGCCACCGTGGATGTCCACGATTACCGGCGCGCCGTCGGCGGAACTCTCGTCCGGCACCGAGAAGAACGCCGGGATGTCCCGGTCGTCGAACGTCGGATAATGGACCAGTTGCGGTTCGACGAACGTCTCGCGGGGGATGCCCGCCGTGGCCGCGTCGGTCCAGCGCTCGCTCCCGCCGTTCCGGGCGTCGCCGACGTAGACGTTGGCGTTCTCGGTGCTTGCGGTGACGGTGACGGCAAACCGGTCGCCGTCCGGCCCCCAATCCACGCCACCGGCCACGCAGTCGGGGATGTCCGGTGTCGCGACGGCGTCGATGCGGTCCGGGGCCACGAGTTCGCCGATGGTCAGGTCGGTGTAGCCATCCACGTTCCGGGTGTAGGCGACCCGGCGGGACTCCCGGTCGATGGAGACGCCGTTGACGTTCCAGAAGCCGCCCTCTTCGACGACAGAGAACCCGCCAGTATCGAGGTCCAGCCGTTCCAACCGGAGGGTATCGGAGTCACGGTCCGTGACGAGATAGAGCGAGTCGCCGTCCGGCCCCCACTCGACGCTGCTGAACCGTACGCGGCCGTCGTGGGGTGTGACGTGTTCGGCCTCGCCGGTTTCGAGGTCCAAAACGTGTAGGTCCTGGTCGAAACTGGCGTGGGCCTCCCGGATGATGAGCCGGTCGTCGCTGGGGGACCAGCCCGCAAGCGAGAGCCAGCCCTCGCCCTCGTGGACGAGTTCCGCGTCGTCACCGACGCCGTCGCGGTCCTGCACGTAGATGTCGAATACGGTGTGGTCGCGGCGGTTGGAGGCGAACGCGAAGCGCTCGCCCGTGCTGTCCCAGCCACCCCACCGGTGTTTGGCACCGGGACGCTGCGTGCGGTTGGTGATTTCGCCGGTGTCGGTGTCGAGGGTGAACAGTTGGATGCGCTCGTTGCCGCCCTGGTCCTTGCCGAAGGCGAGTTCCGCGCGCTCGGGCGCGTAGTCGACGAACGTGACACCGTCCTCGTAGAACGTCCGCTGGACGGGCCACTCACCGGGGCCCTCGACGGTCCACACCTGCGCGGTGCCGGTGGTGTCCATCAGGAACGCCAGCGACTCGCCCTCCGGGCCGAATGACCCGCTGTGGGCGCTTCGGATGTTGAGATACCGTTCGATATCGTAGGTAGTCATGTCTCAGTCTGCGTGTCGGTGGGCCAAGGTAGTTCGGGTCCCGGCCACGGCTGACGGCGCTGTCGCGTGTGGCGTTCCAGACAGCCGACATCTCGCCAGGCGAGCGGTTCAAGGTCGCCCATCCATTATTCGTGCGCGTGCCGTTCGAGGCCGCCATCGCGCTGCCGGTCTGGCTGCTCGCGGGGGTAGTCCTTGGCACGGTCATCTCGGTCGCTGCCGCCGGCCTCTTCGCTGCCGGGGAGCGGTTCTTTCCGTCGGACCCGCCGAGCGGCCGTCACGTCAGTAGCGACTCGCGACGCAGACAGGAGATTCGGGCGTTCCTCCGGGCCGCCGACGAGCGGTTCGTCGAGAACCACGACCTCGGCGGGACGACCGTCGCGTTCTACCTCGCCGAGCAGGACGTGGCCATCACCTTCGACGCGCAGGCGTACTTCCACCTCGACGCCGCCGACACGTTCGTCGTGCTCTGTGAACACGAGATGCCGGGCGCGAACCTGGGCCGGCGGCTCCCCTTCGAGGTGGATGCGGGGACCGTGGTCGGCGACCCGGTCCGCAAGCCCGTGGACGCCGCCTTCGCGACCCTTGGGGTGCGCCGCGACGCCGACAGCGAGACGGTCCAGCAGGCCTACCGGGAGCAGGTCAAGGAGGTCCACCCGGACCAGAGCGGCGACGAGGAGGCGTTCAAGCAGCTCCGCGAGGCGTACACGACGGCGAAGAACCACGCTTCCGAGTAGGTCGCCGCCCACTTTATTTACGTTCTCCGCCTACCAGGACGTATGCCCGAAGAACTCCTGTTCGAATCCGAGAGCCGCCGGAGCCGCGCGGAAATAGCTGAGTACCTGCGAAGCGTCGCGGACTCCCTGGAGGCCGGTGGCGAGGTGACGTTCCGTGCCGGCGGCGACACCACCACCGTCGAACCGCCCGAGAACACGACCTTCGAGGTGAACGTCGAGCGGGAAGGCCCGCCGGAGGGGACCACGGAACTGAGTGTGGAGTTCGAAATCGAGTGGGACGAGACCGCCGGAAACGGCGACCTGGAAGTCGAGTAAGCGACGACCTATTCTACGGCCTCCGCGGCCCGTTTCCCGCTCTCCAGCGCGCCCTGAATCGACGACCAGCGGGTGTAATCACCGGCGAGATACACCGGCCCCGGCGGGTCACCGGTGTCCGGGAGCGTTTCGTGGCTCCCGGGCGGCTGAGCGAACTGGGCGAACGGAACCCGGTCGGTCGCGAGCGTCTCCAGGTCCTCGAACCCGCGCTCGGGGTACCAGCCCGCCAACGTCGCACGCGTCCGGGTTTCCAGCCCCTCCGCCTCCAGGCTCTGGGCGTACTCGCCGACGTACGAGGCGGCGAGCAACACGTCATCGCCCGATGCGTACTCGGGCGCGACGGCCGAAAGCTGTGCCACCGTGTTCGGGCCCTCGGTTTCGGCGTTGAGCATGATGCGCGTGCCGGCGGACAGTTCCGGGCCCGGCAGGCGGCAATACTGGGTGACGACGCCCTTTCCTTCGACCGGGATGGCCTCGACACCGGTCAACTCCCGGGCTGTCCGTGGGTCGGTCGCGACGACGACGGCATCCGGTTCGACTGTCTCGCCGCCAGCCTCGACCGTCGCGCTGTCGTCCTGGGCGTCGATGTACTCGACCCCCTCGCCGGTCCGCACGTCCACCCCTGCCTCGCGGGCGCGCTGGGCCAACTGCGCCGGGATGGCGCCCATCCCCTCTGCGGGGACGACGATGTTCCCGAGCGCCATCGCGCGGAAGGTGTACTCGAAGACGTGTGCCGAGGGTGACAGCGAGCGGTCGAGCGTGATACCGCCGTACAGCGGCGCCGCGAAGGCGTCAATGAACCCCGACGAGAACCCCTTGTCCCGAAGGTACGCCCGGATGGACCGGTCGGGGATGCCGAACTCCGGCCACTCGCCGCGGGTCAGCCGCGCGCGGAGTAGCAGCGTGCGGAGTTTGTCGCCGAGGCTCACCTCCCGGTTGAACGCCGATTCGATGGCCGAAAACGGCTCGCGCAGCGGGTCCGAGAGCACCGCGCGCTTCCCCTGCCGGCAGATGACGCCGCCCGGGGCGAACGGCCGGAGGTCGAGCGCGTCGAGGTCAAGTTCTCGGCGGACAGCCGGATAGGCGTCGAACAGCACCTGGAACCCGCGGTCGCAAGTGAACCCCTCGACATCCCGGCTCCTGACCCGGCCACCGACTTCGTCGCGCTCCTCGTACAGCGTCACCTTGTGGCCCGCGTCGGCGAGCCGTCCGGCGGCGACCAGTCCCGCGAGGCCGCCTCCGACGACGACGGTTTCGCTCATGGCTCCGCTTGGAACGGGGGCGTGATAGATGTAGCCCCATCCGAGCCGCCACCGCCGGAGAACCGGCCAACTCCGCCGCCGCCCATAACGGATTCAGCGGCCGGCCCGAGCGGTCGGTCGTGACAGACTGGATTGCGGATACGTTCACGAGCACAGCCGGCTGGGACCACCTCGAAACCCTCGTCGATATCGGCAACCGGATGGCGGGACAGCCCGGCGAGATGGAGGGACTGGAGGCGACCCGCGACGCTCTCGCGGCGGCGGGCGCGCGCAACGCACGAGTCGAACCGTTCGACCTGCAGGGCTGGGTCCGTGGCGAGAGCGGTATCGAGACGCCCGAAACCGTCGAGGAGTCCATCGCGCTCCCGCGCAGCCCTGCGGGCGAGGTGACGGCCGAACTGGTAGACCTGGGTGCCGCGCTGCCGGCGGACTACGAGGAGACGGACGTGGAGGGAAAAATCGTCGTCGCCTCCTCGATGGTGCCGGAGTACTACGACCGATACATCCACCGAACCGAGAAGTACCAGTACGCCGTCGAGGGCGGCGCCGTCGCCTTCGTCTACGCCAACCACGTTCCGGGCCAACTCCCGCCGACGGGGAGCGTCGGCGGCAGCGACGGCAGCCCCATCGGTGACATCCCCGCGGTCGGCGTCTCCTCGGAAACCGGCTCTCGCCTCGGTCGACGGTTCGACGGCGAAGAAGTGACCGTGACGGTCGACTGCGAAACCCCGGACGCCGAATCGGGCAACGCCGTCGCGGAACTCGGTCCCGACACAGCGGAGGTCGTCATCCTCTCCAGCCACGTTGACGCGCACGACATCGCGGAGGGCGCCCGCGACAACGGCGCCGGCACCGCGACCATCGTGGAGGTAGCGAACGCGCTCGCACAGCGCGAGGACGAACTCGACACCCGGGTGAAGTGTATCGGCTACGGTGCCGAGGAGGTCGGCCTCGTCGGCTCGAACCTGGAAGCCGAGAGCGCGGACCTCGACGCCGTGAAGGCCGTCGTCAACGTGGACGCGAACATGGGCGGGCGCACGCTGGAGCTCACCACTCACCGCTTCGATGGCCTCGAAACCGCCGCCGAACGCGTCTCTGAGCGCTTCGACCACCCCATCGAGACGGTGCCCCGGATGGTCCCACACTCCGACCATTGGCCGTTCGTGCGCTGGGGCGTCCCGGGCTACATGGTCTCCAGTAGCTCCGACGAGCGGGGGCGGGGCTGGGGGCACACCTCCGCCGACACGCTCGACAAACTGGAGAGCCGGACGCTCCGCGAGCAGTGTATCCTGCTGACCGAACTCGTCGTGGACGTGGCCGGCGACGACGTGGACCTGCCCCACGAGGACCCCGAAACCATCGCGAGCTATCTCAAAGACGAGGACCAGGCCGAGGGGATGAAGAAAACCAACGGCTGGCCCTACGATTTCGAGTGAGGCAGACCAGCGGACACTCGGGCTCGGACCACCGGAGTTTTTAGCCGGTCCCGCCCGACTCCGAGGACATGACCGAAGCGAGCCCGGTCCGCCGGGTGGCGGTGCGGGGAGCCGACGACGGTATCCTCTCGGAAACGGCGCTTTCGGCCGCCAGCCTCGTGGATGCCGAGGCCATCGTCGCGGTCGGCGAGGCGGCACTCACGGACGCGGCGCTCTCCGAGCCACCGGTGCCGCTGCTCCCGGTCGGTGTCGACGCCGGTCTCCACAGCGTCGCCCGTCCCGCGCTGGAGGCGGCAGCGGCGGCGCTGGCGGAGGGGAAGTATCGCACCGCGACCCACCCCGTGCTGGATGTCCGGACCGGCGGCGAGCAGGTGGCTCGTGCGGCGTTCGACACGACGCTGGTGACGAGCGAACCCGCCCGTATCTCGGAGTACGCGCTCACCGCCGACGGTGAACAGCTAACCGAAGTCCGCGCCGACGGCATCGTCGTCGCCGCCTCCTACGGTTCGGCTGGGTACAGCGACGCCGCCGGCGGCCCCCTGCTCGCGCCGGGCGCCGGCCTCTCAGTCGTTCCCATCGCTCCGTTCACCACGCGGGCCGACGAGTGGGTCGTCCCCGGACCGCTCGAGTTGACCGTCGAACGCGACGAGGGCGAGGTGTCGCTATACGCCGACCAGGAGGCGGTCGGGACAGTCCCGCCCCACGAACCGGTCCGCGTCACGACCGGCGGGGGGTTCGGCTGCCTGCGGCCGCTGTCGGAGTAGGCCCCGCGGGCGAATTGGAAAAGCACTAAACCGTCTTGGACCGATATGGGAGTATGACCCTACTGGAGTTTGTCGTCCCCCTCGGGGCGCTTGAGTCGGTCGCCGGGGCGCTTCCCTACGCAATCCTGGTGCTCCTGCTCGCGACGTTCGTCACCCGACGGCAAGCACACAGCAACCACAAGGAGGCCGCACGCGAGGACCCGGAGGCGCTCGAACGCTACACGCCACACATCGCCGTCTCGATGCTGTTGGTGCTCGGCTGCTTCCTCTACATGATTGTCCACCCCCACGGCGGTATGGTCCTCTCCGTCCTCGTGCTCGGGATGGTGGTCTCGGACTTCTTCGAGTTCGAGGCCCGCCTGGTCGAAGCCCGCAACGGCATGGAACTGGAGGCGCCGAAATCCGCCATCGTCGCCTCGCTGGTCGCGCTGCTCTACGCCCTCTACCAGAGCCTGTTCTGGGTCATCAAGGGGCCGTGGGAAGCCGTCGTCTGACCGACTGATAGCTCGGCAGGCCGCCAGTCGTTTTTAACCGATTATCGGTACTGTTTCACGACAACCCAGCGAGACCTATCAGTATGGTCGACTCCGTCGACGCCGACCTCGCAGACGCGACCGTTCGGGAGATGGTCCAAACGCTACAGCCAGCGTGGCGCGTCGAGACCATCGACCGGGACCAGCACGGCACGGATTTCGTCGCGACGGTTGAAGCTGAAACGCCCGATGGACACCGGACCGCGGTGCTCAAGGCGACGACGGCCGGACTGGTCGGGGAACTCGCCCGAACTGAGCCGCGGATGTTGGAACTTGTCTCCGGAAAAACAAGTGTCCCGGTCCCCACTGTGTTCGGCTACCGGGACGAGCATCCGGAATTCCCGACCCCGTTCTACCTGATGAGCCACGAATCGGGGGCCAACTTTGAAAATGACCCCCACGCACTCCCGCCCGCGGCGCGCGAACGGGTGCTTCGCGAGGCCGGGGAGAATCTCGCGGAGATCCACGCGCTCGGTCCGCTCGACGCCGTGGGCAAGGTCGGTGTGCGGAACGACGAACTGGTCGTCCTGGACGCCGGTGACCACCCGAGCTATGACGACAGTCGAGAGTACGCGCTCGACAGCGGACTGGAAGCTCTCGAGACGCTCGATTCGGGCGGCTTCTTCCCGGAATTTGCCGAGCAGCCGGAGCGGTTTGCGGATCTCGCTGCACCGCTCCGGGAGTACCTGCAGGAGACGGCCCCAGCGCTTCCCGCGTCGGCACGCCCGACCTACTGTCACCGCGATTACCGGTACGGTAACCTCCTGGTCGACCCGGAAACAGGTGCGACAAGGGCCGTCCTGGACTGGGCCGGCACGCTGTCGGTCGAGCCAGCGTACAACCTCGCCATCGCGGAGTGGCTGCTGCTCTCGCCCGACGAAGACAGTGCGAGCCGGACCCGTACGCTCCGGGAGACGTTCCGGGATGCGTACGCCGAGGCCCGCGATGGCTGGCGCTTCACCGCTGAGCGCCGGGAACGAATGCGCTTCTACCGACTGGTCTGCCGGCTGCACGCGATGGCGTGCCTGCCGCTCTGGCACCGGGAGGCCACTTCCGAGCGACGCGACGAGGTGGAGGCGGACCACCGGGCATTCGTTGCAGACTACCTCTGAGAACTGCGCCGCAACCGAGCGAAATACGGGCGGGATTGATGAGTGGGGTTACTCCTCGTCGGGGACCAGCGCGCCGCGGGCCTGTCGTGCGGCCGGGATGACGACCCAGAAGGTGAACGCGCCGATGAGGGCGGTCCAGAGCATCAGGTCGGCGAGGAAGATGCCCAGCGAGTCGAACACCGTGTTCGGCTCCGGCGGCGCCTCGATGAGCTGTTTCGTGCTCTCGAAGCTCGACGTGCGGTACCAGCCGGCGAACACGATCCAGAGCAGGCCGGCGCCGCTCAGGAGCCCGAACCCCTTCATGAACTCGTCAGCCATTACCGGTACTCGGCCGCGGTTCCCCTTCAGCGTTTCCCATTCCCCGCCACGAACCGGGTCAGTCGCCGCCGCCCATCTCCGGTGCTTTGAACCGGGTTCCCAACACGTAGACGGCGGCGCCACCGGCGATGAACAGCAGGCCGGCGACGGCGAACAGCGCCGAGAGGACGGTCTCGGGAGGTGACAGCGAGAGGAGCGCCAGCAACGAGAGAACCGCGCGTCGGAGCAACCCGGTCCCGATGGTCGCCGCATCCAGCAGGAGGAAGCCGATGACCACGGCGACGATGGCGATGAGCGTCGAGAAGACGGTGACGGTCTTGTAGAGCCTGAGCGGCACTTCGACTTCGCGACGGCCGGCGCGCGACGAGGCCGAATCGTCGCCGGGGTCGGCAGTCCCGCCGCCCGAAGAACCAGCGTCGTCGCGGGTCACGCTACTTCGGCGGCCGCATCCGGTAGTAGCGGCGGTTGAGGTCGTACATATACCCTTCCCGCATCGTCTTCAGCACCGCGTAGGTGATACAACCGATGACCAGCGGTGCGAGGAACGTCAGGTCGAACAGCAGGTGGACGTTCATCGGCAGCAGGTTCTTGATGGAGAGCAGCGAGATGGTGAGCGCGAAGGTGACACCGCCCATCCCGATGGCCGCCCAGAACGGCTGCTCGACTGGCCGTCGCGCGCTCCCCTTGTTGAGGAACGGGACGACGGCGATGGCGCTGACCACGACCACGTTCGCCAGCACGCCGAAGGTGCGGTCGGCCATCAGCTTCTGGCCGTCGAGAAGCGTAAGCGCGGGGTTGAGGTCGTTCAGCTTCAGCAGCCCGAACGACCAGTAGAGATACCAGTCCGGCAGGATTATCGCCGGCGTCGAGCTGGGGTTCGCCGGAGCGCCGATGTGTGGGGGCATCGTCGACGAGAGGAACAGGATGAGGCCGACGAAGAAACTCGTCAGCGCGAGGTTACGGATGAGTTCGTGGGGCCACGTCGGGAACGCGAGCACGTCGCGCTCGACGTAGGTGGACTGCTGGCGCAGGTCCTGGTCCTCACGCCGGGAGCGCTCGAAGTACTCGTAGGTGAGTCGGGGCAGTCCCGCGCGGCGGGTCTTGCGCTCGCTCCACGTCGGAGTGTCGTCGTCCGGCGGAACGATGCCCGTGCCGCCGCCGTCTGTGCGTGCGTCGTCGGTGGGTTGGTCGTCGCTCATTGTCTTAGTGGGGTTCCGCGATGCCCTGCATCCAGACGATGCCGATGTGGATCGCGATGAGTGTCGTCACCACGAACGGGAGCAGGAACACGTGGATGATGTACATCCGCTGGAGCGTCGCCTGGCTCAGCGAGAAGCCGCCGAACAGTAGCTGGGCGATCCACTCGCCGATTATGGGGATCGAGAGGCTCATCTCGACGCCGATCTGGCCGGCCCAGAAGGCCAGCTGGTCCCACGGGAGCAGGTAGCCCGTGTAGCCAAAGACCATCGTGAGGCTGATGAGGACGATGCCGAGGATCCAGTTGAGTTCGCGCGGCTCCTTGTACGCCCCGGTGAAGTAGACCCGGAGCATGTGGAGGAATACGGCGGCGGTCATCACCTGTGCGGACCACCGGTGGACCGAGCGCAGCATGAAGCCGAACTGGAGGTCCTGCATGATGAACGCGATGCTGTTGTACGCGACCGTCGCCTCGCCAGGTCCCGCACCGGCCGAGGCCGGGGAGTAGTAGAACCCGAGCAACGCGCCCGAGATCGCCGCCACCACGTAGGCGATGGTAGAGAACGAGCCGAGCGCGTACAGCGGGTACCAGTACCAGAACTTGTTGTCGAGGTTGTACTGCTCGGTGTGGCTCTTGGGCATCTGCAGGTTCACCCGGTAGTACAGCGTCTCGAGCAGTTCCAGGTAGTCCACGATGCGGAACCGTTTGTCCAACCAGATGAGGGTGAACAGATACCCCTTTTCGAGGGGCGAGAGCTGCTTCTCCTGCAGCCAGCCAATGTGGTCGTGTTCGTCTTTCTTTTTCAGACTCATTGGTTATCGTTTGTAGTACGGGTAGATGGCACGTTTGACCTGCTCCCAGGCGTCGCTGGCGTCAGGCTGGACGCCATCCACGTCCTCCTCGCGGATGTAGAGGTCCTCCCACTTCCGGCGGCGCTTTTTCACCACCATCACGTCCGGGAGGAACTCCTTGCGGTAGAGCATGAGGATGAACGCGAGGTCGATGAACACCGCCGCGAGAAGGCCCCCGAGGAACATGTTCCCGACGGGGTCGATGGCCCAGCCGGAGACCAGCCCCCACGCGAACATGAAGACGAAAACGACCTCCAGCAGCGTCAGGAGGACGATGGCGATGGCCGCCGCGGTGCTCTCACGGGCCGGTTCGTAGCGGTGGATGTCGCCGTAGGTCGAGCCCGACGAGGACATCACTCACCACCTCCGGTGTTGCCCGTGTTGGGCGATTCGCCGTATTTGAGCACGTAGAACGTGAACACCAAACTCACGAACAGCATCAGAACCGTCGCCGTGCCGACCCAGTGGGCCTGAATCGGAACGCCGAGTTCTTCGAGTTCCTTCTCCCCGCCGCCCTGGCTGAGGGTCTCGACGACCTCGATGGTGCCGACCATCCCCGCGGACTTGTGGGGCTCACAGAAGTAATCGTAGGTGCCCAGCGTGTCGAACGTGTGGCTGTACTCGTAGCCTGTATCGTAGGTCGTGCTGGCGTCGCCCGGCGTGCCCTCCCAGTTCGCACCCTCGGGCTGGCTCTCGACGACGATGTTGTGATTGTCGGAGTCCCAGACGAAGTTCACCGTCGTGCCTGGAGTGATCTCTAGCGTTTCTGGCTCGAAAACGAGGCTACCGCCCGGGCCGACGATGACTTCCTTGGTCGGGCCACCGCCGCCACCCGAGTCGGTTCCAGCCCCCGTCCCGGTCGCAGTTCCGGTTCCGCTCGACGTACCGGTGGCCGTGCCGGTCTCCTGCTGCCCGGCAGCGACCCCCGAGCCGAGCGCGACGGCCGCACCGGAACCGCCGGTTGCTCGGAGAAAATCCCGCCTCTTCATACGACCAAATACAGGGAGGGACGGCGCTTAAACCCACCGTTCTCCCCGGGAACGAACCGGGCGTGAGCCCCCGGAAACGGCGGTCCGCAAACGCCGCTCAACGGGCGTCTGTGTCCGTTTCGTCGCCCCCCTCGCGTGAGTCGGCAGCGTCCTCGGCGAGCGACGGGACGAACTCCGGGCGTTCGCCCGCCTCGTCGACGGCGCGCAGCCGTGTCCGGTACTCCTCGGCGCGAAACCGGTCCGAGAGCCGCGCGTTGGCGACGACGACGAAGAGGAAGACGCCGACGAGCAGGAACGCCAATCCCGCGACCGGCGCCACCACGTCGCCGGCAGAGCTGTTGGGCTGGAGGTCAAACAGGAGCCACGCGACCAGCAGACCCAGGCCGGCGAGCATCTGCGTGGCAGCGATTACCTGCAGCATCGTGTTACCCAACTCGCCGCTGCCGGACTCCACGTCCTCGGGGTCGGGGAGGTCCGGGTTCTCCGGCGGCGTCGGCGGGTCGTAGGATTCCATCGAGCAGAGCGCGACGGTCGGCTCCACGTCCCGGAGCACCGTTCCGTGACCCTCGACGCTGCCGTCGGGGTTGACAATCGCGTACCCCTCGTCGGAGTAGGCGAGCAGCCTGTCGCCGTCCGCACCAGGATGGCGCTCAAGCCGGGCGAACACCTCACGGGTGGCGATTCGGCTCCGAAGGTCCTGTTCCACCCGGTCGATGAGCGCGTTCCCGGTAATCCAGGTGTCGGCATCGAACGCGACCTCCCACTCCTCGGGGTCCATCTCCGCCATGTCCGCGGGACCGAAATCGTCGAAGTCGTACTTTTGCTCGACCTGCGCGCGGAGGTCGTCGAGTTCCGCTTCGGTCCGGTCGTCCTCGGCGTCGGGCCCCTCGTCTGCCGCCGCCCCAGCGTCGCTCGTCGGGTCATCGGCGGCCGTCGACCGTTCGGAGTCGTCTGTGGCGTCGGGGGCGTCGGCCATCACACGTCGTTGGGCGGGGGCGCCGTTAAGCGCTTCGCGAGCGTCCCACGGTCGTGCCGGAGGTTCCCGGTTTCGCGGCACGTCCATGGCGGTTCCGCGTCATTTACCACCACCTCGCTCATAGCTTCGGGAAATGCTCTCGGAGACGGCCATCGCGACCCTCGCCGCCCTCTCCGTGAGCGCCAGCCTGCCGTTCTACCTCTACGGCGCGTGGTACGCCATCGACACCGAGGTGATGACGTGGGACCGCCTGCTCTATCACCTGGCGTTCGTCGGGACCGGCCTCGTGCTGACGACGGTCCCGGTCGTCTTCTGGATGGTCCCGCGCCTGGCCGAGCAGTTCTCCGGCCTCGCGGTACTCCACGCGTTCCTCGGTCTGCAGGCGTACGCCCTGCTGCTGTTCGGTCTCACCGGCATCGTTCGTATCTTCCAGGCCAAGCGCCGGGCGGACCTCTACCGCGACCCGGACCCCGAGGCGGATATCGACGCCCTCCACGAACACATGAGCGCGTGGCGACGACGGCTTCGCATCGGTGTCTTCGGCTACATCCTGCTCTGGCTGCTCGCGTACGTGGTCGGTGTCTACCGGTACGTCGGCAGATACCTGCTCTGACGGGAAAACCACCCGCCGTTTCCGCCACTCACCACGCCTCGCCGCTCGCCAGGTCGATCTCGCTGTCGCCCTTCTCCGAGGGGCAGATGTCCGCGAGCACGCACTCCCCGCAGTCAGGGTTGCGGGCGGTACAGACCGCGCGCCCGTGGTCGATGAACAGATGGGTGAACTGCTGCCAGTCGCTCCGCGGGACGAACTCCAGCAAGTCCTGCTCGATGGCCTCGGGTCGTTTTTCCTCGGTGAGGCCGAGGCGGCGGCTGAGTCGCTGGACGTGCGTGTCAACGACGATACCCTCCACCACGTCGTGGGCGTGCTGAAGGACAACGTTGGCTGTCTTCCGGCCCACCCCGGAGAGGTCGGTGAGTTCGTCCATCGTGTCCGGCACCTCGCCGTCGTGTTTCTCGACGATGTCCTGACACGCCGAGACCAGGTAGCCAGCCTTCTGGTTGTGGTAGGTGATGGAGTAGAGGTCCTCGGCCAGTTCCGCCTCGTCGGCCTCGGCGAAATCCTCGGCCGTCTCGTACTTCTCGAAGAGGTCGGACGTGACCTCGTTGACCCGTTCGTCCGTGCATTGTGCCGAGAGCACGACCGAGACGAGGAGTTGGAGCCGGGATTCGTACTGCAGGGAGATGGTGGATTCGGGATACTCCTCCTGGAGTCGCTCGACGACTTCGACCGCCTGCTCGCGCCGTGGTTCGAGTGGCTCGCCCATGGCCGTGGGTTTCGCCGCGGGGGGTTGAACGGTTCGGTCCCGGCCCGCTCCGTGACTGGCTGCCGGCTACTCGAACCGGTAAGTCGGCCCCTCTTCGCTGTCCTCGACCGCGACGCCGAGCGCCTCAAGCCGGTCCCGCAGGTCGTCGGCTCGTTCGTAGTGGCCGGCCTCGCGCTCCTCCTCGCGGAGGTCGAGTACCAGTTCTACGAGGTCCTCGGCGATTTCAGCCTCGCCCTCGGTCGCCTCGCCGAACTGGAGGCCAAACACCCCCTCGCCGTACTCCTCGAAGAAGTCGATGGCGTCTTTCAGCCCGCGGTAGTCGTAGGCGTCGTGCTCGTCGACGTGACGATTGACCGCACCGGCGACCTCCAGCAGTTCCGCCATCGCCACGCGGGCGTTCAGGTCGTCGTGCATCGCCGCCTCGAAGCCGCCGCGGGCGGACGCGACGGCATCGCGGAACTCGCTGTCTTCGACTTTCGCGCCGGCATCCGCAGTATCGGCGTGCTCGACGGCGGTTTCGTAGGCGCGCTCCAGGCGTTCCCAGCGCCGCCGGGCCTCGGCGATGGTTTCCTCGGTATACGCCTGCTGGGAGCGGTACTCCGCGGAGGCGTAGAACGTTCGCAGCACGTTGGGTCCGTACTCCCGCAGCGCGTCCGAGACGGTGAAGAAGTTGCCCAGCGAGGACGACATCTTCTCCTCGCCGGCCTGCATGAACCCGACGTGGAGCCAATGACCCGCGAACGCCTCGCCGGTCGCGGCCTCGCTCTGGGCGATTTCGTTCTCGTGGTGGGGGAAGACGAGGTCCTGCCCCCCCATGTGGATATCGAGATGCTCCCCGAGGTGGGTCATCGACATCGCCGAGCACTCGATGTGCCAACCCGGCCGGCCCTCGCCCCACGGTGAGTCCCAGGTCTGGCCGCTGGGGTGGTCGTCGTGGTCGTGTTTGCTGTGCTCCTCGACGGCCTCCTCGCCGACGCCCCCCGCCTTCCAGAGCGCGAAATCGGCGGGGTTGCGCTTCTCGCTGCGCTCCGCGGGGTCGCCCTGGCTCTCCATCTGGTCGAGGTCCTGGTTCGAGAGCTTCCCGTACTCGGGGAACTCGGTCACGTCGAAGTAGACCGAGCCGTTGGACTCGTAGGCGTACCCCGCGTCGACCAGCGTTTCGACCAGGTCGATAATCTCGGGGACGTGTTCGGAGACTTTCGGGTAAACCTCCGCTCGCTTGAGGTTGAGCCCGCGCATCTGTGTCAGCACCTCGTCGGTGTAATGGCGGGCCACGTCTGCCTCGCTCTCCCACCCCTCGCGCTCGCCGACGCGGGCGGTGATTTTCTCGTTCACGTCGGTGATGTTCTCGACGTGACGCACGGTGTAGCCCTCGTGGGCCAGCCAGCGGTGGAGGATATCGGCCTGCGCCCAGAGACGGGCGTGGCCCAGATGCGGGTCGTCGGAGACGGTCAGACCGCAGACGTAGAGCAGCACATCGTCGTCGCTCGGCTCGAACGGCTCGCGCTCCCCCGACAGCGTGTCGGTCAGCCACAGAGTCATACAGGCTGGTTCTCCCTCTCGCTGTTTGAAGCCGTCGGATAGCGCTGGCTCGTCAGCCGGGAACGCTCGACAGCGCCGCCTCGACGGTCTGTACCGCCGCAGCGCCGTCGCGTCGGCCGACGACGACGACGAGCGTTTCGCCCGCGACAGCCGCCGCCTCCGTCTCGATATCCACGGCGGCGAGCCGGGAGCAGACGGTCCCCAGCGCCGCGGTGTCCACGTCGCCGGTAGCAAGCACGGCGGTGAGCGAGCCCCCCTTCGTAACGATAGCCCCGCCAGCCGAGAGCAGGACGCTCTCAGCCCTGTCCCCTCCGGCGTCGCCGCTCCGTTCGTCCCGCTCCTGGAGCCCGACGCCGCTCCGCATCGTCACTCTCGCGTCGCGCTGTTCGGTCTCGAACGGGGGTAACTCCTCGCCGAACCGACGGAGCGCCGTGGTTACCGCGTCATCGTCGCCGTCGACATCGATGAACGCCGCGGCGGCAGTATAGTTGAGCACGCCTGCACGGAGCGCATCGAGCAGGAACGGCTGGCGGCGGACGGCCTCCCGGGTCGCTTCCGCAATCGACATACTCGGGGATGGCCGGAGGAAAAGAAAAAGCCACCTACTGGTGTATCAATAGAACGCGGCGAGCACGCCCGCGACGGCGACCAGGGCCACCGCCACCGCGGCGACGAGGACGACCGTGCTCTGGACGGTGACCGCGACCGCGAGCGCGGCCAGCAGCGCGACACCGGCCAGCCCGACGAGTGCGAGTACCCGTATCTCCGGTGTCCGTGAGTCGGCCGGTTTCTGGGGCGTGCCCAGGGACTCGTCGACGGCGATGTCGTACTCCTCCTGTTGGGGTGGCTCGATGGTGACCGCGGTTTTGGCCGTGGAGGCGCCGTAGCCCAGCGACAGGGAGAGTTCACCCGTCACCGGAGCGTCGACCGAGTTCACGTTCGCATGGATGTGCTTCGTCTCCCCCTCGCCCACCCGCTGCTCCCGCTTCGCCAGGCGAACGGCCGACGAGAGCTCCTCGTCCAGTTGCACGTGAACGGTGGAACTGTCGCCGTGGTTCTCCAGCGCGATGTCGAACGGCCGGTGGGCGGTGAACGACGCCGGTGCATCGACCTCGCGCGGTTTCTCCCGGTTCAGGTGGACAGAGAGCGCCGACACGGGTTTTGCTGGGTTCCAGCGGGCAAAAAAGGTTCACCCGAGCTGATGGGATGCTTGCTCCCGTGCCGGAAATCGTTGCTGTTCGGTGGCGACGGCGTCACACTCGGCCCACGGCGCTCATCGCGAGAGACAGGAAAAGGCCGAACCGCCTACTCGTCGTTCTGGAGCGACTCGTAGCACCCCTTGGCCGTCGCCGCACCCTGCCGGAGGTAGCCAACGTCAGTTCCGACGATGAGGAAGTCCATCCCCCAGTCGTGCCACATGGATATCTGGCTGGGTTCGGTCGCGAGCGTCCCGACCGGGATGCCCGCGCGCTCGCCCGCCGCGAGCACCCGGTCCACGGCGTCGACGAACTCCGGGGCGTCGTACTCGCCGAAACAGCCCAAATCCGCCGAGAGGTCCGCGGGGCCGACGAACAGCGCGTCCACACCCTCGACCTCGGCCACCTCGGCGACGTTGGTCAGCCCCGTCGCGGTTTCGACCTGCGGCAGCACCGCCACCTCGTCGTTGGCGGCCTCGAAGTACGGCCCGATGTTCTTCCCGTAGCCGTTGGCGCGGCTGCCGGCGATACCCCGGATTCCCTCCGGCGGGTAGCGGGTGGCGGCGACGAGGTCCTCGGCCTCCGCCGCGGTTTCGACCTGCGGCGCCATCACGCCGGCGGCGCCGAGGTCAAGCACGCGCTTGATGGCGGTATCGTCGTTTTCGGGCACGCGGACGAGCGTGTCGGTCTGTCCCGATGCGTCTACGGCCCGGACCAGTTCCTCCGCGTTCTCGATGGAGAGCGGCGCGTGTTCGGTGTCCACGACCACGAAATCGAAGCCGAGGCCGCCGACGACCTCCGCCGCGGCGGGCGAGCCAAGTGAAATCCAACTCCCGACCGGTGATTCGTCGGCGGCGAGTTGTTCACGGAGGTCGATACGGTCGATGCGTTGTTGTCGGGACATACGCCGACGTTCGTCGGCGGTCTAAAAAAGGCCCCCCTACCGGCGGTTTGGTCGGTCGTGCGGTCGCTCTCCCGTATCGCCGTCACTCCCCGACGCTCCGTTCACGGCGACCGTTCCGGGTTCTCCGCCCGCAAGCGGCAGTTCGGTTTTCGGGCTCCTCGCTCACGGTGTTCGCTCGTCGTCGTGAAAACCGAGATGGCCGGGGCGGGCTCCGAACCCGCGATCTCCGCATGACCCAGGTTCGAGGCTCGGCGGGCCCCGACGGGATGCGGACAGTTCCAAGGCATACCGCACCGAATCTCGATACCCTATGAGTGCGGCGCTATGTCCAGCTAAGCCACCCGGCCGCACTACTCCGTACCGCCATCTCGGACTTAAACCCATTCATCTCGACCGGTGCGCGCGAGCCACGCGGATTTATGAGGAGGGCCGAAAAGGACCACGTATGAGCCTGCCGGAGATAGTCACCGAGCGCCTCGACGGCGAACAGCCGGTCGCGGAGGTGGCTCTGGGCGGCGACGACCGACTCATCGTCACGCCGACCCGGACGCTTATCTACCGCGCGGAGGGGCTGCTCTCCGACGAGTCCGTCGAGGAACTCCCCCACGACATCGAGCGCATCAGCGTCGAGAAGAGCCGACGGAAGGCGACGCTTACCCTCGATTACGGGTTGGACGGCGAAGAGAGCGTCACCCTCCCGAAAGGGAAACTCGACGAAGTGCTCCACCCCATGCTCGCGGGGGTCCTCGACGCCCACGGCGTCACCAACCCGGGCGAGAGCGTCAAGCGCACGTTCCGGTTCTCGGAACTCACCCTCATCATCACCAGCCAGCGGGTGGTGAAACACATCGGCCAGTCGGTCTGGGACGAGGAGTTCGAGGAGTACCCCTTCGAGGAGGTGACCAACCTCTCGTTCGAACCGGGCAACGTCGCGACCAGCGTCGTCCTGACCCTCGGCGACCACCAGGAACGGTTCAAGGCACCGAACGACGACGCCCGGGCCGTCGAGGCGGCGGTGAAAGACGCACTATTCGCCTACTACGACGTGCCGGACCTCCAGGCCTTCCGCGATATCGCCGCCGACGAGGCGGGCGACGAACCGGTCGAGGAGGAGGACGACTCCCCGTTCGGCGAGGGGCCGGAACTGTTCGGCGAGGACAAACCCGAAACGGAGTCGGAGGAGCCGGCGACGACCGACGACGACGCGGGTTCCATCGTCGAGCAGGTGACTGAGACCGATGACTACGGAGCCGTCGCGACTGAGGAGTCCACAGCCGACGCGGGAGACGCCGAGACGGCCGAACTCGCTGCCGAGGTTCGGGAGCTACGGGAGGCCGTGGAAACCCAGCGCGCCGAACTCGAACGACAGAGCGAACTCATCGACCAACTCATCGAGGAACTCCGAGCCGGCCGCTGAGGGCGACTTCCCGGTTCGGTGACGCTCCGGCGTGCCCCGGCCTACGCCTGATAATCGGCGACGGCTTCCGCGTATCCTTCGTAGATTGATCCGTAATCGAGGTCGTAGCCCGTCTCCAGTAGTCGGTCGTTCCGGCAGCGCTTCTCGGTCCGGTAGCGGCGGGCCGCCTCCAGAGAGAGGTCGCCGCTTTCCAGCCGCTGTTCGACGGTCAGTTTCTCCGGTTCGGGTTCGCCGCATTGCTCGGCGAGCCAGTCGGCGAACTCCCAGCGTCTGACCGGGTCGCCGTCGGTGACGAGCACCGTCTCCCCGCGGGCGCAGTCCTGCGTGAGGAACCATGCGAGCGCACCCGCGGCGTCGTCACGGTGTGTCGAGTTGCGCCAGCCTGCAGTCACCGAGTCGAGATACGACCGGAGCCGATAGCGACCGGGGCCGTAGAGCCCCGCAAAGCGAGCGACGGTGCCGTCCAAGTCCGCCCGGTGGACCAGCGCCTCCGCCTCGGCGATGACGCTCGCTTTCGGGCTGGCCGGGTTGACCGGTGTTTCCTCATCAACCCAGTCCCCGCTGTGGTCGCCATAGACGCCGGTGCTGGACGTGAACAGCAGGCGCTCGGGTGGGTCGTCCCGACCGGTGAACTCCGCGAGTACGTTCCGCAGGCCGTCAATGTAGAGCGAACGGGCCGTAGCAACCGGACCTCTGCCCGCGGAGGCAGCAAACACCAGCGCGTCCGCGTCAGGGACCGCTTCCAACGCGCCGGGCTCGGTCAGGTCGGCTCGGACCGCGCGGATACCGTCTGTTTCGACCTCAGCGGCGCTCTCAGCCGACCGGACGACGCCCGTCACGTCGTGGCCGTCGTCGCACAACTGTCTGGCGAGTTCGCGGCCGACGTAGCCGCAGCCGAGGATGGCGACCCGCATCAGCGCCGCCCGTCGATGAACGCCTGTATCGCGGCGAACTGTGCGAGCGTCGTCGGGAGCCGCCCCTCGATAGCTTGCTGAATCTCCTTGGCGTCGAGGTCGGTCTCGGTTTCGATGGCCACGGTGTCCACGTCAACGACAGCGGTGGTCATTCCCATCAGCAGGTGGTCGCGGGCTTCCCAGGCGATATCCTCCGGCGATGGCGCGCCGTCTTTCAGCGCGAGGATTTCGGCGGCCTCCTCGACGGTGAGTTCGGGCGTCTCGCCGGCGTCGATGGCAGCGACCGTCGCACGGTCCAGCCCCGTCCCGCCGACGACGGTGTCGACGCCGAGTTCGGCAACCACGGCGGCTATCTCCGCGAAGTACGCCTCCCGGAGCGCCGCGGGCGAGCGGTCGCCGGGCGACTCGGCTGCGTCGTACAACATAGCCATAGGTGGGGCAGGCGCGGGCAAAACGGTTGTTACTCCCGTTCGTCCCTGAGGGGCGGAGGTTCACGCGTCCGCCGACGCGTCGCACGCCGCTGATTCGTTCAGTCCGGGACAAGGCCACCCGGCGGAGCGTTCGTTGCGGTTGCCGTCCACGTCGCCGATGCCCGGCGGTCCGGGCGGCACCGCAGCGACGACAGTCGTCTCGGTTTCGAAACGTACCCGCTCGTTGGTTCCGAGTTGCTCCGCTTCGCCATCGCCGTCGACATCGAGCGTAACGGTGGAGCCGTCCCGGACATAATGGAGCATCCCGCCGCCGCCATCAGGCGCACCCGCGGGAGTTCGGAGAGCGAAGCGCTGGTACTCGCCCCGAACCGTCACGCTCCACGCGTTAACCGTGGCGACCCAGGTGTTTGGCGGCGGCGCCAGCGGGAGCCCAGCGGGGAGGCGAGAGGCACCAGTCAGGCGCTTCGCCGCCCGCCCGCTCGCGCGCTCCAGCGCATCCGTGGTCTGTCGACGGACCTCCTCTCGCGCAAACGCCCGTGTCGCCGTTGCCGTCTGGTTCGTCGTCGTCGCCGGGACCGCAGTCCGCCGCTTCGCCGTCACCTCCCGTAGGTAGACCCGGACCCGAACGCCGGTGGCGGTCGCCGTCGCACGATCAACCCCGCGGGCCTGCAGAGCTGCGGCGAACCCGTCGGCGTAGCTCCCGTTGCTCATCGCCAGGCCGCGGTGGCCGAGCCGTGGCCATCGCCTGCGGAGGTCACGAACCGCACCCTGACACGTCCGTCGCGAGACACTAGCGTTCTCGTGGACGGCAGAACAAATCCCGTGCTCGATGTCGCGAACTGACGTCCCGACCGCGCCGGCTAACTCCTCACGGTTGGCAGCAAGCGTGGCTTCCCGTTCGGTAGATGCGTTCCCGCCGGCGTTCGCGGTCCGGTTCGCGGCGACCAGCGTCCCCGCCGCGGTTTCGAGAGTCACCTGTCTGCGCCCGAACAGCGCCCCGGTGATGCCATCGGCGGCGTCGCCGTAGGGGAGCGCAAACCAGTTGGTCGTCTCGACGGCGAGCGGGTGGACCGTTTCTCCGGGCGCCACCGTCGGGACGTGGTCGCGGGTAACCGCCGTCGTCGTGAGGTAGGCCGGCGAAGCGTCGGGCTGAATCCGTAGCTGACTCGCGTCAGCCTGCCGTGTCTGCCCGGGTTCGCGATGACTTCGGGTCGTATCATCGCCGCGGGTCGTATCATCGCCGGTCCCGAGGCTGACGAGTTTCGCGAGGCGGCGTGCGGCGCCGTCTCCCACCTCGTCTCGGTAGTCGCGGTTCCGCGCTTCAGTCGCCGATGCTCGTCGCTCCAGGGCGGCGATAACCCGGTCGATATAGGCGGCTCGCGCGCCGACACGGGCGCGGTCGGCGACGCCGTTGTACTGCGCGGGCGGGTCGATGAGCGATGCGCGCCGGGTTCGAAGCCTCTCCGCAAGCAGCGCCGCGGGGTTGGCTTCCCCAGCGGCGACGCGCTTGCGCGAGACGTTCACCGACAGGTTCCTGACCGTTCGCCGGAGGTTCCGCAGGTCTGCAGCGACCCATCGGCTGAGTCCGCCCGGTCGGTCGCCGACCGTCGAGGCGTTTCTCTGCAAGGGTTCACGCTCTCCGGCCGCGACGCGGGTCGCGATAGTGTCGATGCCGCCGTTCTCGGCCAGTAGCTTCCTCGCGACCCGGTCCCGGCTTCCAGCCAGGTTCGGCCCGTCGAGCGCCCCACCCTCGCGGAACAGCGGGACGGTGGAACGCTCCGGCGCGCTGTCCTCCGGCGCGTAGGCAGTAACGACCGAGACGGTGACGCGTGCTTCCTCTCGCCACTCTGCCCTCGTGGTTCGGGTTTTTCCACCGCGAATCCAGACGCGCTTCGTCGTGTGGTGGATGACGACCTGCCGCGTTTCGCGGACGGTGGCGTTGCTGTCAGTCTGGTCCCCTGTACCGACCGAAACAACTGTTCGGTCGCTCGTTCGCTCGGTCAGGAGCGTCCAGTTCTCCCCCGGCGCTTCGGGGGGAGGCGGCCGGGCGGTGCCACTTCGGTCGAGCACCCGCGTTCGGAGGTAGCCCTCGACCCGATAGCTCCCCGCCGTCACCGCCGAGAGGTTGTCGGTGACGCCGAGAAACGCCTCGTCGGCAGCGGCGTCAGGCGACGACGATATCGGTGACGCGTCCGGCGTTTCCGGCGAGAATTGGCCCGGTGAACCGTCGGTATCGTCGTCGACGGCGTTGGGTCTGAGCGCTGTTTCCGCCCAGCCGACCGCGTCCCCGCTTTGCGGGGCGAGTGCGTCAGCAACGGTAACGCGGAACGTCGCGACCTCGACCGCACGCGCGGCAGCAGGGTCGTGTCGGCCGAACACCGCGCGCTGCTGTGCCAGGAGCGCGGTGTTGGTCGAGAGTTCGACGTGGCGGTTCCCGAGCACGTTCCGTATCGGCGCGCCGGCGTAGCGCGCGTAGCCACGCGCCATCGTCAGCGGGTAGAGCCGCGCGGTCACGCCCCGCCCGAGCCCCGGACCCTCCAGCGGACCCCTGTTCAGGCGGCGCTCGTAGGTGTTCGCGCGCTCGTGGAGCGCGAGCACGGGCGTTCGAACCGTCAGCGTGACGTTCAGCCGCCGGTCGGCGACGACTCGGCCGCCGCGGTGTGCGCGAACGGAGACGTTCCGAACCGTCACCGTCATCGCTTTGCCACCCTCGACCGCAGCAACTGAGACACCGCGTTTGGCCTGCCGGAGGTCAGTCGCATCGTCGATTGTCGGGAGCGAAACGGTCGTCCGAACGTCCGCAGTTTCTCGGCCAACCCCATCGAGTGCTGACCGCACGGCGACGGCAATCCGCACCCGGAGCGCATCGACGAACGGGTCGGAGTCGTTCAACACCCTTCCTGTCGGACTATCAGCCGGGTCTGTAACGGGATTACGTGCCGCGTCGCCGGCAGCCTTCCGAACCGCGACGCGGAGCGCCGGCCGCACGTCACGGCTCGTGGCGTCCATCGACGCCGCCACGGACTGCTCGACGGATGGCTCCGTCTGGTCCGCGATACCCGTCGCGTAGACGGAGGCACTAACGAGGAGGACGACGCCGACGAGAGCGAACGGCGCTCGCCCACGACGGTCGGTTGCGATGTTCATGCCGACCACGTCCTGATGGAGATTTTCACCGAGCCGAGCCGCAGCGACGCTGCGGCTTTCTCGGGCGATTCGAAACGGGTTCGGAACTCCCCGGTGACACGCCGGGCCACCCCTCGTGAGAGCCGGGAGTTCGCTTGCTCCGTGTCTCCGCGCTCGACTGGTTCAGCTGTCTCGACCCCGTAGTAGTCGTCCGCCCGCGCGTAGCGGTGCCGCACGAGACGGGTGACTGGCGCGTCCCCCGCGAGCGCGAGCCGCCCTTTCTCTGGCGGGAACAGCCCCGCGACGAGTTCAGTTGCGACGAGGCGAGCGAGCCCGTCGAACCCCTCGCGCGCCGCAGTCACCTCCGGGTTCGCGGGCGGCGAGATACGACTCGGCGCATGAACCGTCGCGGCGTGCACATCGGCCGTCGGCGGTGGCGTCGGCCCGATTCGCATCACTCGGCCGAGATGTGAGTCTGGGTACGGCTGGAACCGAACGACGACCTGCGTCCGCGCCGGGAGCCGATTCCGAACTACCTCACTAACGGCGTTCGCGAACCCGGCGTTCGTCTCGGTCAGCGGTTCGCCGTCGACACGGACCGTCCGAACCGCGGCGCGTGCGAGCAGCGACGCAAGCGTTCCGTGGGCGGTGCGGTCGTACTCCGGCCCGACCGTCCCGTTTGCCTCTCGCGTTCCGGGAACGGGACGGAGCGAATACGTGACTTCGGCCGTCGTCGCGGTGAGCGTCTCGGCAACAGCGTCGGCCCGGTCCGGTTCAGCCGAGGGGGTGGGGACACTCGTCACAGTAACCGCGGCGGCACTAACGAGCAGCAAGCAGAGACAGGCGTCGAGGGCGACGCTCGTCATCGCCAGACCTCCACGCGCAGGCGCCCGGCCCGAACCCGTCCCACGGCAGTTCGGACAGCGACCCGACGCTCCGCGGTTTGGACCCGTTCATCACTCCCGACTTGTTCCGGGCGCGTCGCTCCGGCGCTCCAGACGGAGCCGTCGGCGCGCAGGTTGACCCGGAGTCGATAGCCCGTCGGGCCGGAAGCGGCCGCCGAATCGAGCCGTTTCGGGTCAGCAACGCCGGCAATCACCACGGCGTCATCAACGCGGTCGAGCGTCGGTCCAGCCACCTCTTGCTCGGGGACGGGAACGACGCCCGTGAGCACTATCGCGTGCAGGGTGATTCCCATGCCGATGGCCGCGGCGGCGACCAGCGCCGCAGTCGGGGAGGTCTGGCCGCGGTTTCCCGACAGCGTGGCGCCCTCAGGCTCCGACGAGGGTGACGCGGTAGCCATTCCAACTCACCCCCGTTACTTCGACCGTCGAAGACGTGACCCAGCGTGGTTGCTCACTCCGGGCTTCGACCACGGTCTGCCGGAACTCGGTCGGGTCGTCGAACACGTCCGCCGGGTGCTCGCCGTCGAGTACCGCCCGAAGCGGTCCGTCACCGACGACGGGGGTGATGGGACCGAACGCGAACGTCGCCCTCGCCGTCCCCGCGTTGTTGCGCATCGCCAAACCGTGCGGGTCGAGACGAACCGCGTCGGCCGCGTGGCGGTGGCTTGCCATAGCCGGAGCGTCGCCGGCCGCAACCCCGTCGACAGTCCCTGCGACGCTCGCAGCGTCGGGGGGCGGGCTGGTCGGGAGCGAGCCAGCGACAGCGAGAAAGGCCGCCGCGGTCACCGCGAGGCCGACCCACAGCGCCGGACTGTCCGCCGGAAGTTCGAACATGGGGAGGGCTGGTCCCGTCCCCCTACTTGAACTCTCGGCTCAGAGCACCGCGCCCGCAGCGACAACGGCAGCGACGTAGGCACCCGTCGCGGTCGGGAGCGCGATACCGACGCGGTAGCCGACGAGCGTCGGGTCCAGTCCGCGCTCCAACCCCGTCGCGATAGCCGTCAGGATGGCCGCGAGCGTGAGCACGTACACACCGATTGCCCGGGCGAGCGCCGCGGTTTCAAAACTGGACCCGCCAGGACCGCCCGCAGTCGCTGCCGTCTCCGCACCGCTGGGAATCCCGCCGACCATTGCGACAGTAACGCCGCCGACGATTGGGCCGAACAGGACGGCGGTGTTCGCAAGCGTCCCGGTAACCGCCGCGAGTTCCCGGCGGGCTTCCGCTTCAACGCTCTGGAGTTCCCGCAGGTGGTCGCCCGCGGCGACGAGCACGTCTCCGGCTGGTTCCCCCTCCGTCGCAGCAAGGGAGAACATCGTCCCAGCGTCGCGGGCACGCGTGCTCGCGTCATCCAGCACCCCGTGTCGACCGAAAAATGCCGAATGAACGGGAAGCCGGAGCCGTCGTCCTCTCTCGGCGGCGTCGCTCAAGAGCGCTCCCGTCGGTCCCGGTAACTCCTCGCCGACGGTGGCGAGTGCACGCTCGACCGCGGTGCCGTCGGCGACCCGCCTGCCGACGAGCGCGAGCGCGTCGGGCAGTCCTGACTCCGTCTCACGGATTTTCGCTCGTACCGCCTGCCGCGGCTCGAACCAGTAGGCGAGGGCGGCACCCGTCCCGACGCCGGCCGCAGCGATTTCGAGCGCCCACGGGAGCACGAACGCACAGACGACCGCAGCCGCGACCCCCGACCCGAGGCCGAGGAGCGCCGATTCGACGCGTTTGTCCGGAACATCCGGGTGGTCCTGTCCCACTCTCGGCGGCGGGAAGGCGACGGGACGGCGCGTCAGCAGCCACCCGCCCGCAACGAGCAGCCCGAGCGGGAGGACGCCGTCGTAGAGCACGACCAGGATGTCGATTCCCACGGGCAGGCCGGCGAGCCGGGCCGCGGGAAGCACGCCGACGAGCGCCAGCGGAAGCAGTACACCGAACGCGTAGAGGCCCGTCAGCGGGGCCCGGATGTCGTCGGCGAACGCCGCGAGCCGTCGCTCGGCGCCGGAGAGCACGGTTTCGAGCGCGCGTTCACAACCGCGCTCCCGCGCGTCGCGCGGGGCGTCGGCGGCATCGGCGACGAGCGCAGCCGCCCGCTCGACGGCTGGCTCCCACTCGGCCCACTCCGTGGCGAACGACCGGAGGCCCGCTTCGGGACCACCCTGAGCACGCCGCGTGTGTTCCGCCAGCCCTGCCGCGAGGCGGCCCTCGCCGGAACGTGCGGCGAACCGGCTTGCCCGTTCGATGCTCGGTTCGATACGGAACCGAAGCGAGAGGCGACCGAACAGCGCCGGCGCTTCGCCTAACGCTCTCGTTCTGGCGAGTCGAGTCGCCGCGAGCGGGGCGTGACGAGCCGCGAGCGGTGGAGCAACGCCAGCCACCAACGCCACCGGGAGTAGCGAGACGGCGCCCGAGAGCGCGATAGCGAGCGCGACCACCAGCCAGACAGCCACACCGAGCACGTTCGCGGCGGCGAGGAGGGCCGTCGCATCCGGGGCGTCGAGAAAGCGACACGCCGCGGCGAGTTCGTCCTCGACCGACGGCATCCAGGGCCACACGCTCGCGAGTTCGCGAACGAGCGCGTGCCAGTCGCTCGGTCCGTCCCCCCGCCAACGGCTCACCACGCGTTTCCACCACCGCTCTCGGCGTCGCATGCTCGTTCGACCCGGACGCTATCGGGTTGAACTACCCCGTCGGCAGCCAGCGCGCGAAGCCGTTCGGTCCGGTTCTCCAGCGCCAGCAACACGTCGGCGT
>JBDGQC010000049.1:25445-32785 GCA_042219375.1 Halolamina sp. | reverse complement strand
GCCAGCGCGCGAAGCCGTTCGGTCCGGTTCTCCAGCGCCAGCAACACGTCGGCGTACGCCTCGTCCGGCCCGGCGAGGCCGGCGAGCAGGTCGCTCTCTCCTCTACCGAGCCGTCCGGTCGGAACGAGGTCGCCATCGTCGCCCAACTCGAACAACCGGAGCAGTTCGGTCCCGTCATCCGTGGCCCGGACCTCTTCGAGCGAGACGGCCCGCCTGCCGGATTCGGTCCGGGCCATCGTGAGCACGAACCCCGTCGCACCAAACGCCGCCTCACTCACCCCGAGTTCGGCCATGCGGCCGCGAACCGCCTCGGCACCGTCGCCGTGAACGGTCCCGAGCACCGCCTCGCTCGCGGCGCCGACGCGCATCGCCTCGTAGAGCGTCGCCGCCTCGGCCCCACGGACCTCGCCGACGACGAGCGCGCCCTCACCGAGTCTGAGCGCGGTTCTGAGTGCTTCCGCCGGGGACCTTTCGGTGGTCTCGCTGTCACCCCGGGCGACGCGGAGCGGCTGAACGTCCCGTCCGGCGTCCTGGAGGGCATCGACCGGTAGCTCCGGCGTATCCTCGATAACGACGGTTCGGGTGCTCTCCGGGAGCGCCCAGAGCAGCGCGCCGAGCGTGGTCGTCTTCCCGGCGCCGCGGGCGCCAGCGACCAACCCTGTCGCCCCGCGTTCGACAGCAAGCGAGAGCAGCGCCGCCGCCCGCGGGACGAGCGAGCCGGCGGCCACGAGACGAGCGAGCGTCCACGGGTCCCGCCCGTGTCGGCGAAAGGCGAACGCAGTACCGGGTGAGAGCGGGCGGGTGACGCCCGCCACCCGGAGTTCGTCGGCGTCCTCACCTCCGTGTCCAACCCGGGTCGAGAGCGTCGCATCCACCCGTGGCGTCGCGCGAGAGAACGCCCGCCCGCTCGCGCGCCGCACTCGCGAGGCGAGCGTGCCGACGCCCTCGGGCGTTAGCCGAACGTTCGTCGGCATCGGTTCGCCGTCGACGACAACCCTGACCGGGATCCCCGCCGCGGGCGCGGTTACGAAGGCGTCGGACACTCGGGCGTCAGCGAACAGGTCGTCCAGCACACCGTTCCCCCGGGTGTGCTTCCGAAGCACCGCCGAAAGCTCCTCGACCGGGGCGTCCGGCCCCGCCACACGGCGAACAGCGCGGGCAGGTTCGAGCGGCCCGCTCCCACCCGCGGTCGCCAGCGACTCGGCTGCCTCGTCCAATAGACCGAACTCGTCGCTCCCGAATGCCGCCTCGGCCGGAACGAGGTGGTAGCGCTTTCCCTCGCCGGAGGTCGGGTTATCGACGGCGTATCGGCGAGCCGTCCCGCCGGTCGGGAGCGGTTCTGAATCGAGCAGGCGCGTCCCTGTTGGGGGCTGGCGTGCGACCCGGGACTGTGCGAGCGTCGGCCCGTCGTGGCAGCGCAACGCCGTTTCGTAGTTCGCCGCGCGTTCCGCGCTCTCGGCGAGCCCCGTTTCGGCGACGAGGCGACCGACCGGCCCGGCACGACCAGTCGCCTCCCGCGCCGCTGCGAGCGGGTCGGTCCGAGCGGTCGCTGCGAGTGCGGCGTCGTGGTGCTCAGCGAGCGCCGCGAACCGCCCAGCCGCGAGCAGCAATGCGACGGCGTCGTCGGTGTAGTAGCGCTCGTGGCCCGCCGACCGCACGCGGACGGCGTCTGCCTCCCGTTCTGCGAGAGCAGCAATGACGGTCGCCCGACAGGGCGGCGCTGTCACGAGGTTGCCGTCTTCTGGGCAGTCGTCCGCGGTAACTCGGAGTTCGACACGGTCGTCGATACCGGTACCGGCCGGCTCGACGAACGCGGGACGACAGCCGCAGGCGTCGGCCGGCTCGCGTCGCGGGAGGAGTGACATGGGACGGGTGGTCCCGTTCTCCTACTTTAACGCTCGCCCCGCGAGTGGCGGAACGCATCCGCCCGAGGTGGCGCGTTCTGCACCTCACCCGCGTACGGTCACAACTCGTCGGTCGTCCTTCCGGGCAAGGCCGAGCAGGAGCCGGTGTGGTCCCGGCGTCGAGAACGCGACTGGCCCCTCCGGGGTCGCAAACGGGGCCGACCGGAGGTGGTGAACCACCTCGCGCCCGCGACGCAGCCGGTACCGAACGGAACAGCCCTCCCGGCAGGCGACGACGAACCGGTCCACGCCCGCAGCGGTAAGCGTCGCGCGGGGGAGGGAAACAGTAACCACCCGGCGGGCGCCAGCGTCGGGTTCGTCGGCGGCGACCAGCGACGCGCCGGCGTGCTCTACCCGGTCGGCCGTGCGGTCGAGCGCCGCGGCGGTTCGGTCGGCCCGGGCAGTCTCGACCGCGGGAGCCGAAACGGCGAGCAGCACCGCCGCCACGACGACCGCGAGCAGGAGGCGGGTTACCATCGCTCGCTCAACCGCTTGCGAAGGGTTCGTTCCTCGGTGTCCCCGGCCGGGTCGGTCGCGGTCGGTTCCGCCAGAGCCTCTCCGTTCGAGTCGGTTGGAGTCAGGTCAGCCACGGTCGGTTCAGCCGGGTTCTCTCCGTCTTCACGGCTGTCGGCGCCGATGTGTGCCTCGTCCAGCCGCCGCTCCAGGCGTTCGACCGCGGCGACGGCGGCGTCAGCGCGAGTCTCCACCTCCTCGTTCACCGCGTCGACGCCGCCGAGGAACCCGCGAACCGCCTGGAGCGCGGCATCGAGTTCGTCGACCCGAGCCTCCAGCGCCCCGAGTCGCTCCTCCAGCGGTTCCCGGGCTTCCGGGCTGGGAGATTCGGCGCAGTCGGCTGGGTTGCCGGCGTTGTCTGTCCCGTTCACGGCGCGTTCGACGGCGGCGAGTCGGCGCTCCAGCGTCCGCTCGTCCGGGTTCGAGGACATACGTCGAGTGGTCGCGCTCTCCGGGATAAGGTCAGGGGCGAAGATTAACGTCATTCGGCCGAAAGAGGGGGGTATGAAGACCGTACTCATCGGCGTGGGCCAGGCCGGCGGGAAGGTGGCCACGGCGCTCGCAGAATACGACGAGGAGATGGGGTTCCGGGCGGTCCGGGACGCAATCGCGGTCAACAGCGCGAAGGCGGACCTCCAGGGTCTCCCTCTCGATTCCGTACTCGTCGGACAGGACCGTGTGAAAGGCCACGGCGTCGGCGGCGACAACGAACTCGGCGCGGCGGTGATGCAGGAGGATGCCCGCGAGGTGATGACGGAACTCAGCGGCCGTATCGACTCCCAGACCGAAGCGGTGTTCGTCATCGCCGGCCTCGGCGGCGGCACGGGAAGCGGCGGCGCACCCGTTCTCGCGAAGGAACTCAAACAGGTGTACGACGTCCCGGTGTACGCCATCGGTATCCTCCCCGGAAGCGACGAAGGGGCGCTCTATCAGGTCAACGCCGGACGGTCGCTCAAGACACTCAGCCGGGAGGCCGACTCGGTGATTCTCGTGGACAACGACGCCTGGCGCGGCGTCGGCGACAGCGTCGAACAGGGGATGGACGCCATCAACGAGAACATCGCCCAGCGCATCGGCCTGCTGCTCGCGGCCGGTCAGCCCATCGAGGAACGTGACTCGTTCGGCCTCGGCGACGACGATGTCGACCGTAGCGCCGCCCAGAGCGTCGTCGACACGAGTGAGGTCATCAACACGCTCCGCAGCGGCGGGCTCGCGGCCGTGGGCTACGCCGCCTCGGCAGCCAGCGAGGACCCCGACGAGAACGTCAACGTCGTTACTGCCACGACCCGGCAGGCGCTACTCACGGGAACCAGTCTTCCGGACGCCGTCCAGGCCGACGCGGCGCTGGTCGTCGTCGCCGGCCGGCCCGAGACGCTCTCCCGGAAAGGTGTCGAGAGCGCTCGGTCGTGGGTCGAGGAACAGACCCAGAGCATGGAGGTCCGGGGCGGGGACTTCCCAATGGACTCGGAGAAAATCGCGTCGCTGGTGCTGTTGAGCGGTATCGAGCGCTCGGACCGCGTTCAGGAGTTCATGGACCGCGCCGCCCAGGCCCAGCGCGAGACGACCGATCGGGAGCAGGAGAAACAGACCGCCGAGACGACGTTCCAGAACGACGAACTGGACGACCTTCTCTAACCCATCACCGCCCGCCATCGCCTATTTCTTCCCGGGAGCCCACCAGCCGGTATGGACGACACCGAACCCGTCACACCTGTCGAGCAGCGCATCGGCGACGCGCTCCGCGACGCCGACGCCACCCTCGCGGTCGCAGAGTCCTGCACCGGTGGGCTCGTCGGGTCGCTGCTGACGGATATCCCGGGCTCCTCGGACTACTTCGACCGCTCGGTCGTCACCTACTCCTACGACGCGAAACTGACCGAACTCGCCGTCTCGCGGGAGAGTCTCGACGACCACGGCGCGGTGTCTGCGCCCGTCGCCGAGCAGATGGCTGCCGGCGTGCGCGACACCGCGGGCACGACGTTCGGCCTCTCGACGACGGGCATCGCCGGCCCCGAAGGCGGCACGGAGGAGAAGCCGGTCGGAACGGTGTTCATCGGCCGGGCCTACGCCGCGGACTGGGGAACCGGCGGGTCGTACACGGAGGTGTCCCGGCACGTCCTCGACGGCGACCGGAAGCAGGTCAAGGAGGCCATCGCCCGGACGGCGCTGGAACTGCTGCTGGAGGATGTCTGATCCGACGCGGTTCGTGTCGGGTGGGTTGAATATCCTCGCGATAGACGATGCGGTATGGTTCGACTGTGGGTGCTAAACACCCTCCCGTCACATTGGGACCGCTGTCGGGACGGCCCGACTGACGGTGAGCATCACCCCGACCGTCATCTCGGCCATCCGTGGCACGGCATTCCCACCGGCGGCCGCGCGCCGGACCCGGAAACGCTCATTCCCGGTGAGGACCTCTTTCTCGTCCGGCAGACCGGTGGTATCGGCGTCTCCGGTATCTGGACGTTCGAGGAGGCACGGCGCGTTCGGTCTCAGGACGCCGTACCCGAGGTATGGCGGAATCACGACGGAAACGTTCGAGAATACGACTGGTTTCTCTACTGTCGCGGGACCCCCGAACTATCGCTTTCCCCGCCGATGCGTGAGGATTTCACCGGCGACTTCCCGTTCCATCACTCGAAACTCACGGGCACGGGTATCGAGATGGACGACGAGGGGTGTGAGGCCTATGTCGCGGCGCTCGCCCGGCACGGCGTTTCCAGAACAACCCAGCGGCGCGTCCGTGAGGCGCTCGAAACCGATATCGAATACGGGCCGCGAAGCGGCGACTACGAACCACCAGACCGCACGGAGTACGTGACCACTCGGCCGATTCGGGACACGAAGGTGTCCGAGATGGCCAAGGAACTCTACGACCACCGGTGTCAGCTCTGCGGTGACAGACGACAGAGCCGCGATGGTTCACCGTATGCGGAGGCTCACCACGTCAAACCGCTCGGCGACCCGCACGGAGGACCTGATACCGCTGACAACGTGGTCGTGCTCTGTCCGAATCACCATGCCGATTTCGATTACGGTCGGCTCAGAATCGACCCCGAAACCCGGGAGGTCACTCACGTCTTCGACAAGGCCGTCGATGGCACGAAACTCCGCCTCTCGTCGGACCACGTGCTGAACGCGGAGTTTCTCACGTACCACAACGAGCGTATCGCGGAGTTCTGACCCCCGCCGGCTGACCGAAACGCGGCACCCACCGGACCGAAACGTTTTGCCCCAGGCCACCTGCGGAACTGCGTATGAACAAGAAAGGCCACGTGATGAACGCCGTGCTGTTGGCCATCGGCGTCGGCTACGTGCTGGAACCGGCGGGCGACGTCTCGACGTTCGTCGCCATCGCGCAGGTGTTCATGCCGCTCGTCCTGGGGGCGTTGTTCCCCGACGTGGACACCGCGTTCGGAAAGCACCGCAAGACCCTCCACAACCTCCCGATACTGGCGGTCTTCTTCGCGTACCCCTACTTCTTCAACAACCTCAACTTCGTCTGGGCGGGCATCCTCACCCACTACCTCCTGGACATGGTGGGAAGCCGGCGGGGGATCGCGCTGTTCTACCCGCTCTGGGACGAGGAGTTCGGCATGCCCTCGGGCGTGACGACTTCGAGCAAGTTCGCCGAGGTCGTCACCGTGTTCGTCACGCTAATCGAACTCGCGGCGTTCGCGGGTGTCTACTACCTGCTCCCGGAGTATCTCCCGCCGGGACTGAACCTGGTCAAGCAAGCGTCGCTGGCGTTCGGCATCTGAACGATCAGTACACCGCGACGTCGTCGAACCGGCCGTCGTAGGCGATGTGGTCGGGGTGTGTCGGCTCCATCCCGGAGAAAAAGAGGCGGTCGGCTTTCCCCCACGTGTTCTCGACGCCGAGGTGGGCGAACTCCGCGAGGTTCCGAATCCGGTGGGTGAGCCCGGAACGGTGGACGACCCGGCGGTTCACCCCGGAAACCAGCGCGCTCACGAGGTCGGTTTCGCTCTTGATTTCCTTGTCGAACTCTGTCCAAACCTCGCCCACGGTCCCCCGAAGATGGGCGTAGGAGGAGCCGAACGTCGGGATACCCGCCTCCTCGGCGATGCGCTTGGCGCGGCGGTTGGTCGGCGGCAGCGACTTGCCGTTGTAGCTCTCGATGGCGTCGATGTGGTCGGCATAAGCACGGATCTCCGGCCGCCCGAGGCTGACGTTCAGCATCGCGGGGTGGGGAATACAGACGGCGGCGCCCTGTTGTTCAATCTCCGAGAGCGCGCCCTCGAAGGAGATGAAGTCCGGAACCGGATTGGAAAGGCCGACGGCCAGCAGGTGGCGCCGGTTCTGCCAGTTCCCCGTGAACAGTTCGCGGCCGGGGACCACCAGCAGTTCGTCGTCGCTGTACTCCTCTGCTTGCCGGCGAATATCCGGGAGCCGGACGAAGTGTGGCGCGTACACCAGCACATCAAGGTCGCGGGCTTTCGCCCGCTCGACGACCCGGTCGTCCAGGGTTTTGACGTGCATATCGACACGCGTCGCCGCCATGCTCACGTGTGTCGGCAGTCGGGCCGTGCCCAAATAGCCTCCGTGTTCGGGAGGCGGGGAGAACCCTTTTGCCCTCCCCCCGCCACGGAGCGAGTATGACCGGATGGAACTGCGGTATCGCCGGCTGTGAACGGGCGTTTGACGGCCCCGAGGAAGTCATCGTCCACCAGACGACCGAGCACCAGCGCCACGAGTGTAAGGTCTGTGGCACCATCGTGCCGGAGGGCTACTTCGCCATCCGCCACGCGTTCGACGAGCACACGCGGGCGGAGTACGTCCGCGCGTACGACGCCGACAGCAGCGAGGTACGCGCCCGCGAGGCCGTCAAGGAGGACGTCGAGGAGAACGCCGACCTCCAGAGCGTCGTCCAGCAACTCAACGCCAACGGCGGCGCCTCGCGGT
>JBDGQC010000049.1:1288-25345 GCA_042219375.1 Halolamina sp. | reverse complement strand
GCCGACCTCCAGAGCGTCGTCCAGCAACTCAACGCCAACGGCGGCGCCTCGCGGTCGTAGAACAGTTACCGTTCCTCGGAGTCGAGGACGCGGATCTGGTCGCCGCGGACCGTCACCGGAATCGGGACGGTCGCCTCGTAGAGTTCGACCGTCACCTGGTCTTTCCCTTCGTCGATACGCTGGACACGCGCCTTCTCGCCTTTGAACGGGCCGGCGATGAGTTCGACGATGTCGCCCTCCGCGATACCCTCCACGTCCGGCGTCGGCGAGAGGAAGTGCTCGACCTCTGTCATCGAGGAGGTGCCCGGCACCATCCCCCGGGCGTGAGGAATCTCCTCCAGAATGCGCTCGATGATGGAGTCGTCCTCGGCCTCGACCATCACGTAGGAGGTCAACGAGTCCGGCGCCAGCACGGCGTGGATTTCGGGCATCTCCTTGCTCGCAATCATGTCCGCGACAGTTTCCTCCTGGCTCGCGGTCGTCTTGACGGCGTATATCGACATCTACGCGGCCCCCGGAATGAAGCTCATAATCGCGAAGATCACGAAGCCCAGAAAGCCGATGAGGAAGATGCCGGCTCCGGCGATCTTGGCGACCATCGAGAACTCCTCCCACTCGGGCGTGCTCGCGAGTTTCAGCACGCGAATGTAGTCGGAGGGGTCGTATTTGACGTCCATCGTTGCCCGTAATTCTGGCTGCCGCCTTTTCTATCTATTGCATCGTGCGGCCGATGCGGGGCAAACGGTTTTCCGGTTCCCGGACGCGAATACGCCGAATGAAGCTCCGGACGACGCTCGCTATCGGCCTCGTCGGGCTTACCCTCGTCCTGAGCCTCGCAACCTACGGGGGGCTGGAGTTCTACAAGGACCAGCAGGTCGAGCGCGTCGAGGAGGACGTGGCCCGGACCGCCGGCATCGCGTCGGCGCAGGTCCGCTCGGACATCGTCGGCTACCGTGACGACCTGGCGTTCGCCGCCGGGCAGGTCGACGGCTCGAACCTCACCAGCACGCGCGACCAGGTGGGCACGTATCTCGACCAGTCGCGCTTCTTCGCTACCTACGTCGTCAACGACAGCGCGGTCATCGTACAGGCGTTCGGCCCCTTCAACGAGTCAGAGCGCGAAGCGCTGGTAGGGACCCCCGCGACAATTGACTGCGTTAACGAGACGCTGGAGACCGGCAACGCCTGCGTCTCGGACGTGCGAACCCCGCAAGGGGCGTCGCCCTACGTCGTCATATCTGCACCGATATTCTACGAGGGAGAGGTGACGGGCGCGCTCGCGGCGCCGATTCACGTCGACACCGAGACGTTTTTCGCCTCGCTCTCGACGCTCGATACGCCCCAGCAGTCGGTCCGAGTCTACCACGAGGGCCAACTGCTCTACGAAGCCGGCGAGAGCTTCGAGACCAGCGTTACCGTCACTCGGCAAGTTCCAGGCCACAACATCTACATTCAGGTCGAACGTGACGGATCGAGACTCACGGCCGAACTCCAACAACTCGCGCTGGTGCAGGCGCTGGGCATCTTCCTCGTTGCCCTCGTCGTGGTACTGCTCGGCTACTGGGAGTACACGGTGAACCTCTCCCAGACCGAACAGCTTCTGGACGGGTTCCGTGCGCTCGAAGACGGGAACTACGACCACGAGCTATCGCTTTCCGCCAGCGAGGAATGGGAGCAGATCAGCAACGGGTTCGCCGCGCTGGCGGGCACGCTCGCGTCCCGTGAATCAGCGCTCAGGGAGCGAGAACAGCGCCTGGGCGTGCTCAACCGCGTGATGCGTCACAACGTTCGCAACGAGATGACGGTGGTGCTTTCCTACGCCGAGATGCTCGCGGAGTCACTCTCGGGCGAGCAGGCCGAAATGGCCAACACCGCGGCAGAGGCGGGCCAACAGCTCACAGACCTGGCCGAGCAGGCCCGCCGCATCGAAAACACCCTCTCGGAGGATGTCTCGGAGCCCGAACCGGTCGACCTCGTCGAAATCATCCGCGAAACCGGCAACGACGTAGCGGCGGCCTATCCCGACGTGTCGTTCAGCGTCGACCTCCCCGAGTGCTGCTGGGTTCGCGGCGTCGAGGAACTCGCGGAGGCCGTCGAGGAACTGCTCACCAACGCCTGCAAACACAACGATGCCGACGACCCTTGGGTGCGCGTCGCCATCGAACAAGCCGCGACCGACGGGGGTACCGAGAGTGCCGGTCCCCTGGCCGACGATTCCGACCCCATGGTCCACCTCCAGGTCGCCGACAACGGGTCGGGCATCCCCGAACACGAGCGCGGCGCCATCGAACAGGGCGAGGAGACGGCGCTCGAACACTCCTCTGGGCTGGGCCTCTGGCTGGTCTACTGGCTTGTCGACCGGTGTGACGGCGAACTCAGTTTCGGGGAGAGCGAAGCCGGCGGCGCGCTCGTGGATTGTGGCTTCCGGCCAGCAGAGCCCCCTGCAGAAACCGAGGAGTGGGACTAAAGCTGCCGGAGCAGCACCACGACGAACGCGGCGAGCATGGCGATCGCCCCGAACCCCGGTGCGCGTTTGGTGGTCAGATCGGTGCTGTCGACGTTCGTGGTTCTGTCGGAGGCGCGCTGTGTCCGGGTGTCAGCCGACTCCGTCTGGGTGGCCGACGCCTTCACCGAGAGCGTCCCCGCGCTGGCGTTGTTCACCTGCACCTCGTAGATGCCCGCCGTGTCGGGCGTTCGCGAGAACTCCACCTGCCGGGTACCGTTGGCGGCGATGCTCACCTGCTCGGTCGCAATAACCTCGCCATCGAACAGTAGTTTCGCGGTGTAGCTTCCGTCGGCATCACCGACGTTGTGGATGCGCACCCGGATACTCACAGCGTCGCCGACGGTCACGCTCTCGGGTTCGACGAGCGCTTTCTCGAGTTCGAACTCGGGTTTCTGGGCGGCGGCGGTGAAATCCGAAAGCCCCGGCGAAACGGCACGGAAAACGTACGTTCCGTTGACCTCTCGGAGGAACGTCGTGTTCAGCGCGTTCCACGACCCGTTGTGATAGCGGTAGAGCGCCACCTCCTCGGGCGTGGCGTCCGCGGCGGCGAGCCGTTCCTGGCTGAGCCGGAAGGTGAACGTGACGTTGGAGATGTTCTCGTCGGCGATGGTGTGGTTCACACGGATGGCCCCGAGTCCGACACCGCCGTCCTCGCTATCGTAGTCGGGCGCGTTGCTCGGCTGGTTGTTGGCCACAGTAACGTTCACGTCGTAACTCGCGTTCTTCTCGGCGGTGAGATTCACCGTCGAGACGCCGACATCCCCCGTATCTGCCGACGAGACGTTCACCGAGACAGTCTCGTTCGCGGTAGCGTTCTGAACCGTCGCACTCGCGTTCGCATGCTCGGGCGGACCCTCGCTCTCGTTCGAGTCGACCCAACCGTCCTCGTCTTCGTCGCCGTCGTCAGCCTCGTCCTCATCGCCGTCCTCGCCTTCGTGGGCCGCGTTGTCGCTCGCGTTCTCAGCTTTGTCGGCCGCATTATCGCTGGCGGCCCTGGCCTCGTCATCCTCGTCGCTATCGGCTGCCTCATCGCTGGCGTTCTCAGCCTCGTCGTCGGCGTCGCCCCTGGCGTTCTCGCCTTTGTCAGCCGCGTTTTCACTCGCGTTCTCGGTCTTATCGTCGGAACCGTTGCTCGTATTCTCCCCTTTTTCATCCGCATCGTCGTCGGCGTCTTCGGCTTCGTCGACCGCGTTGTCGCTGGCGTCCTTGCCCTCGCCCTTATCGTCACTATCGCTGGCGTCCTCAGCCTTCTCACTCGCATTGTCGCTTGCGTCCTTGCCTTTATCATCATCATCGCCGGCCTTGCCCTTATCGTCATCATCGCTGGCGCCCTTGTCCTTGCCGCCCGCACCGCCGCCGGCACCCTCGCCCGAATTGACTCCGGTATCTACCGTCACCGGCCTGTCGTCGGCATTATCAGCTTCGTCGGCTGCCTCGTCCCCGTCAGCCGTTTCGTTGTCGGGGTCGTCATCCCCGGCGTCGTCCGTGGTTTCGTTCTCGGAGTCGTCATCCTCGGCGTCGTCCGCGGTTTCGGTTTCCTCGTCGGATTCCGACGTCTCCTCGGACTCGTCGTCCGTCTCGGTTGCCGTGACGTTCCCGTCGCTGGTTTCGTTGAGCGTCTCTGTCGTCTCGTTGGTCGCAGTCGGGGTAACGTTCGTCGTTCCCAGCCTACCATCATCGTTGGTGAGGCCGAAAGAGTCAGTTCCGGGGACGAACCCGCTCTCGGCGTCCGTGCCGTCGGCGCCGGCGGCGAGCGCGGGGCTAACAACCGACAGCGTCAGCACGATAACGAGCGCGACTGCGTACATCGTGCTCGTCCCGCCGAGCGCACCCCCCTTACCCATTGCTATCAACGGTTACGCAACCTGTCCACTTAATATCGATGGCGAACGTCAAGAGAAAAAGTCGGTATCGTGATATGAATGGCCGAGGATATCACGCCGAGCGAAAGCGATGTCGGCTACTGGCCCTGCATCTCCTTCAGCTGCTCCTCGGTAGGGCCGCGCTGGGCCTGCTCGTTTCCGCCGTAGATCTGTGGGGACTCAACCCCAGTCACGACAATCATGGTTCGCATCCGGCCCTCGACCTCCTCGTCCACGGAAGTGCCCCAGATGATGCGGGCGTCGGGGTCGATGCGGTCGTAAATCTCCTCGACGACGCCCTCGGCCTCGCCGATGGACATGTCCGAACCGCCGGTGACGTTGACCAGCGCGGAGTTGGCCCCGGAGATGTCCACGTCCAACAGAGGTGACCTAAGGGCGGATTGTACCGAGTCCTCGGCTTTCTCCTCGGTGTCGGACTCCCCGAGTCCGATCATCGCGACGCCGCCTTTCTCCATCACCGTGCGAACGTCGGCGAAGTCGAGGTTGACCAACCCGGGCTTGGTGATGAGTTCGGTGATGCCCTTGACCGAGCGCATCAGCACCTCGTCGGAGACTTTGAACGCCTGCTTGACCGGAAGCTTGCCCACCGCGTCGAGCAGGCGGTCGTTCGGAACGACGATGACGGTATCGGACACGTCACGAAGCCGTTCCAGCCCCGCCTCGGCGTTCGTGCGTCGGACCTCGCCCTCTGCGGTGAAGGGAGTGGTGACGATGGAAATCGTTAGTGCCCCTTCAGCCTGCGCGGCTTTGGCGACGACTGGCGCTGAACCAGTCCCGGTACCGCCGCCGAGGCCGGCGGTGACGAACACCATGTCGGAGCCGGCGATGGAGTTCTTAATCTCGTCCTGAGACTCGATGGCTGCCTCTTCGCCGACCTGCGGCAGCGAGCCAGCGCCGCGGCCCTGGGTTTTCTCCTTGCCCATCAGGATTTTCGTGTCGGCCTCGATGGAGACCAGGTGCTGGACGTCGGTGTTGGCCGCGACCAGTTTCGCGCCGTGGATTCCTTCCTCGTGCATCCGGTTGACGGTGTTGCCGCCCGCGCCGCCACAGCCGACCACCGTAATGTTGGTTTTGAGGTCCTGCAGGACCGCCTGGAGTTCCTCGTCGGTCATCTTCCCCGAACGGGGGCCCTCCTCGCCTACTGGGGCCTCGCTTTCCTCCTCGGGCGGGGCCGATTCTGTGTTCTCGCCCTCGGCCTCGTCGATTGCGTCCTCGATAATGGAGTCCATTTGCCCTTCGATATACGGCGGAGCCTAATCATCTTTCTCCCTTTCGCCCGTTTGCCATAAAGCCGTCTGACGGACGTCTGACGCCTTCAGACCGGGAACTCGTCCTCTCGTTCGCTCCGCACCGCTCCGGGCGGCACCTCCTCGCCGTTCACCTCGACGGCCTTGCCGCCAGCGAGCAGCCCCATCTTCGGCCCCTCAGGGATTCCGAGCCGCGCGGCCTTCTCGGGGTCGAACGCCATCTCACGTGCCCGCACGGCGTCGTCCTCGACGGAAACCTCGTCGTACGCTTCCCGGAGCACGGCCGCGAGGCTGTCGATCAGTTCGTCGTAGTCCGCGGCGCTCCCGCTGCCGCTTTCCACGAACGCCGCGTCGCCCCGCGCCCGCGTGCCGTTCTCGACCGTCTCGAACGCTACCGTCGCCGCTGCGACGGCCTCGCGCGTCGTCTCCGGGTCCACGTTCTGTGCCTCCTTCAGTAGGCGGTCCGGAAGGCTCACGCGCGTCCAGGACTCGGGGTCGTCCGGGGTGCGCGAACCGAACCGGAGCCCTTCCTCGACGGTCGAAAGCTCCGCTTCCAGCGCCTCAACCAGGGCGAGCGGCCGGTTCCCGACCGTCCGAACCCACGTTTCACTCACGACCCGGTAGCCGAGGTCCTCGACGGCGTCCTCGACTTCCGGATGGTCGCCGTCGAACAGCGCATGCTCCGCGCTACTACGCTCGAACGCGGCGTCGAGCACCGCGCGGGCGTCGTCGGTCCGCGGGTGGCGCAGTTCCTCCAGTTGCCAGTCGCTGGCGATGTGACCGACCGCCCACGGCGTCTCGCGGATCACCCGACCGAACCGCGGGGCGTAGTGACCGCCGCCGATACCGACCAGTTGCCGCTCACGGTGCGGGGCGATTCCGCGGAGTGAGAGCACCGCCTGCGCCACGGCGCGGGCCCCCTCGGGGTCGTCCCACTGCTTGTCGCCGCTGCCGAGTTCGGCGAACAGCGAGGGAGTATCGAGCCCCGTCGGCCCGTGGTGTGTTCCTTCGATAGCCACGTCGTAGCCATCCGGCGCGTGGGCGGCGAGGGCGCCGACGTACGCCGAGAGCGCGCTGGGCGCGGCTTCGGTGAGTTCACGGTCGCTGCCGCCGTACTCCGCCTCGCCGAAGTTCCCCGTGAAATGACCGGTCAGCAGCGCGCCCGTCTCCCCGGAGTGTCGAGAAACGAAGACGAGTAGCTCCGGGTCCTCGCTGAAGGCGGGGGCCGGGTCGTCGATGTTGATGTGAAGCGCGTCGAACTCCCGGAGTTCGTATGGGCCGCTCCGGTAGTAGGTACCGCCGCCCTCGGCGTCGGGGCGGTGCTCGTCCTCGTGTTCCTCCCAGTCGGCCTGGGCGAGCAGTTGTTCGCCGATATGGGCCGAGGCGCGGTCGTCCCGGGAGACGACGATGGCGATGGTCATCGGCGTAAATTCCGGTGTGAATCGGCAAGTAGCCGTCGGAGTCGAATGGACCCGCGGCATTGGCCGGCGCGGGGTCAGAATCGACTACTGGTCGGCCGGTGAGCGTCGAACGCTCAGAACGGCCCCGAGCAGATAGCGAGCAGGCGACGGAGACTGCACCGCGGGCCGGACCGTCGCGCTCCCGCCTCGTTCGGCCCGCGGCGATATTCACCGCACGGGGACGCTGGTCCCGCCATCCGGGATAAATGCTCGGTGGGGAGGCGGCAAATATGGTGGGAAGCATCCGGATAGAACGATTTTTCACCGTGGGCCGGGGATTCTCACACCATGCCCGTTCCGCTCGCCTCGCTCCTCGCGGGGCCGATAGACAACTTCGTTCTTCTTCTCGGGTCGTTCGCCCTACTCCTCATCGGGGCCGAAGTGTTCACCAACAGCGTCGAATGGCTCGGACACCGCCTCGGCGTCTCCGAGAGCGCCACCGGGTCGATTCTGGCCGCGGTCGGGACCGCGCTGCCGGAGACGATGATTCCGGTCATCGCCATCCTCTCGGCGCAGTTCGGCACCGGGTCACAGGAGGCGGCTGACTCCGTGGGTGTCGGCGCCATCCTCGGCGCACCGTTCATGCTCTCGACCATCGCGATGTTCCTCATCGGCGGGTCCGTGCTCTACTTCGGCGACCGGCGGCTCCACGGTAAATCGTTCCACTTCAACGCCGATGCCACCGAGCGCGACATCTCCTTTTTCCTCGTCGGCTACACGCTGGCGTTCATCGCCGCGCTCATCCCGGCCGACATGGTCATCCTCGGCCCGGTGACCGGCGAGGTGGTGATGACGCTCATCGCCATCACGCTGGTGGTGCTGTATTTCACCTACGTTTACCGGTCGCTCAAAAGCGGCGAACTCATCGAAGGGGGGGAACTGGACGACCTGATACTCGGCGGCCTCATCGAGAAAGGGTCACGGCCGCTCCCGTCGCTGGGCGTCAGCACCGACCATAGTAGCGACCCCCCGAAACTGCTCGTGATTGTCCAGTCGCTGTTCGCGCTGGGCATCATCATCTCCGGCGCCCACCTGTTCGTCGCCGAGGTGGAGTTTTTCTCCAGGGAGGTGCTCAACATCCCGGCGGCGGTCGTCGCGCTGCTGCTGGCACCCCTGGCGACCGAACTCCCCGAGAAGTTCAACTCCGTCATCTGGATCTCCCGCGACAAGGACACGCTCGCCATCGGCAACATCACCGGCGCGATGGCGTTCCAGGGGACGCTTCCCGTGACGTTGGGCATCCTGTTCACCTCCTGGAACCTCAACCTCGTCTGGGGGACGACCGGGTTCCTCAACGCCTTCTCGGCGATTCTGGCGATTGTCTCCGGCGGCATCCTCTATGCCCGCGCCCGCTCGGTCGGGAAGGGGGACATGTCGCCCCGGCCGTTCCTCATCGGTGGGCTGTTCTACGCGCTGTTCATCGGTGTGCTGCTCTATCACGTCTTCGTGCTAAACGTGACCGCGACCGGCGGGCACTAACCGCCTGCTCGGAGCCGTCCCCACCGTCCGCCTGCGACCGGCAGCCACCACGCCGCTTTTGTCCCGTCCCGCCGGACCGACGAACGATGCACGTCTACGGCCTCATCGGCTCCCCCGTCGAACATTCGCTCTCGCCGCCCATGCACGAGGCCGCGTACGCGGACCTCGACCTCGACGCCCGGTACGTCACACTCGAACCCGACGCCGACCGGCTTGCTGAGGCACTCGCCGGCGCGGACGCCCTCGGCGTCGCCGGCCTCAACGTCACCGTCCCGTTCAAGCAGGACGTGCTTGCCCACGTCGACCCTTCGCCGACTGCGGAGGCCGTCGGCGCGGTGAACACGATTGACTTCACACCGGAGACCCCTGTGGGCTACAATACTGACGTCGCAGGAGTGACCCGCGCACTTGCTCACCACGACGTGCCCATCGACGGCGAATCAGCCGTCGTCGTCGGTGCCGGCGGCGCCGGACGGGCGGCGGTGTACGCGCTGGCGGATGCCGGCGCCGACGTTCACGTCGCCAACCGAACAGTCGGGCGGGCGGAGTCGCTGGCCGCGGAGTTCACCGATTTCAGCGTCTCCGGTGGCGGCCTCGACAGCCTCGACGTGACGGTGCCCGACGCGGACCTGTTGGTCAACGCGACCAGCGTCGGGATGGAGGAGGACGCCACGCCCGTCCCTGCGGAACTGCTTCACGACGGGCTCGCGGTGCTCGACGCGGTGTACACGCCGCTCGAAACTCGGCTTCTCTGTGACGCAGCGGCGGTCGGCGCAACCACCGTCGACGGCGCGTGGATGCTGCTCTACCAGGGCGTCGAGGCGTTCGAACGTTGGACAGGCGAGTCTGCCCCCGTGGACGCGATGAACGATGCGCTCCGGGGCGAACTCTGACCCGCGGGGCGCTACCGCCGGAGAACGGTCGTGTCTGACGCTGGCTTTTTCAACCAGCGGTCCATCAACCGGCACATCATGATACTCCGGAAAATAAAGCAGCTCCTCGGAATGGGGTCTGCTGGCGGCGACGAGCGGCGTTCCGAGCGCGACGTCGTCGTGCAGGAGTCCTCCAGCGGCGACGCCGAGACCGAAGCTGCGGTAAAAGGGGTCGACGAAGAGGGAGGCGAGTCCCCGGGTGCCGGCGAGGTGGACGAACCCGTGGCCGCTGCCACAGACGCCGGCGCCTCGACGGAATCGCTCGTCGACGAGGAAGAGACCACGGAACACCCCGAATCCCGAGCAGAACCCGCAGAGGCTGCCGGGCAGGCCCCCTCGGGCGAAACCGGCGACACCGAGGGCGGCACCCCGGTTGACGAAATCAAGGGTATCGGCCCGGCCTACTCCGAGCGCCTCGAAGAAGTGGGCGTCCACAACGTCGCCGAACTCGCCGCCGCCGACCCCGCCGAACTTGCCGAGCGCATCACCGTCTCCGAGAAGACCGTCGCCAAGTGGGTCGACCGCGCCGCGGAACACGAAGACTGAGCCGCCCCGAACCCGCTCGTTTTTAGGCGCTTCCCGTAGAGTTCCGCGTGTGACTGACGGCGAGCGCTTGTTCCACCTGAACGGCGACCTCGTCCCCGCCGACGAGGCGACCGTCTCGGTACGGGACCGCGGGTTCAAATACGGCGACGCTGCCGTCGAGACGCTCCGGGCTTACGGCGGCGACGTGTTCGGCTGGCCGGACCACGCCGACAGGCTGGATAGCACCTGCGACCTGCTCGCTATCGACCACGGGATTCCGCGCACGGAACTGCACGCACGGATACGGGAAACGCTCGACGCCAACAGACTGGCGGACGGCTACGTCCGCCTCTCTATCAGCCGCGGCGTTCAACCGGGGAAACTCGACCCGCGACCGGAGGTGGACCCGACGGTCGTCATCATCGTCAAGCCGCTCTCACGCGGCGGCGTCGGCGCCGACCCCGTCTGGGACGGCCCCGCGGCGCTCAGTACCGTCAGCACGCGGCGGGTGTCCGACGCGGCGATTCCCGCGCAGGCGAAGACCCACAACTACCTGAACGGGATTCTGGCCCGCCTCGAACTCAGCGGGAGCGACGCCGACGAGGCGCTCATGCTCGATTCCGAAGGGCGAGTCGCGGAGGGGGCGACGAGCAACGTCTTCGCGGTGGACGACGACGGCTTGCTCACGCCGGCGCTCTCCGGGCCGGTCCTCCCGGGCGTGACGCGCTCTACCGTCATCGACATCGCGGAAGAGGAGGGGATTCCGGTGCGTGAGGCGTCGATAGCGCCGGGGACGCTGCGGGCGGCCGAGGAGGTGTTCTGCACCAACTCGACGTGGGAGATTCGGCCCGTTGACGCGGTTGACGGCGCGTCACTCGACACCGGACCGGTGACCGAGCTACTGATCCGTCAGTATCGGGAGCGCGTCGAGGACGCGTTTTACTGATTCGGGAAAGTGGCCGTCGGGTCAGACGCCGACGTTCGTCGCCGCCAGAAACAGCGTCACCGCCGCGTACAGCAGAATCGCGACCACGCCGAGGAGTATGTACTTCAGTAGCCGCCCCTCTTCTCCGGGCTCTTCGCCCGGTAGCCCCTCGTCGTAGAGTTCGTCCCCGTTGTCGCTCATTACCGGACGAAGGCCCCGCACACCCATGAATCCGTCTCTCCGGGGGCGGGAAGTGGGTCAGAAGCCGATACGGGATTCGGTCGAGAGGTCAATATCGTCCTCGTCGCTCTCCTCGACGGGGCCGACGCGGACGAACGTGTACTCCCCAGTATCGAGGAACACGGCGCCATCGGTGGTGCGGACCGGGAGTTCGTCCAGCACGGCGCCCTCACAGGGGCCGTAGGTGCACTCGCCGTCGTCCGCCTCGAAGGTGGCGCCGTGTCTGGCACAGACGATTTCACCGTTCCGAAGGGTTGCGCCGTCACCCGTGTCGAGGTTCACGTCGCGCCAATGCTGGCAGTAGTTGAACCAGCCCGTTACCTCGCTGTCAGCCCTGACCAGAATCGCTTCACGACGGTCACCGCTTTCGCGGGCTTCGACGGTTATCAGAAACGTGCTCTCTTCAGGTATCGCCGCAACGTCGGTTATTCGCTCGCCGGCAGTCATTAGACGCTGTACTCAATCGGCGGGCAAGGGCGTTTGGATATGGGTCGTTGCTACCGCTCGGGTTCGAGAGAACGAGCAGGGGTGAACGAAACCCGCGCGACAGCAGGAGGTAGATTTGAACCACGGTCATTCCGCTCGCGTTCGCTCGCTCCATTCCCTGGTTCAAATCCACCTCGGCACTATGATGTCGCCGACGCACTCACGATGTTCGGCGTTCAGACAATGTCGGCGACAAAACATAGCGGGAGGTAGATTTGAACTACCGATCTCCGGGTTATGAGCCCGGCGGAATCTCCTGGCTATCCCATCCCGCTACCCGAAACGAGAAGGGTACGACGGTTAAGGGTTATGTTTCGGCCGCCGTATGTCGGTTCTCCCCGTGCCGGAGTCGGGCGTTCTCACCCCGCCGTCACCCGCCAGGTGAAGAGGCTCTCCAGCACGTAGTTCAACACGAGCGAGGAAGCGATGGCGATGGGGAACGTCGCCAGTTCCCAGAGGTCCACCCCCGCGACCGGGACCGCTATCGGGAGCCGTGTCAGCAGCCAAACCACGGCCACCTGGACGCCGACGCCGCCGCTTCGCACCAGGTTCGATTTCAGGAAGCGCCTGACCAGCGCCAGTCGGCCGTCGAGGCCGTGGCCGGCGAACGTCCAGCGTTCGTTGATGGCGAACATGACGAGAATCGCCACCTCCGCGCCGACGAGTTTCGATAGCTCGGGTGCGACGCCGAGGCCGGCGGTCAACACCGAACTGGTGGTGATGTCGAAGGCGGCGCCGACCAACCCGACCGAGACGAACTGGCCGAACCGGCTGACCGTCAGGAGTTCGTCGCGAACGTCGCTCACAGCGTCCCCCGCTCGACCAGCGGTCGTCGGTCCGAGCGCGCCGCGAGCAGTTCGTGGACCCGACTCCCGCGCACGACGTTCGCGCGGTGCCGCGCGGTGAGAAGCCCGATAAACATCGAGAGCGTGTCCGACACCGGGGCGACGGTCGATTCCGGTTGGTCCTCCCAGACCACGGGGACCTCCGTGATGCGCCCGCCGAGCGCGCCGGCGATGGCCAGGAACTCGATGTCCCAGGCGAACCCCGGTTCGTAGAGATGGCGGCGGACCCGCGCCCAGAAGTTGGCCGACACCGCCTTCGCGCCACACTGATAGTCATGCAGGTCCGGGGCGAGCAGCCGCCGCGCCAGCCACGCGAAGGCGTCGCCGAGGAACCGGCGCAGGACTTTCTGGTGGGATTTCACCGTTGCCTCGGGGTGACGCCGCGAGCCAGCCGCAAGGTCGTACTCCCCCGATGCAACGGGTTCGACGACATCGGTGATGGAGTCGGCGGGCGTCGAGCCATCGGCGTCGGCAAAGGCCAACACGTCCGTATCGAGGGCCTCGAATCCCTCGGTAACGGCGGCTCCTTTCCCGCGGCGCCGGTCGACGACGTTGACCGTTGCAGGGAGGTCCGCGAGCGCCGCGGGGTCGCCGGGCGCCGGGTCGTCGAGTTCGATACGTAGCTCCGCCGGCGAGAGACGCTCGTCGAGCGCCCTGACGTAGCGCGAGAGACGGGCCACGTCTGGCCGGTAGGCGGGGACCACCACGCCGACGGAGCGGGACATGCCCCGTCGTACCTCGGGAGGGGAGAAAAAGCGTACGAACTGCTCGCGGTCAGCGCGGGCGCCTCAGCCCCACTGGCCGAGGCCGGTCTGCTCCTGGCCGGATTTCACTTCGTCCCAGGAGAGCCCCAACGCCTCGATGACGCGCTCGATGGGACCCTTGAGCGTCTTGTCGAGCATCTTGTCCCAGTCGATGTCGAAGCTGTCGGGCACCTCCTCGGCGTACTCGAAGCAGATGACGTCGGGGTCGCGCTTGAACTCCGCGTAGAGCGGGTCCGTCTGGGGGTCCAGCGCGTCCTCACCGGACTCCACCTCCTGCCAGAACTCGGGGTGGACTTTCTCCAGGTAGAGCCGTTTCGGCTTGGACCCGCGCTGGAAGTTCGTCCCCAGCAGCAGGTTCGCGTACTTCGCCCCCCGAACCTGCGCGGTGTCGGTGTCGTAGGCGTCGAGGCGCTTCCCGATGCCGCCGGGGATGCCCACGTCGTCCAGGTTGACGTTGCCGTCTTGGTAGTTAGTGATGACCCCGTGGAGATACTCCTTGACCTCGTCGAGGTCCTTCCCGCGGACAATCATGTCGATGACCTCCTTCTGGACCCGCTTGGTGATGGGCGCGATGTCCGAACGCTTGTACTCGAAGCCCGTGATGTCGATGTCGTCGACCTCCTTGCCCTCCTTCCAGACGATGTGGCCGGCGTAGCGTTTCTTCTTGCCGGCCTGGAAGAACCGCCGGTAGAGCTTCTCGAACTCGATTTCGAACCGGTGGTCGTCGGCGCCGAGTTCCTCGGCGGCGAAGTCGTCGTAGCGCCGGTTGATGTGCTCCTCGATGGCGAAGGACTCCTCGATGGCCTCCTCTTCGGATACCTGTTGTCCAAGTGACAGCATAACTGAATCGGTGTCGCCATATGCCACCTCGTGGCCGATCTCCTCCGACGCCGTCTCGGTGAACTCGATGACCTCCCGGCCCGTCGCCGTCACCGCAGCGGCGCCCTCCGTGTCGTAGAGCCGGAACCGGTCCCACCCCGAAACGCCGTAGAGGGACTGGCCGACGAATTGGAACGTGCCGTTTCGCCCTGCCAGCAGGGAGTGATTGTCCGCGACCGTGACGCAGTAGACGCCGTTTTTCGCGGTACTGGTCGAACTACACCGATGCATGCGGAGCGTGTTCTTCGCCTCCTCGGCGACGTAGATGCGCCACGATCCGCTGTCTTTCCCGTAGTTGGCTGTCAGCCCGAGATGCGTACAGAGCCGGAGCACGTCGTCGCGGAGTTGCTCGCTGGAGGTGGTGTACCGCCACGAGTTCGGCTGTCGGTCCTCATCACCCCCAACGAGTGTATCGAGGAAGCGCTGTTTCTCCCGCTCGGTCAGGTCGAACACGAACTCGGGGACCTGTTTCTCGAAGCTGTCCCCGCCACAGAGACGTTCGAGCATCTCGCCGAACAGCCGCGACGTGAACTGGTAGCTGCGGTCGTCGACGTAGTAGTCGAAGCCCATCCTGTCGAGCAGTTCACCGACGGCGGCGTGGTCGCTCTTCGTGGGGCTGGTTCCCTCGGTAGTCGTGCCGCCGTCAGCTACCGGGGCCTTCTCCTGTGCGATTTGGACCGTTGTCGCCGAGCCACGGAGTTTCTCCCCGAACTGCTTCTCCTCGGAGGTGTAGACGTTCCCCTCCGTGACGTACCAGGCGAGCAGGTCGAGGAAGTCGTCACCGGCGAACGTCCGTGGAATCCACTTCCGTCCAGATTCCCGGTGGATGAAGCTCTGCTCGCAGACCGACTCGATGTACTCCCGGTGTTCGGCGTACTCCTCGGCGTCGAGAACGTAGCCCTCCTGCCCCACATCATCCTTCTTCACCTTGTCCGGGTAGTAGCCGAGCTCGGCCGCGAACGTGTGGCCGTGCACCTCCGGTCGGACCCACACCTCGTACTCACCCTCGACGTAGTCGACGAGGTCGACGGTCCCGAGTTCGTCTCCGTGGTCGGTGGTCCAGTCGTGCGGGAGTTCGTAGTTCGTCGCGTCGTCGAGTTCGCCCGCCTCGACGAAGCTATAACCGTCCTCGGTGATGCCGTTGGTCCCGTTTTTCCGGACGAGCATCCGGTGGTTCGGTGTCACCCGGAAGTCGATTTTGCTCGTCCGGATGTCGACCAGTTCCCCGCCGTACTCCGGATACGCGTGCGTCTCGGTGACGGGTTTGACCTCCATCTCCTCGGTTTCGGGGTCGAGCGAGTACACCTCGTCGCCGGCGCCGAGGTCGCGGATGTTCCGCACGCCCTCGGGTGTGAGCACGTCGGTGTCGGGCGTGAAGCAGTTCATAACTACCTTGACACTTCCCTGCTGCTGGTCGTACTGCTCGTACTCGGGCGTGCCTGGTTCGTGCTGGTCACGCAGCGCCTTCTTCTCCTCGCGTTCGGTGAGGAGTTCGTCGATCATCTCCCGCATGATGCCGTCTGGTTCCTTGCGGAAGTGGGTCCCATCGGGAGACTGGTAGGTTTCGCCGTCGTAAGAATCGGGGTCTACCTTCGTCTCCGGCGAGGAGTTGATGGTTGCCATCGACATGGGGTAGAGCGATTGTCCAACCCACTGATAGTGGCCGTTGCGCCCTGCAAGAACAACGTGGTTGTCCTCGGCAGTCACACAGTACACTTTCCCGTCGTGCGGTTCAACCGATCCGTTCGTGGACTTCTGGAAGGACCCTCGTTTCCCGATAGAGACGTACCAACTGCCATCGGACTGTTTGGAGACTGTCGGTTTCTCGCCGCACCGAACCGCGATATCGACGACGGCGGCTTTCAGGTCGTCGCTTTTCGTCCAGAACTTCTGGAGCCCGGAGTCCGTAACGCTCCCGTCGCCGGCCACGAGCGTGTTGAGCAGGCCCCGAAGGAGTTCGCCGTCGAGTTCGAACACCCAGTCGGGAAGGCGCTTGTTCGCGTATCCTTCGCCGCAGTTCTCGCTCAGCCAGTCGAGCAGATACGTGTTCGAGACGTTCACACCTCGCTCGTCGACGTTGTAGTTCACATCCATCCGGTCCAGAAGCGAGCGAATTCGGTCCCGGCCCTCGTCGTTTTGCTGGTGGAGCGTGAACCGACCGGCAGCCCTGTCGATGCTCCCCTCGGTTACGTACCAACCGAGAAGCTCCAACCAGTCAGTCATCTCGAACGAGAGGGGCGTTTCGCGGTGACTACGGCCGAACTTGAGGAATAGGTCGGCGGCGTACTCGTCGATGACGGCACGGTACTCGCGATAGCACTCCAGCGGAATCAGGTACTTGCCCACCTTCTGCGTGAGTCCCATCGCTTCGGAGCTCCCGTGTGCAAGGTCCAGTTCACGCTGAACAGCTTCGGGCATCGCGTTCCGGAAGACCCGGAGGTCGTCGTCGGAGTACACGACGACGTTCCCTCCCTCAACCTCGTCGACGAGGTCGAACGTCGAGGGGGCCCGACCGGCCATCGGTTCGTGGTTCGGGAAGGCGTACCGTTCGGTGTCCGTAAACTCCCGATACTCGGCGAACTCGAAGTCGGCTGGCTCCTGCCCCTCCCAGCCTCGTTCCTTCGAAGCGAGGAACCGGTGGTTCTCGGTGACCTTGAAGTCGTGTGTGTTCCCGCTGAGATGGTGGAGCTCGCCGAAGCTGTTGTCGTATACGTGAGTTTCGACAACTGGCTTCAGTTCACACTCGAACGTGTCCGGGTTGAGCGTGTAAATCTCGTCGTCAACGCTCAGGTTCTTGATGTTCCGAGACCCCTCGGGAGTGAGCACGTCTGTATCCCCACTAAAGCATTTCAGGTCGAGCACCGTGACGTTCTCCTTCACGCCGGTGATCGGCTCGAACACCGCGCCGCCCTCGAACTCCTCGGCGGCCTCCTGCTGGCCCTTCGAGGGGAGCGCGAACTCGCCGTAGGCTTTGTGGAGCACGTACATATCAACCGCGTCGCCCGCGGTGGGCGCGTCCTCCAGTTTACAGCCGACCAGCGAACGCACCTCGTTCCAGAAATCCACGACGTTCTGCTTGCGGTCGATTTCGACACAGAGCTCCACGTCCCGAAGGTTGTACTCCAGCAGCTGTTCGGGGTCCTGCTCCCAGAGGTCGCCGATGTCGCCGGAGTAGTGTTCCTTCCCGACATCCAGTTCGCGCTCGCCGATGGCGTCGAGTCGGAACGACTCCAGTTCCTTGATGACGATTTGTTTGTAGCCGTAGAGCAAGTCGAACACCACCCGGCCCTTCACGTCCGGGCCGCCCCAGTCCGAGCGCCACACTTCGTCCACCCGTGAGAGCCGGTCGATGTCGAGGTCGTACTCGGTTCCGGAATCAACGCGCTCCAGGCGGTCGAGCACGTACGGCATGTCGAAATCCTCGAAGTTCCAGCCGGTGAGGACGTCCGGGTTCGTGTTCTCGAGATACTCGACGAAGGCATCGAGCATCGCCGCCTCCTCGTCGAACGCCCGCACCTCGCTCGTCCCCGAATCCGCAATCGGCTCGTACTCGGGGAGCGACTCCGGCGGCGCCACCTCGGCGGCCGGCGCGTCGTAGAGCCAGACGATATACTCGTCGCGGTAGGAGTCGTGGGAGGTGAGACAGACGATAGGCTCCTCGCCCTCCTCGGGAAAGCCCGAGCGGTCGTCGACCTCGATGTCGAAGGTGTTCACCCGGAGGTCCGCCTCGGTGGGCGCTTCTACGGCCACCAGTTCCGAGTCGTCGTAGCGCACTTGAATCCGGCCGTCCGACAGGCGGCGGGCGGGCACCTGCAGCCCGGAACTCACGTCCTTGTCGATGAGAAAGCGGTTCGGGAAGAGGATGTCCGCCTCGTAATGCTCGTCGAAGTCGTCGCGAATCCGCCCCACGTCCCGCGGCGTCCGGCCGACGACTTTGGTCAGGGGCTTGCCACGGATGGATTCAAAACGGTCGCCGTTGGGGTCCTCGGTCCGGGTATCGAGGATGGCGTCGTACTCCTCGGTCAGCGCGCGGTCCGCGATATCCTCGGTCGGGACGTAGAAGTACGGCTCCATCCCGAGTACGCGGACGTGTTCGGCCTCGTTATCGGCGGTACGGCCGAAAACGTGAACGACGGGGTACTCCGTCGCGCCGGAGCCCTCAACGGTGTAGTCCACCTGCGTCACCGTCATCTCCACGACACCCTCCGCGTCGGGGAACTTCAGGTCCGCGGCGTCCACGACTTCGCTGACCGCCTGCCCGGCGTCGCCGGCGACGACCGCCGCCTCCTCGTCGGGGCGGCCCTCGTCGGGGCCCACAAACTCGCCGAGCCCCTGCTGCTCGCTCTCGTTCATTGGCGGGGATTAGCCGTGCCCCGTTAAAACGGCGGTGGTCCATCGGCCCCGAATCGCCGGCCCCGCAAGACATATATCACCCTGTTTGGTAAAGAGTCACATGACAGACCGCGATGGTGCCCGGCAGCCGGCTTCGAGCGGCGAACCGTCGACGCCGACCGCCGAGGGAGGGTTCGAGACTGTCGAATCCTACGACGTCGAGGACGGCATCGTCCTCTACGACGCCGAAACCCCGCTGGCGTGGGTGCGGAGCGACACCCCAGTACGGCTCGACCAGCGGCGCTGAGCGGCGACGACGCGGACCGAGAGCTTCTTTCGCGTTGCCGACGTGAGTTCCGCCCGTGAGCGACGGCGACGACCCCGGAACCGAATCCGAGAACCGCGGGACTGACCTCGGGCCGGACGCGCGAGACTTCGAGGCCGAACTGGCCGAGCGCCGCCGCGAGCGGTTCGGCGCGACGGCTGCCGATGTCGAGCGCCGGGGCGAGGCAGACGCCGCCGAAGGGGATGGCGAGCTGCTCACACCCCCGGAGTCCGACGCCGTCGAGGTCGACGACGAGACGGCCCGCGCGTTCTGGGCGACGGTGGTCTACGTCAACGTCGGCCTGTTCCTGCTCGTTTTGGGCCCGTTGCTGGCCTACTTTCGCGGGCGAACGCTCATCGGCGCCGCGGCAGCCGTCATCGCGGCGTTCGCGTTCTATCGTTCGTGGACCATCTACCGAGCGTTCCGGTCGGATGACGGGGAGACGGCCGAGGACGGGGTCGCAACCGACGAAACGAAGCAGGAGTAGTCTGCCGGCGGAAGCGTTTTGCACACCAGCCACCTCTCTTCGAGCAATGCGAACGGTCGAAACCGCGGAGGGCGAGCGCTACCTGCTGCTCAAGGAGGCGAGCGACGCGAGCCTCGTCCGCGACCCGGCGACCGGCGAGGAGCGCTATATCGACGCCGACCGGCTCAGCGACGCGGACGGCGAACCACCGCTGGTCGCTGCCGCGAGCGGGGTTTCCGAACCGGCCCGCCGACTGCTCACCGCGGTTCACGACGAGCAGTCGCTCGGCCTCGTGATCGAACTCGTCGACCGCGGTCCCGTCGCCGCCGTAGACCTGCTGGGGGCCTACGAACTCTGTGAGAGCGATTTCCACGGGGTGGTCACCGAACTCCGCGCCGCCGAACTGGTCAGCGAGAGACAGGTCGCCGGCGAACGGGGCTACGATGCGACCGAGATGGCGAGGGAGGCCGTCGAACACCTGCGGGCGGAGGGCGCGACAGCCGAAACTCACGGGACCGACGCCGGTTAGTCGTCACCGCCCAGCAGCGCCTCGACTTCGCCGAGCGTCGCCGCAGCCTCCCGCGTCACGCTGGACCGGTTGGTCGTCGTATCCTTCTCGACGGTAACGAGCGTGTCGGCAGCGTCGACGAGTTCCTCGTCGTGGCTCACGATGAGTATCTGTCGGACGCCGAAACCGCGCATCTCCTCGACCAGGTCCACCAGCCGGGAGATGTGGCCGGCATCGAGGAAGACGGTCGGTTCGTCGAGGATGAGCGGCGGCGTCGGCGCCGCGCCTTCGATACCCTCCGAGAGCAGCCGGTAGATGGCACACCGCAGCGAGAGGTTGAACAGCGCCCGCTCCCCGCCGGAAAGCTGGTCGGGCGCGAGCGGGGTGCCGTCCTTCTGGTAGACGGTGAGTTCGTACTCGCCGTCGAGTTCGATGTGGGAGTAGGCGTCGTTGCCGTACACCAACTCGAACGTCTCGTTCAGCATCCGTTCCAGACTTTCGACGTTCCGTTGGCGGAGCTCCGCCCGCAGGTCGCCGTAGGTCTGTTCTAACTGCTCGGTCTCGGCGTGGAGCGACTCCAGGTCCGCGACGGTTTCCGCCAGCGCGTCGCGCTCCTCGCGGAGGGCGTCGAGCTGTTCGAGTTCGTTTTCGACGCTCCCGATGCTCCCCGTGAGGTCGTCGCGCTGGTCGCGGAGGTCCGCAAGCTTCGCCTCGACCTTTTCGAGGTACTCCACCGCGTTCTCGTGTTGCTTCCGTGCCTCCTCCACGCGCTCACGGTCGAACACCTCTCTGAGTTCGTCGCGTTCCTCCCGGAAGTCCGCGAGGCGGTCGCGACGCTCGTCAAGCAGTTCGGCCTTGTTCTCGCGCTGATCGCGCAGGCGCTCGATGTCGGACTCCGACTCGGCTATCTCGTCCAGGACCGACTCCACCCGGTCGAGGCGTTCGCGGCGCGCATCGAGTTCATCGAGGACCGCCTCTTTGGCCGCGACATCCTCCCGAACGTCGGCGGCCTCATCGGCCTTGGCGTCAGCGGTGTCGGCCGCCTCTTCAGCCTCTGCTTCCAGTTCTGCGGCTTCGTCGCGTTGCTCGGCCGCCTGCTCGCGGGCGCGCTCGGCGGCCGCTTCGAGGTCCTCGATGCGCTCCTGAAGCATCTCCCGACTGTCGTCGATGTTCTCGATGCGGTTTTCGGCCTCAACCAGCGATTCGGCGGTGTCGAGTTCGGCCTCCAGCTCCTGTTTCCGACCGTTGCGCTCGCCGAGTTCGGCCGACAGCGCCTCGACACGCTCGCGGTCCTCCGCCAACGTATCGACATGCGGGGAGTCCTCGACTGGCTGGCCGCACTCGGGACATTTCCCCGCCGCGAGTAACTCCTCGGCCTCCTCGACGCTATCGCGTGCGGAGGTCAGGGCGGCTGCCGTCTCCTGAATCTCCTCGCGCAGGTCGCTGAGTTCGGCGGTGACTGACTCGCGGTACTGGTCCGCGTCGCCGACGGCGACGGGCGCGTCGGCGAACTGTTCGGCCAGTTGCTCGCGCTCCGCAGCGAGTTCCTCCAGGCGCTCCCGTTTCTCCGTTAACTCCGCCTCGGCGTCCTCGGCCTCTTCCGTCGACTCCGCGGCGCTTTCGCGTTTCTCCGCGGCACGCTCGCGGAGTCGTTCTGCCTCGTCCTGAAGGTTCTCCGACTGGTTTTCCAGCGCTGTCACGCGTTCGCGGCGCTCCGTGAGCGTCTCCCGAACCTCGGCCTCACGCTCGTCGAGTGTCTCGCGGGCCTCGGCGACATGCTCGGGTGTCGCGGTGTCGATGTCCGCGGCGTCGGCGAGTTCGGTGGCTCGCTCCTCCTTCTCCTCGATGGTTTCGCGTGCCTCCGAGATGCGGTCCATCAGTTCTTCGCGTTCGTCCTGAGTCTCACGGATGGCAGCCTCCAAGTCCTCAATCTCGGCTTCGAGGTCTTCGAGTTCCTCCTCCCGCTCCGCTGCCTCGTCGAGCAGTTCCTGCGCCTCGTCGCGGGTCGCCTCCGCCTCGTCGCGGTTGGCTTCGAAGCGCTCTATCTCGGCCTCGACCTCGGCCAGTTCGGTTTCGAGTTCGTTGAGGCGTTCGTGGAGGTCCTGCTCCTCACGGCGTTCGATCTGGCTCTCCCGGTCGTCGAGGAGTTCCCGCTTGGCAGTCAGCACGTCCTCAACGCCCAGGCGGGCGTCGCCGGCCCGGTCGCGGTACTCCTCCAGTTTCCCCAACTGGAGCAGGTCGTCGATCATCTTCTGGCGCTCGTTCGCGGAGGCGTTGATGAGCCGGTTTACCTCCCCTTGCCGGATGTAGGCGCAGTTGCGGAACGCCGCACTATCCATACGCAGCAGTTCGTTGCTGATGAACGCCCGCACGTCGGTTGCGCCCTCGATGGTGCCATTCGGCCCATCGAGCACGCATTTCGTCGTGGACATGGAGTCGCCGTACCGCCGGAGTTCGCGAGTGATGCGGTACTCCTCGCCTCCGTGGGTGAACCAGAGTTCCACGTCCGTCTCGTCTTTCCCGGTCGTCACAGCCTCGTCGAGGGTGCCGTCGAGCGCCTGCGAGCCGTAGAGCGCGAAGAAACACGCCTCCAACAGCGAGGATTTCCCCGAGCCGTTGAGCCCGTGGATAACGGTGACGCCGTCGTCGAGCCGGAGGTCGGTGTCAGTATGGGGCTTGAAGTTCCTGAGGCGCAGGCGGTCGAACCTCATAGGTACTCCTCCATGGTGCCCTGCTCGGCGTCCTCGGCCCGGTCAGTAGCCGGCTGGCCGTCCTCGGTATCCCCGGCATCGGTGGCGGGTTCGTCAGATGCCTCACCCTCGCTTTCGGGAGTGGCGTCGGCTGCATCGTCATCATCCGCGGCGTCGGCGGGTTCAGCACTCTCCACGGCTTGGAACGCCGCCGGGTCGTCCTCCAGCAGTTCGTCTACACGGTTTTGCACCACCTCGCGGACGTTCGAGTCGGCCGTCTTGCTCTCCCGGACCGTCTCGTCGATGCCGCGCGCAGCCGTCGAGAGCCCGAGCTCCGCGACGCGTTCCCGGACCGCCTCGTCTGGGTCCGCGAAACTCACGCCGAGGTCCGACGCCTCCTCGATCTCCCGGCGGTCCGTGACGCGGACGATGAGCGCACCCTCCTCGGCCGCGGCCTCCTCGACTGCGGCGGGAGTGACCGGCTCGCCCTCGCCGGTGATTTCCACGATGCAGACCGCGTCGGACAGGTCGTGCTGGCGGACCTGCTCGCGCACGCGCTCGACGCCCTCGCCGGGCGCGAGTTCCACGGAGACGAAGACGAACGGGCGGGTGTCGAGGCTCCGGCGGCGGATATCCACCCCGTCGGCGTCGAAGGTGACGAGGTTGTAGCCGCGTGCCTCGCGCTCGCTGGCGCTCGCGCGCTCGGTCGAACCGCAGTAGGTCACCCAGGTATCGTCAACCTCGGCAGTATCGGGCGCGTGGTTGTCACCGAGCAGCACCGCGTCGAACGTCACGGTAGCCTCCGAGAGCACCGTCTCGGTGTCCCACTCCCCGAACTCGAAGGGGGTGAACAGTCCGTGAGAAACCAGCGCGGCGTGGGCGGCGTCGTGGGGCTCGAACTCGTAGGCGAGGTCCTCGCGCCGGGGCTGGGGCACCCAGTCGAGGCCGTAGAACGCCACGTCTCCGACGGTGACCGGCGAGGCGCCTAGGCGGGTCGCCACCCCCGTCTCCTGAAAGAGGTCGAGCCACTCGCCGGCACGCGTCGATTCGTGGTTGCCGACGACGGCGAGAAACGGGATGTCGGCGGCGTCCAGGCGGCGCAGCGCCGAGAGCACGGCCATCAAGTCCTGTAACTCCGGGCGACGGTCGTGGAACAGGTCGCCAGCGTGCACCACCGCGTCCACATCCGTCTCGATGGCATCGTCGACGACGGCGTCGAACGCTCGGCGGAAATCCGCCCGGCGCTCCGCGGAGTGGTACTGCTGGTAGCCGACGTGGGTGTCGCCCGTGTGTATCACCCGGGTCATCTACTCCGACCCTATGCCGCCCCCTGTCAAGAGGGTTGCGCGACCGGGGTGAAAGTGGTCGTCCGCCCGGTCGCGCTCGTCCAGGGGTGCAACGCCGGGCGCTCCGTCGCCGTTTACGGCCGCGGGTGCCCCGCCGTTCGCACCCGGGGGCATCCCGTCGTCGTTCGCAGCCGCCCGGAACCGGTCGAACGTCAGGAGGACATCCCGGCCGCGCTCCGCGACAGCGTCGTCACCTGCTTGCGCTGCCCGGGAAACGGC
>JBDGQC010000049.1:0-1188 GCA_042219375.1 Halolamina sp. | reverse complement strand
CCCGGCCGCGCTCCGCGACAGCGTCGTCACCTGCTTGCGCTGCCCGGGAAACGGCACGGGAAAGCCGCTGCTCGCCACAGTCGTCGACGAACGCCGCGGCAGTCGAGAGCCGGTGAAGCGCCGCCTCGGCGTCGGCAACGATTCGCCCGGGCGACTGTTCCGGTTGTGATAGCTCGGACTCCGTTGTTCCCCGCCGGAGTGGGCCAGTCCGGCCTGCGGTGCCGGTGGCGAGGCGGGCGAGCGCGGCGGCGACGGCGTCAGGATCGGCCATAGGGGTGGTGCCTCCGTCATCCGACTTGAACGTTCGGGCGGGAAGAACCCGAGGCGAGCCGTCTCAGGCTCCTCGGCAGCGTTCGGTGTTACCCGAAGCCTCTTAAGACGGAACCGCCTAACGCCGGCAATGACCGACACCGTTGACGACGTCGACCTGCCGTACGACGAGGCGGCGTCGCAACAGGAGAAAATCGAGTCCCTCCGCGACAGGCTGGAGGTTCTCGAAGCCCAGAACGAGGAGATGCGCGACAGTCTGCTTGACGCCAACGCGGAGAACAACAAGTTCCAGCAGAAGCTGGAGCGGCTGACCCACGAGAACAAGAAACTCAAACAGTCGCCGCTGTTCGTCGCGACGGTCCAGGAACTCAACGACGACGGCGTCGTTATCAAGCAGCACGGCAACAACCAGGAGGCGCTGACCGAGGTCACCGGCGAGATGCGCGAGAAACTGGAGCCCGACGACCGGGTCGCGGTCAACAACTCGCTGTCGGTCGTCCAGAAACTCACCCGCGAAACCGACGTGCGGGCCCGCGTGATGCAGATCGACCACTCCCCCGACGTGGGGTACCAGGATATCGGCGGCCTCGACGAACAGATGCGCGAGGTGCGCGAGACGGTCGAACTCCCGCTGGAGGAGCCCGAAGCGTTCGACACCGTCGGCATCCAGCCCCCGAGCGGCGTGCTGCTCCACGGCCCGCCGGGGACCGGGAAGACGATGCTCGCCAAGGCCGTCGCACGGGAGACCAACGCCTCCTTCATCAAGATGGCCGGTTCCGAACTCGTCCACAAGTTCATCGGCGAGGGCGCGAAACTCGTCCGTGACCTGTTCGAGGTGGCCCGCGAGAACGAGCCGGCGGTCATCTTCATCGACGAGATCGACGCCATCGCGTCCAAGCGGACCGACTCGAAGACCTC